>NZ_CP016804.1:1390630-1738288 GCF_001886955.1 Halodesulfurarchaeum formicicum | reverse complement strand
CTCGTCTCGATCTCCGACGTGAGCGAGTCGAGTTCTCGCTTCAGGTTTTGCCGGCGGTCGGCTCGCGATTCGAGTTCCGCGATCTCGGACGAGAGGGTGTCGATCTCGTCTTCGAGGTCGGTGACCTGATCGAGCTTTTCGGCCCGGAGCTCCCGGAGCCGCTCGATGGTCTCCGTGATCTGGGCTCGCTCGACCTGTGAGCCACAGGTCCAGCAGGTAACCGTTCCGTCCTCGACGAGTCGGTCCGTGACGGTGCCCGACTCGACCTGGAACTCGCCCAGCGTGCCCTCTTCGTCGAGGCGGTCCTCGTTGAACTGAATCAAGTTCTGGAGTTCGCTCACCTCCGTTTCCAGCGTCGATTTCTGGGCCCGGAGCGAGGAGCGTCGGGACTCGAGCTCCTCGCGCTCGGCGCGGACCGATTCCGGGACGGATTCCAGTTCGGCCTCGATCTCGGCCTGCTCCTCGCGGGCGGCCGAGCGACTCTCCCGCTCCGCGGCGAGGCGGTCGGTGACCGAACTGAGTTCCGACCGAAGCGACTGCACCTCTTCGAAGGCCGATTCCAGGGCCGCTTTCGTCTCCTTTGTCTCCGAGAGGTCGGCTTCGGTCCCGGCGATCTCGTCTCTGACCCCGGCGAGTGTGTCCCGCTTCTCCTCGATGTCGGCCTCCAGTTGCGTGACCTGCTCGGTGAGTTCGGGCCGACGGTTTCGGAGCCGGTCGAGTTCCGCGAGTTGCTCGTCGAGCTGGGACCGGCGGGCCGTCTTCCGTGTGATCTCGGCCTGGATGGCGGTCGTGTCGATGGGCTCCATGATGACCGGCCGCAGGTCCTCGCCGCTGGCGACCGCCCGGCGGGCCGGATTCGTCTCCAGGAGGAAGGCAAAATGCTCTGCAACGGTTGGATCGTCCAGATACGGGTCCCCGGTCCGACGGATGCCCCGCTTCGTCCGCTCGAACCGGCGAGTGTAGGTCTCCCCGTCGATCGAAAGCTCGACGAAGCCCTCGTCCGCGTCGGCTTTGAGCGCGTTGCGGTCACTCCCTAGTGCCGCCATGATCGACCGCAGGAGCGAGGTTCGGTTCGTCGCGTTTTCCCCCTTGAGAACGGTGACTCCCGGTGTCAGGCTGAGGGCAGTCTCGTCGATCCCCCCAACGTTCTCCACGTGAACCTCAACGTGCCCCGTGCTGGGTCTTGTATTACTCATTACCAGCACGTACACGCCTGTGTTCAAGTAGTTGCTGGTCGATGCCGGCCACATTCCATAACAAACGTAGGCTTGTGAGGGAATTGCCGATTCTACTGACTCGGTCGGGCGGTTCGAACCTGGTTCTCGGTGACCGGTCGGGTTCCCTCGTAACTCAGGTCGATGTTGAGTTTCCCGATCTTGTAGCGGAGGGTCTCGGTCACGTTTTCGAGGCGCTCTTCGGTGAACCTGAGGGAGGGCCCGGCGACGACGACCGTCCCGTAGAACCGGTCCTGGTTGTCGATCACTGGGGCCGCGATCGTCGTGACGTTTTTGATGATGGTCTCGTTCCCGTGGGTGAATCCCTGCTCCCTGATCGCTTCGAGTTCGGCGGTGAAGGCGGCCCGACCGACCGAGTTGTCGATGGGAAACTCGATCTGATCGATGATCGCCGCACGCCGGGTCTCGGGAAGGTGCGCGAGGGTCAACTTGCCTTCCGGGGTGGTGTGCAGGTCCGTCGTGAATCCGATGTCGACCTCGGTCCGGATCCCGTCCTTGCCCGAGACCGAACCCACGAACACGAGTTTTCCCTGTGACTCGACGACGTAATTCACGCTCTCGCCGGTCTCTTCGGCGAGTTCAGCGAGTAGCGGTTCGACGTGTCCGTAGATCGTTCGCTGCTGGCGAACGGCTCCGCCGAGGGTCAGAAACTGGAGACTGAGATGATAGTCGTTGGTCTCGTCCTGTTCCAGATAGCCACGGTCCCTGAGGGTAGCGAGATGGCCATGAATGGTGCTTTTCGGCATATCGAGTGCGTCGGCCAGTTCCGAGACACCGGCGCCGTTCCGGACTTGGATGGCTTCGACGATGTCGAACAAGCGGTCGACCGCCCGGATCGGTGCGTGTGCCATAGTGGAAGTGGGGTTCCAGCAGTTGAAAAGGGTTATCGTCCGGGTTCTGTCCCTCGATATTGGCGAATACGGGTTCGAGAAGCCGGGAGAACGGTGAAACTCTGTTCGAGTCTAGCGAACTGTTGCGGTCAGGGATGCTGTGGCCCGGTCCGGAAACCGGGTTCGGCCGGGACCGGCGTTCCCGGCTCGACGGTAAGGACCTCCGAAACCGACGTTGGCGCCGTGAGGATCGCTTCGAGCGGCTCCGTCGTTCCCGCTTCGACGGTCAGGGAAACCGCAACCGGGTCGCCGTCTGGGATATCGTTCGCGAGAAAGTCCCGGAAACGCTCCGCGTACTCGTGGTGGAACGGGCGGAGCAGTCCCGTGTCGATCAACACGACGTGCCGGTAGGTCCCGATTACTTGTCGCAGGAGCTTCGCTGGGTCCGTGCCCATCCCCTCACTCCGTGCGGCGGCCCGTTCGATCTTCTCGCTTTCCGTCCAGGAGACTCGCATGTCCGGATCCGCCCGTTCGGCTTCCTCGAACCGTTCGACGAGATCGTTCAGTTTGCCCGCGTACGCGTTGAAGACTTTGTAGGAGTCGACGGCCACGTCGATCCAGCCCCGTGTGAGATAGTAGGTCCCTCCGTTCTTTCGTTCGCCGCCGGGCCCACTGGGCTTCCGGTCCAGGTGCAACTCGATGCAGTCCCGGCCCCGATAGACGGAAAGTGGCACGGACTCGGTCTGAAGTCCCTCCAGGGCCGCTGGATCGTGGTAGACAACCGTTACCGACTCGACGCCTTGCGATTCGAGTTCGTCGATCCGCTCCTGAAGCAGCTCGTGGGCCGTCTCCGATTCGGGTGCGTGGATCGGGAACTCGTGGTACCACTGGGGGACGTAGGCCACGACAGCATCCGGCGCGATTCGGCGGATTTCGGGGTACAGCGTTTCGCAGGCGACGATTCCGTGCATAACTCATTTACTGCGTTCGTTTCCTTAAACCCGTTTCCCTTCTTGACATTGGTTGTCGATTTCCAATCCGACGTTCTAAAAGAGGCAAAACTATCCAGTAACTATAAGTCGTCGTGATTGGAACCCAGAACTGGTATGCCAGCGAATAGCCTGAAAAACAGAGGTATAGGACTAGACAAACGTCGATTGTATCCCGGGTCGGCGCTGATCATCGGACTCATTGCGTTCCAATACACGTGGACGATCTTCTTCCCGTACGTTCAGAACCAGTTCGCTCTGGAGTCCACAGCGGCTATCGCACTGGGAAGTTCGTTGGCCGGGCTCGGTGCGATGGTGGTATTTCCGCCGATCATCGGGACGATCCTGGATCGGACGGATTCCGCCGTTATCCCCTCGCTCGTGGCTGCCGTGCTTATCGCCTTAGGTGGGGTCTCGTTCTCGCTGATGACAACGGCGGAGTCCTGGGTGATGGGAAAGTGGTTCTGGTACGCGGCAAGCTTCTTGCTTGGTGGCGGCGCAACAGCGCTCGCGACAGGGTTGCTCCCGCCGCTGGTGTCACAATGGTTTAGCGACGACGAACAGGGCAGCGCCCAGGGGCTGATGATGGGTGCCAGGTATCTCGCGCTGGCTGCTGCCTCTCCGATTATCGGGGGCCTGTTGAGCCTGCTTGGGTTCTCCTTTGGCTTCGCGATGGTCGTTACGCTCTTCGGTGTCGCGATCACGATCGTCCTTGGTACGGTCGTGTGGCGGTTCCCGACGGCTGATGAACAGCGCGAGTTGTTTGACCAGGAATCCGAAACGGACACCGAATCCTCGGGTGAGGCCATGACGTTCGCCGCTGCATTCAAGGACGCCCGATTTTGGATCCTTCTCGTCGCCATGACGGGTGCCGCGTTCTCGTACATGGGTTTCATGCAGAACTTCTCGCTCATCCTGGTGGAAGGGCTGGTCGAAAACGCCGGCTACTCGGAGGCGTTCGTGACCGGAACTGTGGTCCCGACGTTCCTCTCGGTCAACTACCTGTTCATGGGTGCGGGCGCGATTTTCTGGGGTCGCGTAATGGACTATCTTGGCGGCCCGTTCCGTGCGCTGATCCTCATTTACGGGATTCCCGCGACCCTCTATGCGCTCTTCTTCCTGAGCTACACCATGCTGATTCCAGTCTTGGTCATTGGAGCGCTGATCTTCTTCGGACTGGGTGGTGAGCCCCCGGTTCACTACGCTGCGGTCCCGAACTTCTTCGGCCGGGAGAACGTGGGCAAGATCCTTACCTACATGAACGCTGTCTCGGTCGGCTCGGGTGTCTTTCTGGGACCGATCGTCTTTGCCTACATTAATGACCTGACCGGTGTCTATCTGGCATCCTTTGCGGTTGCAATCGCCATCCGGTTCATCTCCGCTGGCGCGGCCGCTGTCGGAACGCGCTACTCGACCGCTTCCTAACTCGCAGCTTCGAGATTTCGATTTTGCTTTCGACAACAGCGTTCGAGTGACTTGCTTCAGCCCAGCGAACTCGAACCTCTCATCGAGCCAGTGTGCGGTGCAAACGGCACGTTCGTCGGTGCCTGCCCCGCGACCGACTGATTTCTTCGACTATTTATTGAAAAAAGCTAAGAGGGTTCCATCTCTCGAAATAAGTGGTATGGTCAGCCTTGACTCCTGGGCGAATGGAGAGCACGTCGATTTTGAAAGTGCCGAAGCGGCGGAAAAATACAAGCGAAAGGCAACCCGGCTCAAAGACGCTGTCGTCGGGAACACGCCCGATCGAGTGCCGGTACGGGTTCGGAGTGGGTATCTCGCCGGCCACCAGGCCGACGTGACCTTCGAGGAGATGATGTACGACGCCGAGAAGGCCGCGGCCGCCTATCGGGAGTTCCTCGAGGAGTTCGACCCGGACAACAACCACGTCACGATCGAGCCGCCCGGAAAACCGGCGGATATCCTCGACTACAACCTTTACAACTGGCCCGGAAACGGCGTCGACGAGAATTCGGGGTTCCAGGCACTCGAAGGCGAGTACATGACGGCGGCGGACTACGATGAGTTCATCGCCAATCCGGAGTCCTGGTTCCTGAAACAGTACATGACCCGGGTCTTCGGAGAACTCGAGGGACTCGGCAAACTGCCGAACTTCTCCCTGAGCCAGGAACTCCCGATGATCAAGCCACTGACCCTCCCCTTCGGAGATTCGGAGGTCCAACACGCACTCGAGTCGCTGATGGACGCGGGTGATGCGATGGCCGAGTGGCAAGAGAAAGTGGGCGTGGTTGCCTCCGAGGCCGAGGCGAAGGGGTATCCCTCGTTCTCGGGCGGGTACTCGAAGGCACCATTCGATACGATTGCCGACATGCTTCGTGGCACGCGCAACGCGATGATCGACATGCGAAAGCGCCCCGAGAAGATCAAGGCGGCCACCAGGGCGGTCACGCCGATGATGAAAGATCTCGGAACGTCCGGGCCGGAAGCGACTGGGTCCCCCTTCGTCCTCTTTGTCCTCCACAAGGGAGCGGATAACTTCATGTCCCAGGACGACTTCGAGGAGTTCTACTGGCCGACGCTGAAGGAGACGATGGAGGCCGTGATCGACGAGGGCTACGTGCCGCTCATGTTCGCCGAAGGCACGTACGACGCCCGACTCGAGTTCCTCGCGGAGAACCACCCCGAGGGGCCCACGGTGTGGATTTTCGACCGCACCGACGTTCGTGAGGCCCACGAGATTCTGGGCGATACCGTCACGGTCGCTGGTGGCGTTTCGACCTCGCTCATGAAGACCGCCGAACCCGAGGCCATTCAGGCCCACTGCAAAGAACTCGCCGAGGACATCGGTCGGGAGCGGTTCATCCTGACGACGAGCGCTCGAATCTACCGAACGCCGAAGGAGAACATCCACGCGATGATCAACTCGGTCAAAGAGAACTAACGACGTTCTGCCCCACGACGTGTTTCGTTCGACACCGCTTCACTCGGCGAAAATCGTCAATCTTCCCCGCGCAGAATTTCACTGGATGGAACGCCGCCTCACTTACGCCTCGCCGAGCCACTCCTTGGCCAGGCGAACCCCGCTGGGAGCGTCCGTTTCGTAGCCGTCAGCCCGGACGTAGTTTCGCACGTCGTCGGTGATCTGGCCACCGCCGATCATGATCTTGGTGCCATCACGAAGTCCGTCCTCGTCAAACTCCTCGACCAGGCCGGCCTCTTCGAGCGCTTCGACGGTCTCCTTCATAGAGTCGAAGGCAGCGGTGAGGAAGCCACTGAGCGCGATGATATCGGGGTCGTTCTCCTCGACGGCCTCGACGAAATTCTCGATCGGCACGTCGACGCCGAGATCGATGACCTCGAAGCCGTTGAGGTCGAACATGAAGAAGACCAGGTCCTTGCCGATGTCGTGGATGTCGTCCTTGACGGTTCCGAGGACGATCGTTCCGAGTGTCTCACTCTCGTCCGCGTCCATCTCGTCGACGAGCAGATCGGAGATCTGATCGATGATGTCCCCGGCGTACATCAGGTCCGGGATGAAATACTCCTCCGCGTCGTAGCGGTCGCCGACGATGGCCATTCCTTTTTTCAGGTCGTCGAGAACGTCCATTGGATCCTCGCCAGCGTCCAACCGGTCGTTGGCCATCTCAATTGCTCGTTCCTCCTCTAGATCCGCCAGTGCTTGTACGAATTCCTCGGACATCGGTAACCCGCTTGAAAAGTGGTCGGGTCGTTCCTTAAAGATTGCGGGGTAGCGCCCCTGTAATCTGGGAATTGCACATATTCAGTTGTGCTATCCCAACTCAGTTTTTCTCCCAGCGAGTTCCAGTCGACAACGCGTCACCTAACACAATCCTTTTAGAGACTGGCTGAGTGGTTTCAGATGGACAGCATGTCACTACAAACGACAGTCGAGGGAGCAGATTCGTCGCTCACGATCGACCGGACCGACCAGGTCCGGATCATCGGCGAGCGGATCAACCCGCGACCGGAATCCGACCTGGCGGAAGCACTCGCAAACGAGGATATGGAACCGGTCCGGGAACTCGCGATCGAACAGGTCGAGAACGGGGCCGATCTGATCGACGTGAACGTCGACGTCGACGGCGTGGACAAGGAGACCGTCCTGCCGATGGCCGTCGAGGCCGTGGCCGATGCGGTGGACGTACCGATCGTCATCGACACGAACTACGACGACGCCGAGGCCCTCGAGGCGGCCCTGCAGGTCGCCCCCGGCAAACCCGTCATCAACTCGGTAAGCATGGAGGAGGCCTCGCGTGAGGCAATTTTCCCGCTGGTCGCCGAGTACGAAACTGCGGTCGTGGGCCTCACGATGGACGAGTCCGGCCCGCCGGACGACGCCGAGACCCGGGTCGAACTGGCCGAAGCGCTCCTCGAAGAAGCCGAATCCTACGACGTCCCCCGCGAGGATGTCATCATCGACCCGATCGCGCTGCCCCTCTCCTCGAACTCGGACATCGGGTTCGAGATCCTCAAAGCGATGGAACGGATCCGGGACGAACTCGGGAACAACATCACGCTGGGGCTGAGCAACATCTCCTTCGAGATGCCCGAGCGGGAGAAGATCAACGATCTCTATCTCGCGATGGCGATCCAGTCCGGTCTGAGCGTCCCGATCGTCAACGCCGGTGAGACTCGCGAGGCGATCCTCCTTGCCGACCTGATGATGGGCCGGGACAACTTCGCGAAGCGCTTTTTGGGTTTCTACCGCTCGAAGTAACGCCCCGCAGCGAATTTTTCCTGCCGACTCACGTGGCCACGTCCGGCATCGAGAGGAACACGCCGAGCCCCTGGAACGCGAAGATGAACATGGCGACGCCAAAGCCGACGGTGTAGCCGTAGGCTCCGATCGTCGGGCCGATGATGAGCGGGAGGCCAACGAACCCGCCGATGTTCATCATCGCCGTCATGAGTCCCGAGGCGCCACCGACGTGCTGGGTCTCGACGGGATCGTTCGCTACTCTGGGAAGCCAGGCTGGTACCTCCATGATGATCGGCAGGGCCCCGCCGGCCAGGTAGCCCGCGACGGCCGTCCCGACGAACAACACGCTGGTGTTACCGGTCAACCAGACGGGGAACTCGACGACCCCGAACCCGACCGCGGCGATGACAAGCGCCGCCTTCCGTCGATCGAGTCGATTCGCGATGGTCGGAATCGAGAGCGAACCGAAGACCCCGGCGTAGGTAATCATCGAGGCGATCTGGCCGCCGGTCGCCTGTTCGATGCCGTACACCTCGTTGAGCGCCACCGGAAACTCTCCCTGGATCGCGACCATTCCGCTGAAGCCCGCGAAGACCGCGATGGCAGCGATCCAGGCGTTTTTACTTCTGACTGCCCGCTGAATGCCCTCGAAGAGGTTCGCCGGCGGGAGCGATTTCCCGGGCGGGGCGTCCTCGACGATCAGGTAGAAGGCAAGCGCCAGCGCCAGGACGACCCCGGCGAAGACCAGGTTGCCGGTCCGCCAGGACGGAAGGGAGGGGGCGATGACGAGTCCGGTCGAGAGCCCGGCCATCATCCCGGTGTTGTAGATGCCGGTCGCGAGCCCGGTCTCCTCGGGCGGGAACCAGACGTTGACCAGTTTCGGCAGGTTCGGCATCACCATCCCGAGGCCGACGCCGATGGTGATCATCGCAACGAGCAGGAGTCCGAACCCGCCGCCCAGCGATCGGAGCAGAAAGCCCACGGCCGCAATCGCGATCCCCATCGAGGCCGCCCGCTTGATCCCCAACCGGTCCGCGAGCATCCCACCGGGAATCGACAGGAGCCCGGCCACGAGAAACGGAATGGTGAGTGCGGTCCGGAACTGCTGTGGACTCAGGCCGTAGCTCTCCAGGAGCTGGGGCTGAAGGGTCGGCATCGTATACCAGCTCATCGCGATGCTGAAGAAGGCGGCCCAGGCGATAGCCAGGACTGCCCACCGTCTCTGAGATGGGGCGTCTGTCATCGTCGTCGGAACATGGCACGGCCCCGTTTAAGGAGTTTTGCACTCCACTCGGCGGCGACAGTTGCCTGGACTCGGGCTCGGTCACGTGGGAATCGGTACCAACAATTAAGATGGGTGGTTTCAAACTGGTACCCAGGAGGTTTGCCAATCACGTCATGGTCAACACCAAAAGCACGAATGGGTCACTGGCGTTCGTTTTCGTCCTGGTGATCATTGTCACGATACTCCACTATGACTTCTGGAACTGGGGGGCCGAACAGTTCACGTATCTGGCCTGGACACAGGAGTTCCTCTACCGGTTCGCGTTCGTCACCTTCCTGTTCCCGGTCCTGAACTACCTGATCGGCCGGTTCGCCTGGCCGATGCCGAAGTCGGGAGGTGAGGATTGAGGAATGGTCGAATCCGACACCGTCCTGATTCTCGCCATCATCGCGGCCTACCTGGCCGGGACGCTTCTCATCGGGTATCTCGCCTGGCGAGTCCTCGAATCGGACGTCGGTGACCTGTTCACCGCCTCGCGAAGTCTGGGGCTCGTGGCCACGGCGATGGGGATTTTCGGGACCCAGGTAACCGCTTTCGGGATGATGGGGGCTCCGGGAGCCGCCTACGGACTCGGGTACTCCGCGTACGGGTACATCGTTGGAATGGCCCAGTTCATGGCCGCGGCGGCCTTCTTCGTGATCGGCTATCGCGTCTGGCTGCTCGCCGAAGCGTTCGATCACGTCACGCCGGTGCACTTCTTCGGTGACCGATTCGAGTCCTACATGCCGCGTTTTGTCATCTCGATCGCCCAGATCATCTACGAGATCCAGTACATCGTGATCGGTGGCATCGGGGCCGGGATCATCTTCGAAGTCGTGACCGACGGGTTCATCCCCTACTGGCTCGGCGCGTTGATCATCCTGTTCATCACGACTTGGGTGGCTTACGCCGGCGGGCAGCGGGGCAGCGCCTGGACGAACATCTTCCAGGGGGCGCTCATGCTCGCGGTGCTGGTCCCGATGATGTATATCGTCTACAACGCACTCGGTGGTGGCCAGGCCATCCTCGATCAGCTCTCCCCACAGATGATCTCGCTCGGCGGCGCGGCGGTCCAGGACCCCAAGGTCTGGATCCCGTTCAGCCTGATCGCGACGGGGATGTCTAACGGCGTCATCGCTCACGTGCTGGTCAAGAACATGTCCGCGGACAGCCCGAAGACGATCAAGCGCAACACCTACATCTACCCCGTGCTGGTCGGCGTCCTCTTCTTCATGACCATCTCGCTTGGGGTCTGGGGCAGTATCGCACTCCCCGGACTGGAGGGCACCGCCGTGGACCGGATTCTGCCGGCACTGGCGGAGATGTACGCCCCGACCTGGATGGTCGGCCTGATCGCCGCTGGGATCTTCGCCGCGATCATGACCTCCTGGGACGGCATGCTCCTGGCGACGTCCTCGATGTTCTCCGATGACATCATCAAGCCGATCGCCAAGATGCAGGGCTATGAGCTCTCCACGCAGTGGGAGAACCGCTTCAGCAAGTTCTTCATCCTGGTGGTGGCCCTGGTCACGTACCTGCTCGTGCTCGCCCGTCCGGACACGATCCTGGCGGTCGGCGTGTTCGCGTTCACCGGCTTTGCGACGCTGGTGCCATCCTACTTCGCCGCTCTCTACTGGAAGGGGACGACGAGCACGGGTGTGGTGGCTTCCGTCGTGATCACGACCCCGATCGTCGCGCTCTGGGCCTTCGAGGTCCTCCCGGCCTGGACGACCTTCGGCTTCCACTACTCCGCGCCGTCGCTGCTGCTCGCGAGTGCACTCGTGGTTGTCGTCTCACTGCTGACCAGCCCACCCTCGAAGGAGATCGTCGACCAGAACTTCGACGTCTTCGACCGGGTCTTCCACGACTAGACTCCTTCTTTCTCAGGCCATCGTCTTCGCCCCGGCGTAGGGGCATTCGGCCAGAATCTCACAGTCCGCACAGGAGAGCAGAAACTCCGCCTGCTCGATGTCGGGGCCGACGCCGATGGTGAACGTCAGGGTCTTTCGCGGTTCGGTGTAGGTCCCCTGGAGCGTACAGTCGATCTCCTCGGTCGGGAGGGCCTCGAAGACGTACTCCCGGCGCTCCAGCGGCCAGCCGTCGTCTTTCGTGCCCGGGGCGTACACCCGAGTCGTGTTCCAGCCCCGCTCGTCGGTCTCGGCCCGGATCGCTTCGAGCATCGCCTCCCTGACATCCTGGAGCGCGGCGTTTTCCAGTGCGTCCCAGAGGAGCGCGTCGAACCGGGACAGTTCGTTCGTCGCCACGGGATCCTCGCCGAGGGTCACCACGCCGGTTACGAGGTGACTGCCCGAAACGAGTTCCGCCGGCGGGTCGTATCGCTCGATCACCGATTCCTGGGTCGGCTCGATCAGGTACAATCCTCGTGGGTCGATCGAGGCGACGACCTCCTCGCGCAACGTCTCGATTCGCGTTCGAGTGGCGGCGCCCGATTTCGCGGCGAGCCACTGGGCGAAGGGCGGCTGTGTCTCGAGCTGTTCGAGGTCGAGTTCGACGGAGATGTCCCGCAACACGACGGGCTCGCCGATTGACATACACCACCTACGCGTTCGGGCAGCTAAAAAGGATTCCCCAGTTCGAAACGGCCTACCGGTTCTTCGGCGCGTCCATCATCGCCTTGACGTTTGCCGGCTTTGCCTCGTCGAGCCCCACGCCCGGTGAGAGGACGAATCGGTTTCGGCCCATTCGCTCGATCAGGTCCTGGCTGTACTCGGTGACTGCTTCGGGCTCCCTGGTGTTCAGGAGGCCCGTCGAGACGTCGCCCGCGATGGTGACGGACTCGGGGAGTGTCTCTCGGACCAGTTCGAGGTCCGTGTCCTGGAAGTGCCAGATCATCTCGCCCTCGGGGAGGTCACTGATCGTCTCCAGCCGGGACGTGTATCGCCCCTCGGCGAACAGCCAGGGCACGAGATCCGCCTCGGTCAGTGCCTCGATCACCTGACGGAGCTGTGGCCAGTAGAACGTCTCGAACTCCTCGCCGGACATGAACCCGTCCGCGCCCTTGTGCAGCGGGATGAAGACGAAGGGGTTGTTGTTCACGTGCGCGGAGGTGATTCCCATCTCGATGGCGATGGGTACCAGCCGGTCGACAGCCTCCAGGAGCGTCTCCGGTCGGCGCTTGAGGTCCATCATGATCGCGTGGGTTCCCCGCACCATGTCACCGAGCATGTCGTAGGGCGCGAGGGTGATCCCGCCGACGGACTGGGGGTAGCCCGCGCCGACGATCTCCTCGACGGTCCCGCCGATGAGCTGTTGCCACCGCATCGCTTCCTCGCCAGCGTCGAGGAGGTTCTGCAGCGTTTCTCGCATGGGCGGCATGCCGAAGGGCAGCAGGTACGGATGGACCCCGGCGATCCCGGCGGTCAGATTCGAGAACTGTGGGAAGTGAGCCATGCCGTCCAACTCGCCGAAGACTTCGGGCAGGTACTGTCGGATGAAGAAGTCACTCGGATCCGTGAAAAAGGCCTCGTAGTCCTCGACGCCCATGTACTCCCGCTCGCGCGCCTGGTAGACCGTCTCCGGCGAGGAACCGTCCCCCGGCCAGTCAAAGCCCTGGTAATCGACGATCTCCAGGGCCGTCGCTGATGGGATCAGCGAGGCGGCCCAGGGAAACAGGTCCGGCTCCAGGTCGTCGACGAACGTCAGGAGCGAATCGCGCAATTTTTCGCCCTCGTACATCGCCTCCTCGGGCGTGTACCCGGCGTGGAAGACCGGGTAGAACGTCGAGAGCAGGTTGACCGGGACCCGGTCCGGATCAGCGCCGCGGAGCGCATCGACCATGCGCTTCGCTCGCCGCTGGTAGTCCGCCTTCGCGTCCTCGTCGGCAAAGTCGATTCCATCCCCTCGCTGCCACGTCTCCAGGGTCGGCCCTGCCGGCTCGTCGCTCATTGTGCGGCCTCCACCGTCTTGAGCCACTCCTTGGCCAGGCGAACTCCGCTGGGAGCGTCAGTTTCGAAGCCATCTGCACGAACGTAGTTTCGCACGTCGGCCGTGATCTGCCCGCCACCGATCATGATCTTGGTGCCGTCACGAAGTCCGTCCTCGTTGAACGGCTCGACCAGCCCGGCTTCCTCCAGCGCCTCGACGGTCTCCTTCATGGAGTCGAAGGCGGCCGTGAGAAAGCCACTGAGTGCGATGATATCGGGATCGTTCTCCTCGACGGCCTCGACGAATTTCTCGGGCGGCACGTCCACGCCGAGATCGACCACGTCGAAGCCGTTGAGGTCGAACATGAAGAAGACCAGATCCTTGCCGATGTCGTGGATGTCGTCCTTGACGGTACCCAGAACGATGGTCCCGAGCTTTTCACCTTCCTCCATCTCCATCTCTTCCTGGAGCAGATCGGAGATCTGATCGATAATGTCCCCGGCATACATCAGGTCGGGGATGAAATACTCCTCGGCGTCGTATCGATCGCCGACGATGGCCATCCCCTTCTTCAGGTCGTCCAGAACGGCCATCGGATCCTCGCCAGCATCCAACCGCTCTTTGGCCATCTCGATTGCTCGTTCCTCTTCGAGGTCCGCCAGTGCTTGTACGAATTCGTCTGACATTAGTAATGCAAGTGAAATAATCAACTGCATTGGATTTATAGTTTTGGGGGTTTGAGGCGCGCACACTCCCAAAAACAGCAGTTTCACTTGTACAAACACAATTGCACCGAACTGGCACAGCGGCCGACACCCGTCACCGGCACATTCCGAAAGCTCGACCGCAAAAAGGAACGTCGGTTCTTACCGGTTCTTCGGCGCGTCGATCATCGCCTTGACGTTCGCCGGTTCGGCCTCGTCGAGGGCGACCCCCGGGGCGAGGATGAATCCGTCCGGGCCCACGTCATCGATGAGCTGCTCACAGTACTCCGTGACCTCTTCCGGGGTCTGGGTGTTCAAAAGGGAGCTGTGAACGTTGCCGGCGATGGTGACCTGATCGCCGAGTGTCTCTTTGGCGTCGACCATGTCGGTCTGGTCGAACTGCCAGACGATATTGCCCTCGGGCTGGTCGGCGATCACGTCGAGCCGGGAGTTGTAGCCACCCTCGGCGAACAGCCACGGGACGAGTCCGGCGTCGAGGAGTCCCTCCATGACTTCCCGGAGCGGGCCCCAGTAGAACTCCTCGAACTCCTCGGCGGACATGAACCCGTCAGCGCCCTTGTGCAGGGGCATGAAAACCAGCGGGTTGGCCGAAGCCTGTGCCGACCGAATGCCCATGTCGATCATCTTCGGGATGAGCGATTCGGTCGCTTCGAGCAGTTCGTCCGGATTTCGCTTGAGGTCCATGGACGCGCCGTGGGTCCCACGGAGCGTGTCAGCGATCACGTCGTATGGGGCCTTGGCGAACCCGCCGAAGGATCGGGGATATCCCTGCTCGACCAGACCCATGGCCCGCCCCTCGACGGTCTCGTGCCAGCGGAGCGCCTCCTCGCCGGCCTCCATCAGGGTCTCCAGGGACTCCTGGACCTCCGGGAGCCCGAAGGACAGCGCCATGAGGTGGATGTTCGGGATCTCGACGAGGTCGGTGAACTTCGGGAGCTGGCGGAACCCCTCCAGCTCGCCGACGATCTCCGGGATGTACTCCCGGAGCCAGAAGTCAGTCGGGTCCTGAATGAAGTGCTCGTACTGGTCCGGCCCCATGTAGTCGTCTTCCAGGGCCTGGTACCCCGTCGTGGGTGAGGCGCCGTCGCCCGGCCAGGCGTAGAGCTTGTAATCGAGCATGTCCAGCATCTTCGCCGAGGGCAGCAGGGTCGCGGTGGTCTGCTGGCCGTCAGGTTCGAGGTCCGTGATCGTCTGCTCGAAGGCGTCACCCAGCGCTTCCGCGTCGTTCATCGCGGTCTCGGGGGTGATACCGGCGTGGAAGACGGGGTAAAAGGTCGCGCTCAGCACGGTCGGGATCTGATCGGGGGTGCCGCCACGAATCGCGGTTGCGATCCGTCCGGCCCGCTTCTGATAGGCCTCGCGTGCCTCCTCGTCCACGAAGTCGATGCCAACGCCCTGTTCCCAGTTCTCGAGGGATACGTCCATTTCGTCTGTCATGTATTGGTTTTGGTGGGTGGTTCGTCGTTCGGTCAGTGGCCAATCGCCGGCAATGACTGGGCGATTGGGTCCATTCTCCCACGAAGATGTTCGATTGAAACGTACTTATAATTTTGTAGTGATCTCACAACTCGTCGTCGGCCCCACGGGTGGCCTCGACCCGTTCTTTGACCCATGGATACCGATCGAAGTCCCGGTGTGGGAGATACATCGACTGGGCGAAGGCGTCGTGGAAGCCGTCCCAGGCCGCCAGTTCGACGTAGGAAACTTCCTCGACGATTCGCTCGGCTTCGGCCTTCGCGTCGTCGTTGAGCAGTGCGTACATCGCGCCGTATCCCGCCGCGTTGCCCAGGAACTCCACGTCCTCGGCCCCGACTTCGGGGTACAGCCCCAGCAGCTTCGCGGACTCCGGATCGATGTAGTTCCCGAACCCGCCGGCCATGATCAGTTTGTCGACCGTCTCGAAGCCCGCCTCCGAGAGCAGGACCGAGATGCCGGTCTGGATCGCGGCCTTCGCGTTCTGGATGTCTCGAATGTCCGACTGGGAGACCACGATGGCCTCCTCGATGTCCGCTTCGTCGGTGTCAACGAGGACAAACTCTCGACTCCCGTCCTCGGTGTCCCGGACCCGACCGTGTCCGTCTTCGGGGTCAACCAGTCGCCCGCGGCGATTGATCGCCCCGACGAGGAACAGCTGGGCGACGATGTCGATGATTCCCGACCCACAGATCCCGATCGGGGTCTTGTCCTCGATGATATCGAGTTCGGGCTCCCAGGTATCGGGATCCAGCGTGATTGCCTGGATGGCTCCCGGTTTCGCCCGCACGCCGTGGGCGATCTCGGCTCCTTCGAGTGCCGGGCCCGCCGGTGCGGACGCCACGTAGGTCTCTTCGGGCCCCGAGACGGCGATCTCGCCGTTCGTCCCGATGTCGATCACGATGGCGGTCTCGTCGCTGTCGAGCACGCCGGAGACCAGGAGGTCCGCGACGAAGTCCGGCCCGACCCAGCCACCGATGATGGGCAGCCAGGACACCATTGCAGCGGGGTTCGTGTCGAGCTTTAGTTCCCGGGCTTTCGTTCGAAGGATGGCCTGGTTGGCCGGGACGTAGGGATTGGCCGCGACGGGGCCCGCGTCGATGCCCAGGAAGAGGTGATGCATCGCCGTGTTGCCCACGAAGACGGCCTCGTAGATCTCGGCCGGTTCGATCCCCGCCTCGGCGACGACCTCCTCGACGCTGTCGTTGATCCCGGCGACGATCTCGTCCTGGAGCTCGGTCTTTCCTTCCGGCGATCGCGTGCTGTGTTGCACCCGGCTGATGATGTCGCCGCCATGGCTGCTCTGGGGGTTGATCTTGGAGCTGACGGCGGCTACCTCCCCGGTCTGCAGGTTCAGGAGGTAGATCGCCAGCGTGGTCGTTCCGATGTCGATCGCGAGGCCGTACGCGGGTCCGACCCGACCGGGGTCGATCCCCAGCACCTCGGACTCCTCGAAGACCGTCGCGGTCGTCCGCAGGTCGCCGTCGTCGGTCTCTCCCTCGCGGATTGCCGTCGGGAGTGTCGTCAGTGCGAGCCGGTCGATCGAGTCGGCCCTGACTCCGTACTCGGATTCCAGGGCCCCAAGCACTCGCTCGCGGTCCGGGAGCGTATCCTCCAGGGTTGGGGCCGGGAATTCGAGCTGATAGCGACGGATCGCCGGCGCGTGCTCGAAGTCGATCTCCCGTCCTTCGGTCATCACGATCTCCCCTTCACTGCGCGAGGACGCGGGGACGAACACCGAGACGTCCTCGGTCACCTCGGCCCGACACCCCAGCCGATAGCCGGCCTCTAGCTGGTCGGCGTCGAGCAGGTTCCGCTCGTCGGCATCGACTGGCGAGACGGCAGTCGTGTCTTCGACCTGGACCATGCAGGTGCCACAGAGGCCGTTGCCGCCACAGAGTGCCTCGATACCGACGTTCCCTCGTTCCGCCGCGTCCAGAATCGTCTCGCCGGTCGCGGCCTCAACATCGACGTCCCAGGGGCCAAACGAGACCGTTAGATCACGCTCCATCAGGTCCAATTTGGGCGAAACCGCTAATAGGTATTGTGATGGTTTTGCTAGACGGACAATACTGGTGACCGCCGGCGGCTGCCAACCGTTATCTTCCCGGGGCACGAGCGTCCGGTATGCAACCGGTCACGTACCAGCCGATCGGCGTCGTCGAGTCGCCGTTCGAGGCCCCCGAAGACGTGCCCCGCCCCGGGGCCGAGCCGGTCGAGGCCTCCGGACGCGTCCTTCTGGAGGAGTCGTACGAACCTGGCCTTCAGGGTCTCGCCGAGTTCTCTCACATCGTGGTTCTCTCCCACCTCCACGAGGTGACTGACACGCGACTCACGGTCCGCCCCATGGGTGGTGATCCGGTGGGTATCTTCGCGACGTCGGGCCCGCCGCGACCGAATCCCATCGGCCAGTCGGTTCTCCGGCTGGACGGGATCGAGGGGACCCGGCTCTCGGTCTCGAACCTCGATCTGATCGACGGGACGCCGGTGTTGGACATCAAGCCCTACGCCCCGAAAGGGCCCAACAGCGACGAGATCGAGATCGGCTGGATGGCCGATCTCTGACTGACCGTCGGGATTTGCGTGACCCGCCCAACACTGTAATAACACCCAGCCCGAACCAGCATCTATTCACCCGATGCGCGGCTATCGGGGGCTATGGCCGAAGACCCAACGAAAGCGGCGGTCGAAGCGGCGGTCGATGAGGTTACGCACCCGGAGATCGACGCCACGCTGACCCAGCTCGGGATGATCAACGGGATCGAGATGGACGGCGACACGGCGACAGTGACCCTCGCACTCCCGATGCTCAACATCCCCGATCAGGTCAAGAACATTCTGGTGGGACGGCTTCGCGAGGCCGTCGAGGAGGTCGGTGCGGAGTTCGAGTCCGAGATCGCGGTAATGTCAGACACGCAGCGCGAGCAGTTCTTCCAGTTGGAGCAGCAGAACTGGTCCGGCGGCATCGACGGCGTCGACGGGCCCGAGGGCGAGGCTGGGGACGATGACGATACCGCCGATCCGCCGTTCTGAACGGCCGGCCGACCATCAAGGTAATAGGCACCAATCACGTTCATCAGGGTGAACATGAACGCGGATCCACACGGTGGCGACGGGGCGGACGAGGCCAGACTCCGCACCGACGGCGGCTCGAAGATGCCGGGCGTTCCGAGCGGCGAGGAGGAGAGCCAGCCCGAGCCAGACTCGACATCGACGTCGAGTTCGGGCGCCCAGATGCCCGGGGTTCCAGACAGCAAGGGCCCGGAGCCGGCCGCCAAGGCGAACGAGGGCAACACCTGTGGGGCGCCAACCGAGGACGCCGAGGACGACGTGACTCACGGCCTCACGACGGCTTTTACGCTCAACGCGCTCGCCAGCACTGCCGATCCAGCAGCGGTCGTCGACGACGCCCGGAACTGGTCGGACTGGGTCGGGGTCGTCGGGACGGTCGACTCGCCGACGATGAACACCTTCCTCCGGCGCAACGGCGTCGACATCGACTTCTTCAACGGGGCCAACGGACCGGCCGAGCGCCTGGCACGGGTCGCCCAGTCCGGCTCGACGTTCCACTCCGATCGACTGGTGCTCGTCGGGGTGCCCGGTGAGGAGGGCTTTGCCCCCGAGGATGGCTGGGAGTTCGAACCGCTGGAACCGACCGCCGAAGAGGCCGGCTGGGAGCTCAAGTAGCTCGCACACGCCTCGACAGGGCGGTCTACTTCTGAGGGCACGTTCCAGACCCACTCCCGGCGGCAAGATTCTGTTTGGGTAGCCCAAAATCGTTTCCATTTGGACTTCGCAATCACACTGGCCGGTGGCTAATCTAGTGGCCGACGGGGTCCAATAACTGACATATGCCGCAACCAGTTTTGCAGACTAAAACGATCGCCTTACTAATCATTCCTGGTGCTGCCACGTCAGTGGGTTTGGGCGCCCCGCTTGATCGGGCCGAGAGACAATTTCTTTACGTGCGGACCTCCATTGTTTTAGTATGTCCAAACCCATCCCGCCCCGGTCGGCCGATCCGGAATCGGGCTATCGGGTCCCCGATCGGACCCCGCCCGAAGAGCCGACGAACCCGGTGCAGTCCGCCAGTCGGACGATGGAGCTGATCGAGGTGCTCAAGGAGTCCGGTGGAGCCACGATCGGCGAGATCGCGACGGAACTGGATGTTTCGAAGGGGACCGCCTCGAACTACGTGAGCACGCTTCGGGAGGAGGGGTTCGTGACGAAACTGGAGACCGGCGAGTTCGATATCGGGCTCCGGGTGCTTGACGTCTGTAACAAGTCCATCCACGAGCGAGAGCTGTTTACCGAAGGGAAACCCAAGATCGACGCCCTCGCCGAGGAGTTCGAGGGCGTCTTCACCGTAATGGTCCCCGAACACGGCTATGGCTACTGTCTGTACTCCCGGACGACCTCGGATCTCATCTCGAAGAACCGGCTCGCCCAGGGGACACGGCGATACCTCCACTGTAACGGCCCCGGACTCTCGATTCTCTCCGGCATGGAAACCGAGACCGTCGAGGACATCGTCGACCGCTACGGGCTGCTCTCCTGTGATACTGGCTGTGAGTTCGATTGCCCGCTCGCGAAGTACGCCCGGGAGCTACCGGTCGAACGGGAGAGTCTCTACGACCGGCTGGCGGCTATCGACGAGCAGGGATACGCCGTGACTGACCACGGGCAGATCGCGTGTCTCGGGGTGCCAATCCTCGGCAGCGGCGATACCGTCGTCGGGTCGGTCGGCGTGCTGGCCCCGCGACGGACGATCTACACGGACGAGGCCGCCGACCCCGACCTCATCGCGGCCATGAAGGACGCGGCGACGGCCATCGGGATCAATATAGTGTAACTACTACACAAACGAACCGGGACTTCACCGCCGTTTCGAAGAACCAAACGCGGAAAACAGCCGTTTCAGGGCTGGAGAGTTGTGTTAACGAGTACCAACCGTTGGCGCGGTGTTGGGTGGATACTGAAAATGCTTACAAGATTCTTGGAACTCATCGTGGGTCTATGTGCCCGTAGGGGTAAGGCCATAGTGTAGACTCACAATGCCGGACGACGACCCAGGAGATCCCGATGGGGCTCCGCTCGCTGATATCGCCGACTCGGAGCAGGAGTTCGATCAGGAACTCGGGAAAGCAATGGGTGAAGCCGCGAAGAAACTGCGCACCGGTGAGATGACTGAAGCGGAGTTCTACGAGCAATTTCACGACCAGGTCGTCGAGGAGTTCGGATTCGACGATCGGCCGGTCGATCCAGACGAAGACTAATCATGTCGAAATCAACATCCGAAACCGAAAACACGCAGGGCGGGCTGACCCGACGGACCTTGCTCAAGACGTCGGCAGCCGGTGCCCTCGCAGCTGGTATCGGTGGCACAGCCGTACAGACGAGTGGCGCAGCGACCGACGAGCAGTCCGAGAACACGGCCTACGGGAACTGCTGGCAGTGTCACAAGCTGTGTGGCATGGAGGTCACCCTCGAGGAGAACAGCGAGGGGACGGAAGTCGCGACTGAAGTTCACGGTATCGATGGCCACCCGCGCGGGAGCGCGGGCGAGGGTACCAAGGGCACACTCTGTCCCAAGGGGCTCTCCCAGGTCGAGAAGGCGTACTCGCCCAAACGCATCAAGGAACCATATGTCCGCAAGGATGGCGAACTTACGGCCGTGAGCTGGGACGAGGCCTTCGAGTACGCCGCGGACAAACTCGAGACGTTCAAGGAGGAACACGGGGCCGAGAGCCTGGTCGAGTTCCACGGCTGGGGCACGGCCGGGACCTTCAGTACGCTCTTCGGGAACCTCTATGGCTGTCCGAACTCCGTCCCACACCCCACTCCGACCTGCTTCGGGTCGATGGCGGTCACGGGCACCCTGATGGGCCTGGGCGGTGGCAACATCCGCTGGGTCGACTACGAGAACACCGAGTACGTTCTGGTCTGGGGGCGTGACGTCCTGGAGACCTTCGCCGGCCAGTGGGAGGCCAAACAGCTCCTGAAGGCCCGCGAGCGCGGGGCGACGATCGTCACGATCGACCCCGTGTACACCGAGACCGCGAAGAAGTCCGACAAGTGGCTCCCGATCAAGCCCCGGACCGACGGCGCGCTGGCCCTGGCGATAGCCAACGTCATCATCGAGGAGGAGCTCTACGACGCGGAGTTCGTCGAGAACTACACCCACGGCTTCGACGCGTACAAGGAGGCCGTCGAGGGCAAGACCCCCGAATGGGCCGCAGAGAAGACCGGCCTCGACGCCGAGGTCATCCGCGAGGTCGCCCTGGGCTTCGGCCGCGCCGCCCCGAATGCGGGAATCACCTCCTGGACGGGGCTCGGACAGAGCGCCGATCACCAGAAGGGTGCCCAGAACCTCGTCGCGCTCACCGGGCTGGTGGGCAACATCGACCGGCCCGGCGGCCAGCGCTGGTTCGGGAGCGCCGGGCTCTCGAACCCGTTCGAGGTCGGCTGTGAGGCCGAACTGCCGAACAACGCCGAGGGCAACCAGTGTTACCTGACCGATCCGGAGGCTGGCTACGCGTCCCTGACGAAGAAGCCGGTCCAGAACAACGTCCCCGAGATGGTCGACAACGGGGACGTCAACGGGATGGTCTACTACTACCGGAACCCCGTCACGGACGGTGCGACCCAGGAGTGGCTCGGCACCGACGAGACGGATGGGGCCCTCGACAAGATGGACCTCGTCATCGGTATCGACGCCTTCTGGAGTGAAACGACCAAGAAAGCCGACGTCGTCTTCCCCGAGTCCTCCCAGCTGGAGAAGCCGATGCTCGGCTCCGGCGGGTACGGTGCCTACAACACCGAAGCGTGGGTCACCGGCTCGAAGGCGGCGATCGATCCCCAGTGGAACACCAAGCCTGGCTTCGACATCATCCAGGGGCTCGGTCGCGCGATGGGGTATGACGATTACTTCGTCTGGGACTCCAAGGAGGAGTACATCAACGATCAGCTCTCCGGGCTCGATCTCACCCTCGATGATCTCGAGGACGAGGACACCTACGTCCTCACCGGGGAGTACGGCTACGAGAAGTGGAAGAAAGGCGGCTTCGCCCAGGGCGCGGACACCTTCTGGTTCGACCTGGACAAGAAGCTCACCGGCGCGTACGAGAAGCTCAGCGAGCAGGCCGGCGCCGAGATCGGCACGGGCCCGCAGTGGGTGCCGCCGGGAACGATCGGCGACGAACTCAGCGAGGAGTACCCCCTGGAGATGCTCGACGCTCGCACAGTCGAGTTCTCCCACGGCGGGGACCAGGCCCTCACCAAGCCGCTCGAACAGCTGGCTGAATCCTACGACCACGAACACGCCGACTACCGCGGGAACTACCTCGTGATGCACACCGAGGACGCCGCCGCGCGAGATATCGAGGACGGTGACATGGTCACGATCAGCTCCGATCACGGCGAGGCGGAACTGATGGCCTTCGTCACCGAGGGTATTCGGCCGGGAGCCGTCAGCGTCGAGCCCTACGGGTTCGGCCGCGGCTCGATCCAGCCGGACGAGGACGGAGCCAACAACATGTTACTGAACAGTCCAGACCAGATCGATCCGATCTCCGGCGAAATCGACAGGCACATCGCTATCTCGGTCACCAAATCCGGAGGTGAGAACTGATGGGTGAGCAGTGGGGCTTTTACTTCGATCCCAACTCCTGTATGGGCTGTAACGCCTGTGCGATCGCCTGCAAGAACCGGCACGGAACCGAGGCCGGTCACGTCGACTGGCGACGGGTCGAGACCGTCTCGACCGGCGAGTTCCCCGACTACCAGGAGACCAACGTCTCGCTCTCCTGCATGCACTGTGAGGACCCGCCGTGTGTCGATGTCTGTCCGACCAACGCCATCGAGAAGCGCGAGAGTGACGGCATCGTCACCATCGATCGGGACGAGTGTATCGGCTGTCGGTACTGTGGCTGGGCCTGTCCGTACGGCGCGCCCCAGTACGGCGAGGAGGGCCTGATGCAGAAGTGCAACCTCTGTCTCGACAAAGGTCCGGGTGCCGGTGCGGACGCCGAGTCCAAGAACACACAGGACGACCCGCTCGAACCCGCCTGTGTCGATGAGTGTGTGGGCGAGGCGCTTCACGCCGGCCCGATCGGCGAACTGATGGATCTGGCCTCGGATGCGGCCGCCCGGAAGTTCGAACAGAACCCGACATCGGTCATCGTCGAACCGCAGACTGGCGAGGAGGGCCAGGCCGCGGCAAACGTCGAGACGCCGATTCCGTACCAGGGGTAAAACGATGCTCGCAGCTGAAAGTGGCGTCATCTGGGTGCCCCGCGTTCACTGGGGGTTGTTCATCGCCACCTACCTCTTCCTCGGGGGTGTGAGCGGTGGCTCCTACGTGACCTCGGTCTCGGCACAGTTGATCCGGGGCCGGGCGAGTAGTGACGTCGAATGGCAGTCTCGTGACGAGACCTCTCGCTGGGGGAGCCTGCTGTCCGTCGTGGCTATCGGTGTGGGGACCGGCGCGCTGCTCTATCACCTCGGTGCGCCGTTGCGGGCGTTGACCTTCGCCTGGAACTTCACGAACTACGGTTCCTGGCTCGTGATCGGGACCTGGCTCATCGTCATCTTCTCGACGCTGGCCACCCTGGACCTCGTCTGGAACTTCTTCGGGAGCGAGAAGCAGGGCCGGACCTCGGGAAGCTTCTTCGTCCGACGGATCCTCGGCTGGATCGCCATCGGCGGCGAACCGGTGGTTCTGAACCTCTTGGATCGGTTCTCGGACATCACGAAGCCGCCCCAGAAACTTCACACCGCGATCCGGGTGTTCGGGGCGTTCCTCGGAATGGGGGTCATCGTCTACACGTCGATGCTGCTCTCCGATCTCTGGACCTGCCCGCTCTGGAACCGGACCTACCTGCCGCCACTCTTCCTGATGAGTGGGATCTCGACCGGGCTCGCGGCCACGGTGGCCATGCCCGCGATCTTCGACGGCCTGACCGAGACCGTTCACCAGTACAGTCTGGCGGACGACGCACTGATCGTCGTCGAACTGGGGATCCTGCTGGCCTTCTACAACTTCCTGCAGGGCCGGACGGGCTGTATGGCGAGCCAGGCGACGGTGGACTCGTTGAACTCGGTGTTCTCCATGCCCTTCTGGGTCGGTGTCGTGGGCCTGGGACTGCTCACGCCCCTGGCGATGTCACTGGTGATGACGGGCGCGTCGGCGCTCTTCGATCTCGACGAGCGGAGCCACACCTGGCATCAGATCTTCCGGGCGGGGTATGTCCTCAAGTATAGCCTGGTGCTCGTCGGCGGCTTTTTCCTCCGCTATGTCATCATCTTCGCGGCGGTGAAACTCCCGCTGACGGTCGCCTGAGCAAAACCTCGCGTTCGCGGTTCGTTTTTTCCGCTACTCCGAAAGGAAGGTGCCGGCTCGATCCCACTCGGTCTCCTCACAGTCGGTCTCCAGGTCGGTGCCGGTCACCGCCTCGATGTTCTTGCGACACTTCTCGACTTTGAAGTCCACGTAATCGAACATGTGTTCGGCGATCACGGCTGGATCTTCGGCGGTGTACCCGGATTTGAGGTACTCGCCGTCGTACAGGCCCGTCTCGTGGACGAGGTTGTGAGTTTCCAGTGTGTCAATGTACCGATAGGCCGTCGAGAGCGAGCAGTCCATCCGCTCGGCGATCGTCTCGACGGAGAGGGGCTCCTCGGCGGTCAGGAGTGTCTCGTAGGTCTTGCGCTCCCGATGATTGAGGCCGTAGAAGGATTCGAAGACCTCCTCGGGGGAAACACTCGAGTAGACCATCTCCTTGATCGTTTGTGCCATGGATGTGTCGGGGGGGGGGAGTGGGCGCCTGTGTGCCGAACAGGGGCCACTACATTCGAATAGAAGTTGGAACTGAACCCGCAAAAGGGTTCCTGACTCTCGCTATTTGGCCGGTATCTTCGGATCGATCGCCGAATCCCGGCGCCGGCCCGTGGATCCCACTTGGTCCAGGCCACTTGGGAGGTCCAAAACGGTTAAGCCGACTCGTCCACTACGAATAGGTATGTCCAGGAAACAGAAGCATGGTGGCTCGACGACCGAACGGCCCGTTGACACGGGCGGTCGGGGCCGCGGCCGTGGTGGGGATCGACGCGGACGGGGAGACCGGTCGCGGCGACGGAACGACCGTGGCCAGTACGTCGAACAGATGACCGAGTCAGAAATCCTCGCCCTGCTCGACCGGATCCCGGGACCGGTGATCGCGACGACGGACGTGGCCGAGCACTTCGACAGCACCACCGAGGGGGCCCGCCGCAAACTCAACGATCTGTGTGATGCGGGTGTCCTCGACCGTCGCAAAGTCGGCGGCACCCGCGTGTACTGGCGCGCCGGGCCGGAGGATAAGCCCTAGACCGATGGCCCGAACTGACCAGCCGGACCCAGTTGCGGATCTGCCCAACCGGAACGCCGGCCGATACCTCCGGACCATCCTGGCCGCCGTTTCGGGCCCGGACGAGGAGGTCCGTCCCTCCCACATCGCCGATCGACTCGGTGTGACGCCGGCGAGCGTAACCGAGATGACCCGTCGACTGGCCGCAGACGGCTACGTCGACCACGAACCCTACGGCGGGATCTCGCTCACACGAAAAGGGGCGTTGATGGCCCGACACCTCCAGTGGCGACAGTGTGTGTTCACCCAGTTCTTCGAGGAGTCCCTCGACGTTTCGATCCCCGAGACGGCCAGTTACGAGGCGAGTTTCGCCCTCCCGGCCGCAGTGATCGACGAGGCCCGGGCCTACGTGGGCATCGACTGTGAGGACCGCTGTGACGAACGCATCTGGGAGACGCCCTGTGAGAACGTTCCCGGGCAGGCCATCGAGGGCTCCGGCCCGGCCGAGACGGCCGGCCAGTCCTGATCGGGTCGCCGGTCCCGTCGATCGAGTTCGTTATTCGTCGAAGTCCGTTCGTGGTCGTGAAACTGCCGCCAGGACCCCGACGTACCAGACGAGTGACTACAGTGACTCCCACTCGCTCGCTCGTCGTTCTGGCAGTTCGCTCGCTCAGTGTGTCGGGCACACGAACCGGCTTCGGTGACTGGACTGAGTCACACGATCCGCAGGTTCCGGTGTGTGCTGGCGCGTTTTGCTCGGTTCGGACGCCAGTTCGGCCCGGGCAGACGAGGCCGCGTTCGGTCCGACAGTCCACCCCGCGTTTCGGTCACTGTGTCCGCACAAACTGCGCGTTCATGTCATAATGTAACGATGCGGATTGGCGAAAATTCGTGTGAGTGCTCCCGAGACAATTTTGATTTCTTCGGCCCTCGTCTCAATAGTTCGAGCATTCGAATTCGGACCTCTGAATTTCTCGTTCACCAGTGATTCTGTTTTCCTTCGATCTACCTTTTGTATTCTGGCAGGTTAATCGGGTCGATCCGGATTCGATCGGAGGTGCTGTGTGAAACGCTATCGCTGGTTACTGGGAGCAGCCGTCTCCAGGCGTCTCGACGGCATCAGTGGCGGTATTGGGAAAATAGCCGCTCTCGAAACGTTCTCGACGATCGTCGAATCAGCGGATCATAATCCTGCCTGCTGTTCGACCCGGTCCCCGACTGTTGCCTGGCGGTGCGGTGTCTGCGAGCGAGTCGGTACCGTTCAGAGTGACTTGATCGTCGGAATCAGGTCGTCGCGGGAGGATTCGGCGACCTCACGGACGTGATCGAGTTCGTCCGCCGTGAACGGCACGTCTACGAACTCGGTTTCGAGGGGCACGCTCTCGGAGCGCTCCCCGCGAAGCCGCAGGGTGCCCTCGTCCATGTCCGTGAGCAAGACGGTGTCCGCGGCGTCCTCGACGCGACCGATCTGGTCCTCGTAGGCCGAGGAACTGACGGTGAACAGGGTGGTCACGTCCTCGCGGCCGGCGGTCTCGACGAACGCGTCGAGGATCGACTCGCGGTAGGTATCCGAGAAGAGCAGCAGGTTGAGCGCCGTCCCGAAGAGGAGCGTTCCGGGCCCCGAATCCGTGGTCTGCTCGAGGGCCAACTCGATCGTCTCTTTCCACACGTCGGCTGCGAGCAGGTTCCCCCGGATCACGCCGTCAGCGGTGGTCTCGATAGCCTCGACGGACGGCTCCATTTCGGGGTCGAACGAGACGAAGGAGACTCCCTCGTCGATGGTCTCCCGGTCGGTGTCATAGAGCAGCTCCATCGTCTCGTAGACGAACTCGGCGTCGGAGTTCGTCAGGAGGAAGACGACCTCGCCGCCGGCCGCGAGCCAGGCGTCGACGATCGCGAAGCCGATCAGCGGTTTGCCGGAGCCCCCGGGCCCCGAAATGACCGTGGAGGTCCGGGTCGGGATCCCTTCGGGAGCCACCGCGCTGAACCACTCGGCGTCGGGCGCGAACGTGTCGGTCGGCATCGTCTCTAATACAGCGATCTCCGGCTTTCAGTGTTTCTGCAGGCCGTTCGCGTTCCCACGCCTGTCACCAGTCCGTAATTACTCGAGTTGGAGTCCCGGCAGGTCGGTGGCCTGGGGATCGAGGACGGCCCACTTGTGCAGCCCGACGTCGTGCAGCTGAGCTTCCGAGCGCCCGGCCTCGATTTCGGTGTGGAGCCGGTCGATGTCGGCCACGCTGGCCCCGCCGACCAGATCGACCCCGGCCTCGAAGAGCGGGGCCGGCGTGAACGACGCGCTCGCGCCCACGATCACCACGGTCTGGTCGGGCCGCGCGGCGTCCAGATAGTTCTCGAGTCCGCCGTAGACCAGCGTCGAGCCGGTGACGAAGAGCACCTGCGATTCGGGGACGATTTCGCTCGCGCTCTCGGGCGCGTGCATCGCGACCTCGATGTCCGCCGGGAGGTCCTCGGGCAGGTCCATCGCGTCGGGATCGCGCTCGAAGACGTCCACGTGGCCCGCATCGAGGTGGTAGAGTACGGGGGCGAACAGCCCGACCATCGCCACCCGTTCAGTCGCGGGGTCGAGGCTGCGGAATGGGTCCAGTCCGGGGCGAACGTCCGCCGGGGCGTCGAGGGCGTTGAGCGCGGCGACCCCGAGCGCGCGCTCGCGTGGGTCCGTACTCTCGATGCCCCGTTTTGCGACGGCGCGTGCCGACTCGCCGGCGACCTCGGGGATGGTGCCCTCGGGGAGCATCGCGACGCCGGCCCGGTCGTCTTCGAGGACGACCATGGTGAGTTCGTCGCCGGTCGCGACGCCCGTGATGGGTGGGGCGTCCTGGATGGTGTCGAGGCGCGCGCGGAGGATGGCGTGAGGAGATGCGGAAGGCATGGGACGAAATATCGGGTGGAAAGTGAAGTATGGCTCGCTTGGCGGGGTGGAATGTGGCTCGTTCGTGAGTTCGATTGGGTGCTGGAAATGTTGGCAGGGCTACAAATATGTGGCCGGCTGGTGGTGCTGGATCCGCGGTTGTGGCGGTTAATACCGCATTAACAGCGGATTAAGCGGCTATTGAATTCCTGGACGGCGACCGTTACGCGAGCAATTAGCTTTAAGTTCGATCGCATATACCACTGGCATATGTGGACGCCGACAGACAACAGTACCTATCATCGACGGGTGGCGGTGGTGCTGTTTCGGCGTCTGCATTCAAACACAAACCAACCATGAACGAAGGCTATACAGACAAAGCCCGCGCAATCTTCCTCGCGGCGCTGATGGTCCTCTCGATCGCGGGAGGGTCAATCGCGTTTGCGGGAAGTGCGGCGGCGAACACAGCATCGATGTCCTTGAGCGATGACCTCGTTCAGGATGGCGATGATATCTACGTAAATGGCACAGTAAATGCAAATGGAACCGTTCACGCCTTCATCGACGAAGACGATGCAGGTAACTACAGTTCTGCTGAAGACACATCCGGGTTAGAGCACATAGATAATTATGAGGATGACAATTCCTACTCAATAACGCTCACAGCCCCGAGCGAAAGTGGCACGTATGATGTCTATGTGTTCCAAGACGAGAGTGACACGGAAACCGAAATAGACGAGGATGATGAAGGTGAGCGGTCAGCTTCACTGCAGGTTGATGCTGATAAGCCAACCATATCCGATAGTGAAGCCACTCCAACTGGTGAAGTCAATGACCCTAATCAAGAAATCGCCGTCCCTGTGAGTGATGAGACGACCGATGTCGAAACCATTCAGGTCGAACTCTACCACAATGGCGACCAGATGGGCGCTTACGACCTCACTCCGGACAATGAGCCGGATGGGCTCGCATATGCGGACGAGAACCTGACAATTAATCCTGGCAGTGGCAATATTCCTGCCCTCCAGGACGGCACGACGACCGTCTATGTGACGGCCACTGACACAGCGGGTAATAGCAAGGACGCCTCGTTCTCGTTTGAGGTAGAAACCGACTCGCTCGAAACTGAATTCGTCGCAGATAACGAGGATGGTTCGAATGCCGCTGAAGAAACATTCTCCCAGGGTGAGGATCGAAACCCATTCGATAGCTCAAACGAGCTCAATGTCTACGACGAAAACGAATACGCTGTCGACTTTGATGTGTCCTTGGAGGCGCCGGCCGCGAGTTTGATCAACGACGGCACCGCCGAACTGGTCATTGACGGACCTGGTGCAGACGGCGAAGTGACATTCGACAACGAAGCCGACGACGTTTACACTTCGGGTGGCACATTCAGCGTCAACACGGACGGTGACGACTACAACTTCAGTGCAGACGGCACGTACTCGGTGACGATCTCCGGTGAAGACACGGCTGGCAATTCGATCGAAGAGACTTACGATGTCAAGGTCGACACCACCTCGCCGACCGCAGAGAGCATCGAGCTCTCGGACACGACAATCACAGAAGCCGACTACGACGAACAGGATACGGTCACGGTGACGTTTGACGAGCCGGTCGATCCTGCAACCGTAGAAGTCGAATTGAGAGTCGATGGCGAAGTCAACACGACGGTTAGCAAAGGAATTGCGTCATTAGATTACACCGATGAAGTCGATATCGGGTTCACTCCTTCGGACACATCAGATCCGACAGTTCTCAATGACATTGAGAATGGGTCTGCTATAGCCAACGTCACCGCCGCTGAGGACGTTGCTAACAATGCACTGCAGACCGAAGGCCAGAACGAGACAACTTTCGAGGTCTACACCCAGACACCGAAGATTACAGTCGAGGCACCCAGCCCAACCCTAGATGACGACTTCAGTGGCGCGGTAAACTTCTCCACGTTCGTGACCGAGATGGATGATGACGTGGAGGCCACGTACCGAATTGAAGACACTGAGAATTCGAATTACATCGAGATCTCGGATTCCGTCGAGAATTACGACACGAACAACCTCCCCGACGGTACTTACAATTTCGTCGTCGACGTTGAGGATGAGTACGGCAATACTGCTTCGGACTCTGCGGAATTCACAATTGACAACGTTGTTGGAACGGTCGAAAAAGTAGACACTCCTAACACCCTATCCGATTGGGTGCACCTGACCGAAAGCACCGATGATAGCTCCGATGAACTGTTCGATTACGACGGGGACGGAGACACAAATGCTCTCGAGTCGGGTGAATCTTTCACCATTTCGGTGGCCGAGTACAACGAAACCACGGCTGAGTTCGGAAACTACCAAGAACTCAACGGTGAATGGATCGACACGACCAATTACGAAGACGGACTGATCAAGCTGAAGGCGACCGTCCACGGTGCTGAAGGCGGTAGTGACTCGGTCACGCAGGTGGTCGATGTCGATAATATCGATTCGGTGCAGTACGAATCCGGTCCTACCCCGGACCTTGGTACTGTCGCGTTGGAGAACGCCAACGCTGACAAAGAAGTCCTGCCCGTCATCGTATCGGATCACGAACTCGAGACGCTCGGCGCCACGGTGGCGAACCTCCACTACGATCAGGACAGCACGACGACCCTCTCCATCGACGACTTCACGGAAGTGAAGCAGTCGAACGGTGAGTACCGGTACACGGCACCTGTTCAGGTGGATTACGACGGTCAGTACGAACTGACTGTCACCGATGCCACGTATCTGGACGAACAGGGCGATTCTGAAGTGTGGAACGGTGAGGATCCGACAAGCACGACCCTCGTCGATACCGAGCAGCCCAAGCCAATCGAGGCAACGGTGGCCAATGGTTATGAAGACCAACTAACTATTGAAGTGCTGTTCAGCGAACCCCTGGACAAAAAACCCGAGACCGACGAGATCGGCGTTGAAGGGGTTTCCACTGATGTTCGAAGGGTCGACGCTCTGAACGACGAATCAAAATCTGGTGTTATCTTCGTCACCTTTGACGAGGAGTTCCAGACTGCCGACGCGCCGGATATCACTTTCGACGCTGGGAGTCTTTCCGACGCGTTCGGGAGCGAATACGAATCTAACAGCGACGAAGTGAAGACGCCGATTCGAACGGAAAGGTTCGATCTCTCCAGTGAGGGACTGAACGTCATCTCCGTGCCGGCCGAAACTGGCCGCCTCGACATCACTGAGACGGACTTCAACAGTGATGAGGTTGAGGCCGTGTGGGCGTACGCACCTGACGACCCCGATGCTGGCGAGAACGGATGGCTGGAATTCGCACCTGGTGCTGAGGAGAACTCCCTGGACTACCTGAAAGGTGGCGAGGGGTACATCGTCAGCACGGTAAGTGACACTCAGATTTCGGTTAACGCGCAGAACGCACCAGTCTCGGGCGACCGGACGCAGAAATCGCTCAACGCTGGCTGGAACCTGATCGGTCACTACCAGGAGGGTTACCAGAAGGTTGGCCAGGCACTGACGCCGCTCGGTGACCAGGTCTACCAGATCGAGAACGGCTACACTGGCGAGCAACTCACGACCGACCGTAACCTCAAGCCCGGCCAGGGCTACTGGCTGTTCACCAGCGAAGGTGGCCTACACGTGCCGGTGAATTACGGCGGCCCGACTAGCGAAAAGCCGGACGTGTATGCTGCATCTGGCGTCAATTTCATTGACTCCACCATCGAGAACGGCGAAGAGGTCACAATTAAGGTGGCCGTCGATAGTGACGCCGCACTGCGGAGTGTCACTGCTGACAACCACGATCTCGGTATCGACAATGGCGAGCTGAAAGCCGTCGATAGCAACCTGCAGGAAGCGACCCTCTACGAGGGAACCTTCGACGTTGATTACCAATCAGATTACGACGGAATTGAATCTGAATACATCAATATTCGGGCTGTCACCACCGACGGGAACGTTGGTGAATACGGTGAGAAAGTCGATCCGGCCGACCGTAGTGGTTCGGTTTCGGTGAATAGCAACGACCTCACACCTGACAGTACGGTCACGTTCGATGTGGAATACAACGACGGAGTCGTGGATCCGGCCCTCGTCATCGAGAAGCAGAACGGTGACAACCTCAAGACCGTCGACCTTTCCTCTGCTGGAGAAAAGACGGTCACGTTCAATCCCCAGAACCTTCCCGAGGACGACGCGGATCTGAATGCGAAGCTTGTCGACAACAGTGAGAGCGGCGAGTACGTGGTCTCTGACACCGACGCCGGCATGGCCTCGACCACTGTCTCCACCCCGGTCATGAAGGACATGGCCTACTACAGCACGGAGGGCGACTGGACGGTTGAGACCGGTGCGAGCGCTATCGCGAACGCAGAAGATTCCGCTAGTGCTGGAACAACCATCTACGTCGAAGAGAACTCTGAGGGCACGACTTATGATGGCTTCAGTGTCTCGAAGACTGACCTGACGCTCGAAGGCCCGAACGCTGGCGTCGCTGGTGATAGCGACCAGCGTGGCTCTGAAGCGACGATTACCAGCGGTGTATTCGTTGACGGAAACCCGAGTGACGTTGTTATTGACGGGTTCGCAATTGAACGGACCATCGGAGAAGCCGAAGGTGTCGTCCAAATCGGCTCGACGTCCAACCCCGGAGCGAACAACCTGACCATCAGGAACAACGTCATTACAGCGACTTCGGATGGACCAAGTAATCTTGGGACCATCCTCATCGAACATATTGATGGAGAGATTCAGATTGAGGATAACCTGCTGACCCAGACTGGTGACGGAACGGGTGAGGCACAGGTTCGCGGCCTCGTCGAAGCAGTTCAGCTTGAGAACACTGCAATTGTGGTCGACGGTAACACAATTGAAACTGACGTCGGTGTCAGGCCGTCCGGCTTCGACGGACCATCCCCCGAATACACAATCACGAACAACGAGTTCGTGGAGAACGACCGCGTCGGAGTGCAACTGGGCGGTAGCTACAACGGCGAAGTCGAGATATCGGGGAATACATTTGAGGACAGCAACATAGGAATAGACCATCAGACTGGCGCTACTACCGACATCACCATCGAATCTAATACCTTTACCGAGACTGAAGGTGCTGGTATAGTTGCATTCGTCTCTGACCGGCGAGGTGGAGACGGTAGCGTTGTTGGCCTTGACCGGGATGCTATTGAAGCGAATAATACCTTCAATCCGGGCTCCACACAGGTTGGTCCAATCGACTTCGGAGGTGAACAGCTATTCGACATTGCGCCAGATAACTCATAATAAATAGGCCACTCGCCTACCCCTTCGACGTGACCGCTCGCTAACTGACCGCGCTTTCCTTCATTCTTTCACGACTCGACAGCCACGGGACTATTCGAGCACCGTGATAGCCGCCTCATTGTAAATCCCTCTCAGCCGTTCCGGTGAGTAGTCGAGATAATGCTTCTCCAAGACGCTTGAGGGCGTCCGTCCAGCGAAAGCGTCGATATACGTCGCGTCGACACCACACCGACTCATTTCCGTGGCAAACCACCGACGGAGCTTCTGTACCGTCACCTTTACACCCGTATCCTCGGAGACGTGACGGAACTTTCGATTCAGGGGCTGCTTCGTCGTCTGGAACTCTCATTCCTCGCCGGCCTTTCGCACAGGTTTGAACGCCTCAAACGCGTCGGCCGCTTTCCCGTTGTAGAATGCGAGCTACGGTTGCTTTCCACTCGACTCCTTCTCTGAGGCGAGCATCTGTTTCTCTTCGCCAATACCTCCGTGGTCGTCTAATTAGCTCACTTGAGCGGAGGCCAAACTTGACGGCGGTCAGGCCAGATAATTCCCTTCCAAGGCTAATTGTGTCAACTAGTGAAGCTCTAATTCCAGACTGGTTTCGCCCGGAAATTACGTGATTAAGATAAATGATTTTGATACTAATCTCGGTCAACCGATGCTCCACGTAATCAGAGCTTAACGAATCAAATCCAACTCCGTGGCCGCGTGTTAATGAGTTATTAAATTGACCAAACGCCGAGGAACAGAACTAAGTAATCTCCCCACCCTGGATTTATCGAACGGTATTATGCCAAGCCAACATACCAAGACTATACGATCAGCAGCCTTCAGGATTCTCGTCGTCGCTGTCGTACTGGGGACCATCCTCGGCGGGGTCGCCCCTGGGTTAGCGGTCGCCCAGGACTCCCCGCCTGAACCCCCACACCGCGTCTACGGTGACGTGGTCTCCGAGAGCGGCGACGCGATCGAAGGGGTCACAGTCCAGGCTATCATCGACGGGTGGCGGTGGTGCTGTTTCGGCGTCTGCATTCAAACACAAACCAACCATGAACGAAGGCTATACAGACAAAGCCCGCGCAATCTTCCTCGCGGCGCTGATGGTCGTCTCCGTATTCGGGGCGACTGTCTCGCGTTCGCTGGGGCAGATTACGACGGGTACTAGTCCAGTATCACGGTCAGGTACTGGCTATGTGACAGTCGAATCGGGAACCATGATTCCCACGGAGGTGGGAGCATGAGTAGTAGACGGGAGAAGGCACGTGCGATCTTCCTTGCGCTGATTATGGTCACGTCCGTGATGGCCGCAGGTGTGGCTTTCACTGGCTCAGCGGTAGCGCAATCCGGCGATGAGATCACAGTGGATAATCTGACCGATTTCGAAACCAACGTCACTGGGGACGGTGATGCTGGCCCTGGTGACACTATTATTGTTGAGGAGGGTAATTACCCTGAAACCTCAACAATAACAGTCTCTGTAGATAACGTAACCATCCGTGCTGCGGATGGACAAAATCCAGAGATTAGTCTCTCCAGCAACGAGAGGCTCAGGATTGAATCTGATGACGTCACCGTCAATGGGTTAGACTTCAATCGGACTGAAAGCTCTTCGAATACTAACCCGGTTATAAACGTAGTTGCTGACTCGTCGACCATCATCAACAACGATGTTGATGGTGGCACGATTGGGGGTCAGATGTCGGGTGACTTCATTATCCGGAATAACACGTTAAGTGGAACGAACCCGAAAAACGATCACCCAATATTTACTTTTGGTGTCGACTCGGTCGGTGACGTCGTAATTGAAAATAACGACCTGTCCGGATATGACGACTCTACCGACTCAACCGGTGACGTATCCATTGATACGAATAATGGTGAAATCGGCTCGATAAACAGTTACACGAATCTGGAAGATGCTGCACTGTCGGTTCTCGAAGACAACACGGGAGTCGATAGGATTAATCTAGCGACTGTTGGAATTACAGCCACTGGCCCGGGTGACACGGTTCAGAATGCTGTCGATACGACAACAGAAGATGGCACGATTCTCGTTACTCCGGGCACCTACAAAGAGAGCGTGACCATCGATACGGCGAACGTCACGCTCGAATCGACGGCTGGTGCTGACGCGACGACCATCAATGCAACCGAAAGTGGGGATGCGGTCTCCATCAGTTCCCAAGGAGTGACAGTTTCCGGTTTTACGCTGGAAACCGACTCAACTGGCGTGGATGTTGGTGCTGACGCTGATGCGGGCACCGGAATCGTTGTCACCCAGAACAATATCGATGACGTAAGCAATGGAATCAACGCAACTGATGGATCTGGAACAGTAGACGCCGCCTATAACTGGTGGGGTGACAGAACAGGCCCAAGCGGCGAGGCCGATGGTGATGGCGCGTCCATCTCCGCAAACGTTGATTACGTTCCGTTCTACCTCGACAGCGATGGCAATCAATCGGCTAACGCCGTGTACACATCTGGAAGTCCGGTGATTCAGGAGGCTGAGATAACCGACACTAACAACAACGGCAACATCGACAACGTGACGATTACTGTCGATGAAGCCATTGACGACGAGAAACTTGACAAGACGGACTTCAGCATCGACGGGCAAAACCCCAGCGAGATCAAGACTGGAACGGCCTTTGACGAGACAATTGTTCTCGAATATGAGGGCGACAACGAACTCACAGGAACTGGAACTGGAGTACTGGACACCTTCTCGGCAACGATTTCGGACCTGAACAAGTCCGAAAGTGAATTTAGCGCGGGTGATCTGTCCAGGAAAATCACGGACAGTGCAGAACCGGTCGTCACTGACGTCTCGGCCGAGCCGTCTGTGATAAACAGTGGAAACGCACCAACGAGCCCAACAATCACCGTAACTTTCTCGGAATCGGTGAGCTCCGCCAACGGAGGGACCTTCCAAGTCACTCCCGATCTAACCCGCCAGTCCGATGACGGAAAGGTGTCGATTGACGGCTCCATCGATAACGACACTCTCTCCGGTACGACAGTTGCGGACCTTGGTGGTGATGTTGGGGTTGACTACTTCGGTGCGGTTGAAGTAACCGACGCTGTGGAAGACGATGCTGGTAACAGCAACATCGACTTCAACTCGGCCGATGACGGTCCGGAGCGTCTTCTGGACGTCGACCGTGTCCCGCCAGAACTGTCGGACAGTACGGTCACAACTCTGGACACGGACGAGGATGGGACCGTAGATCAGCTAAAGGTTGACTTCAACGACGACCTAAACGACAACTCGGTTCAGACTGACGACTTCGAAGTCACTGATCCGAATGCCACGATTACGTCTTGGGAGACCGGTGAGGTCGATAATGACAACATCATCTTCCTCGACATTGAGGGACTTCCCTCTGAAGACACGGCAGTGGCGCCGGAGCTGACGGTCAAACAGAATTCGTTGGAGGATACTGCTGGTAATACAGGGCCGACAGTGGAGGAGACACAGCGTGCGGTCGATGGCGCAAGTCCGATCGTCACCGACATCTCCCTCAATGAGTCGGTGATTAACAACTCCGATGTCCCGACTGATGTTGAAGTCAATGTCACCTTCAGCGAGGCACTAGAAACGGACTCAACCGTTACGCTCGCTGGACTTGGACAAGGAGAAATTGGCACCAACGAAGTTGAATCCGCGACAGACGCCAATCTGTCAGTTGTCACCGCTAGTGAGGTTACAGACAACGATGAAGACACCGAGGTCTTCGTCGATGTCTCTGATGGTATTGACAGTGCCGATAACGCCCAAGTTGCGTTCAACCAAACCTCATTCGACGATGAGACACTGTTAATCGTCGATACAGAGGAACCATCCGTTACGGTAAGTGATGACGCGCCCGTTGGAGAGATCGTGAACGGGACCCTTGACCTTAGCACCTACTTCGACGTGAGCGGTGCTGAGTCCGATAGTGGCTCCGTCACCTACTCGATCAACACGACTGGCGCTCAGGATGGTACGTTTACCGAGGTCTCTGAAAGCTTCGATTCCGAAAGTGTCGAAGATACGGACAGCCTCGTGATAAAGGCCGTCGGGACTGACGACGTTGGGAACAGTGTCAGTGCGACGACGGGATCGATCTCCGTCGACAATACTGCGCCCGACGTAACAGTCTCGAATCCGGCCGAAACGACCGCTGCACCGACTGACGGAACTCTGGAAATTGGGTTCACTGTCGATGAGTTGAACGTTGCTGGCGATGCAACTGTTGAGCTGACCGACGATGAGGGCAATATCGCCGAGTACCAGGTTGGTATAGACAACACTGGGGGAGAGACTGCCAATACTGCAACGTTGAGGCTGAACGTCTCGGAGGACGCGACTGCTGACGAGAACGAAGTTCTCCCGACTCAGGTTGATGAGAACTTCAGCTTCGACACCCAGACGCTGTACGACCTTTCGGTGACCGTTGAAGACGAGCCTGGACAGTCGACGACTGCTACCTTCGAGGACGCGCTGTTCCTCGACGACACCAGTCCGGAAGGATTCAGCCTCCTCTCGCCCACCGAGCCGAAGGAATACGAAGATAATGACGGCCTACCAATCTCGTACGGATACACTGAGAACAACACTGACGAAGTGACGGTGTCGCTGACGAACGAGTCCGGTGCGGTGGCGAACATGACCGTCGACGAGTCACTCTATGTCGACGACGGTGTTGTGAAAAGCTTCGAAGCTCAGCTCTTCGACTCCTTTAACACTGGATCGTTGGCCGACGGTCGGTACAACGTCTCCGTGACTGTGACTGACCTTGCGGGTAACGAGTACGTTGATTCGACCGACAATGGACCGGTCGCAATCAACAACAACGATGAGAGTGGTTCAGTCAACTTCGAGGAAGTGACTGCAACTGCCGATCTCAACGACACGAGTGAGGAAGTTACAGTCGATGTCACCTACAACGTCTCGGTAACCGAAGTCGAGGATCCCGGTGCACTTGATCCGAGTGCGGAGGACCTCAATGGCGTTACCATCGACTCAGCCGACGATCTGGTGACATACGACATCACGTACTATGACGACTCTGCTGAGACGTACGTGAACAACGAAGTCGGCAACATCACTGGTGGGAGCTTCGACAACATTCAGGTCGTCGACAATGAGACAATTACCGCCACCAAGACGGTTGGCGTAAACCTCAGTGACGACCTGACTGAAGATGCTGACCGTGTGCTCGACTACACAGTCAATGTCGACGACACAAAGGATGTCTCTGTCAAGGCTACATCCACCAGCGATGTTGCGACCCAAAGTGACACAGTGGATTCCGCCACTGCGACGTTGACCAGCCAGGAGCCGATCGTTCCGAGCATCGAACACGTCGAAGTTGATGACGTGGATACGCCGAGCAACTCGCTGACAATCACGTTCGACCGGCCGGTGACCGCGAACGTAGACATCTCGACTGATGACTTCGCGTACGAGAACGTGAGCGGTCAGACGAACTACGTCACCAGTGTCTCGGATGTGGATGGTGATCGGGACGTCTCAGTCACACTCGAAGACAATGTCCTTGAGGATGCTGTTGGAACTGACATCCTGAGTATTCAGCCGGATGTCTTCAAGAGTGTCCAGTCTGAAGACAAGGTCGTTCCGGCAGTGAACAGCACGTTCGACGAGACGGACGCACCCGCGTTTGACTCGGCGAACTACGATGTCGGTGAGAATGCATCGACCATCGATGTCGGCTTCGACCAGGAGGTCGTGGACGAGAACGGTGACGCACTGACGGCGGGCAACTTCACCTACTCGGGTGATGCGTCCGTCGTTAGCGTCGATCACACTGCTGAAACCAAAACCGCAACGGTGCACCTCGATGGTGAGGTCACCAGCGACGAAATCGACGACAGTGAGCAGATCAAAGCGACTGGCGTTTCCGACCGCTTCGATAACGTTCAGCAAGACACGGACGAACTCACTGCAGGGATCACTGACGACACCCAACCGGACGCTATAGAGGTCGTGGAGCCGTCCAATCGGGACATCAAGCAGTCGGACGACACGCTCCAGGTTGCGTACAAGTACACCGAGAACATCCCGGATGGCGTTGAGGATGTCACGGTCAAGCTCGTTAGTGATGACGATACCTACGAGTTCGATATCGACGACAGCCAGTACGCCAACGATGGGACGCTGAAGACGGTCACGCTGGACCTCGGCGATAAAGGTGGTCTGAAGGATAATCAGTACGCGGTCGAAGTTAGCGTGACTGACGCCGCCGAAAACCAGTACTCCTCCAACCCGACTGAGGAACTGGTGGTCATCAACGACGAAGCACCAGGTATTAGCAACGTCGAAGTTTCCCCACAGGACGACATTGCACCCGGTGACTCAGCAAATGTTGAATTCGATCTCTCTGATGCGACGGATGTCACCAACGTCGATATCATCCTTGTGCAGGAAGATACGGAGGAACGCGTCAAGACCGACTTGACGTACACGCCCACGGAAGATGGAGACACCTACACGGAATCCATCACCGTGCCCGAAACAATTGCTGACAACGAGGCTTACACCGTCGTCGTCACCGCGACTGACGAGAGTGGCTTCCAGAACTACGCCCTCTCAGAATTTGGCGCTCTGGACGTGAACGCGGAAGCGCCGTATATCGAATCCGTTGAAACGGACGCTGGGACTTCGACGGCGACGGTCACGTTCAGTGAGCCCGTTGAGGCTGCAGACGGCACTATCAGCGCTGACGACTTCGCGTACCAGGATGTCAGCGCTAGTGGCGCGAGCGCCATCGAAAGTGCCACTCAAACGGGCCCGGCAACTGTGGAGCTCGAACTGGACCAGGATGTCTCTGCTGACGGTCTGGAGGCAGATCTGGTGAGTGTCCGCAAGGGCGCTATCCACGATACGGCCGAAATTGATGTGGTTACTGCTCTAGAGGACGTTTCGAACGAATGGGTGCCTCTGGGCGGTTACAATTACGAAGAGGTCCAGGAGTTCGAACCGGGTCTCGGTCCCGTAGATAACTTCGACTTCATGGCCGGAACGGAAAGCCAGGTCGAAGTCACATTCACTGCGCCAGTTGAGGCTGCAGATGGTGAAGTTAGCGCCGATGACTTCTCCTACTGGGACCTCAGTGAGGGCGGAGCAAGTGGGATTGTTGCCGCAGAACAGACTTCACCAAATACCATCCTCCTGACTCTGAACGATGATCTTGCCTATGAGGATGTCAGGAGCGGGATGGACAGCACAGGAGATGCCATCAAAGTCAATTCCGGCGCGCTTCAGTTCCAAGAACCGATAGAAGAGCCTGACTACGCCGGACCGCGCGATGCGGCAAGCGATGAGACTGACGCACTCCAAGACACCACGCCACCGAGTGCATCGATCATCGAAGATCCGATCAACGCTGACAACGTCAAGGATTACGACCTGACCGTGGACACCGGCGACGAGAAGGTGTCCGAGGTCACGGTCACGTTGACCGGACCGAACGAGACCGAGGTCAACTCGACCGCGTCTGTTGAAGGCCCACACGACTTCAACTTCGACGCGAGTGAACTCGAAGATGGTAATGTCTCTGTCGCAGTCGACCTTGTTGATGCTGGTGAGAACGAAGCGTCCGAATCGACGACGGTGACCAAAGACACTGTGCGACCGGAGGTCACTGCCGCGTCGACGAACGCCGGCACGGACGAGATCGTCGTGGCCTTCGACGAATCGGTCAACGACGCCAATTCGAGTGAAAGCTACGAGCTGAGTAACCTCACGTTCGAGGACTCCGAATGGCTAGATGATAAGCGGGTCCGGCTTACGGTGCAGGATCCGATCGAACCGGACGATATCGGCAACGAAAACGTCACGGTGACGGCGACAGAAGACGTCGAGAACGATGTCGGATCTAGCGTCGAAGGGGCTGCAGTTACCCTCTCGGACGAGGAGTCGCCGAACGCTTACGGTATCTGGACGTCCAACGGCACCACGAGCTTCGAGGTGCGCTTCTCGGAGAACGTGTACAACGAGTCCGAAGAAGACCTCACCGTTGATGACTTCACGTACGTGAACGTCAGTGGCGAGGATCACGAGGTTGTTGATGTCACCTACGACGCCGGTGATGGCAGTGCGATGGTGACGATTGACTCGCCGCTCGTGGGAGCAGATCTCAACGAGGACAAAGTTGAGGTCTCCCTCTACGATTCGGAAGAGAACCATAACACGGACACTGTCACTGTCAAAGAGCAAATCGTGGATCTCTCGTCCTACGAGGTCACCAGCGACGACGGCTCGGTCGAGGTCAGCTTCACGACCAGTGAGGAACTCGAATCCTTCGAAATCGACTACTTCACTGACGGCGATCTCGTTGAGTTCGACGGTGACGACGAGATCACCGAACTCGATCAGTCGGACTTCGAGGTCTCCGAGACGGACGGGGCGTTCACGTACACGTTCGTTGACGAAGAGGTCCCGCGAGACGGCAGCTATGTGGCTGCTCTGAAGTCCGTGGAGACTGTCGGTGGACAGTCCTACGACGCCACTGAAAACGACGGGTACTACGTTGAAGACCGAGCGACGGTTGATCAGGAGGATCCCAACCCGGTCGATGCGGAGGTCGTCAATGCCGGAAGTGGGGCCACTGCGATTGCTGTTCAGTTCAACGAACCGGTTGACATAGTCTCTGATAACTGGGAGATTGAGATCGACGGCGTGGATCAGGTTGCCACTGTCCACTCGGACTACTCGACTACTGATCCGACGAAAACTGGTGAAGTGTTCTTCGAGATCAGTGACAATGTGGCTACTGGCGATGCGCCATCTCTCTCGTTCAGTGGAGACGGTCTGACCGAGTTCTATGGCGTCAACGATGCGACTCCAGTGAGTGCGGGTGCGTCTACCACCCTTAACACTCACGAGTATCACCTCTCGGAGGGTGTCAACTTCGTCTCCGTTCCGGCCGCCACTGGTAGCTTGTCCCTCTCCGACCTCTCGGATGAGGAGCTGGCAAACGTCGAGTCCATCATGACCTACGACCGCTCGGTCGAAGGCAACTGGGCTACGTGGACGCCGAACGAAGACCACGATGACGACTTCGAAGAACTCAAAGGCGGTGTCGGCTACATCGTGAAGGTTGACGGCGAAACCACCTGGGACGTGAACGTCTACAACACGCCCGATGGTGGTGACAGCGCTGCCTCCGCCACGCCGCAGCAGACCGAACTCCAGGAAGGCTGGAACCTCGTCGGTCACTGGCAGGAAGGCAATCAGAACGCTGAAATCGCTCTTGGATCGGTCCATGGATCTGTGAATAGTGCGTACGGCCAGCAGACAGATGGCGAGTGGTCGTACACTCTGGTCACCCCCGAGGACCGCTTCCAGCCCGGTGAAGCTTACTGGGTCTTCGTCACTGACGACGAAGTCTACGGCGAGACGCCGTTCGGAGACCGGTAAACCGCAACCACCAACTTTCCACCATCTTTGGGGGTAACACATAGATGACACACCAAACACGCTGGACACGCGGTGGATTGCGGACCCTCGCAGTCCTCGCCATGGCGATGCTCGTCATCGCCGGCACGGCCGCGGCGGTTCCGGTCGCACCCAACGAGGTGTACGGAACCGTCTCCGACCAGAATGGCGACGCCGTCGATGGCGTCACGGTCGAAGCGGTCCACGACGGCGAGGTCCTGGTCTCCACGACCACCGATAGCGACGGCTACTACGAATTGAAAGTCCCCGACCCGAACGATGAGGCGTCGGGCGAAACAGTGACGATCCGAACGACCGGCACCCAGAGCGACGACCAGGCCTCGATCACCTGGGAGTCGGCCGCGGTGGATAACCGCGACCTGGATGTCGAAATCCAGACCGATACCGGTGACGGTGGCGCTGACGACGGCGACACCGATGATGGCGACACCGACGATGGTGACACCGGTGGCGGTGGGGCACCGAGCGGTGGCGGTGGTGCTGACGATGGTACTGAGACCACCACGACCACCACAGCCCCGCCCAGCGAGCCTGTTGAAGAGGGTCTGAGCGGCACGGAAGCCGAAGTCGCCATCGAGGGTGACTCCCTCGTGGCTGTTGGCTTCCAGTCCCAGACCGAACTCAGCGGCTCGGTCTCGGTCCAGGCACTCCAGGACCCGCCGCAGCCGGTGCCCGAGGCACGCCAGTTCGTCTCGGCTGCCGAGATCACCTTCAGTGACGGCGACGGCGAAGGTGTTGACATGGTCCGGCTGTCGGTGTCCCAGTCCCGGCTGGACGAACTCGGTGTGACGCCGTCGGGCCTGGTCGTCGCCCACCTGGGTGACGACGAGTGGGAGGAACTCGACACCACCGTGGTCAGTACTGACGGCCCGGTGGTCGTCGAAGCCCCATCTGTGGGCTTCTCCACCTACGCGGTCCTCGCCCAGGAGGACGTGACGACCACGACGGCGACGGGCGACACGCCGACCGAGACGACGGAACCGCCAGCCGACACGACCACGGAGACGCCCACCGAGACGACCACCGAAACTGACACCCCCGGATTCGGGATCTCACTCTCGCTGGTCGCGCTCATCGGGGCGGCGCTCCTGGCACTTCGGCGACACGCCTAACCACGACTGACCGGCGAAACCGGTCCGAGCGAGCGGCTTATTTTTCGCGCCACGCGACCGGGTTGCCTCCGACAGAAACATTATGGTGCTCGCTACCCAACATGTTCCTGGTGAGTTACTAATGGCACGAATCATCACGATGCGGTATTCCGACGAAGGTCGACTCCCCGACGCAACCCAGGAGCAACTCGAAGAGCTCCAGGCCAACGTCGTCGAGACAGTATCGAACTACGACGACGTCGAGTTCAAGGGCACCTTCGCCAACGACGAGGGCATGGGCATCTGCGAGTGGGAGGCCCCCGACGTCGCGACCGTCGAGCAGATCTACGAGGAGTCCGGCGCGGCCGAGATGGCCCCGAGCGACGAGATCATCGAAGTGCAGCAGGTTCTCCCGCTCGAATAAGCCCGAGCAGACCGGTCGGGTCCCAGTTTTCCCCCGTTTTTTCACCCCCGTTCGAGCCGCCCGGCTGCATCCGGGCAATTACCCCCGGGCATTTTCTCCACCTGCTTCATTCGCAGAGTTTATGCCGGGGCCACCGTTTCCTCCCAGTGATGACCGACGACGAGCCGGGCCTGTACACCCGCGCGATCCACGCCGGGCAGGCCCCCGACGAGGCGACCCACTCGCGAGCGCCACCGATCTATCAGACGACCTCCTACACCTTCGAGGACAGCGCGGACGCCGCCGAACAGTTCGCGCTGGAGAAACCCGGCTACATCTACTCCCGGCTGGGCAACCCCACCGTCGAGAGCCTCCAGGAGCGGTTGGCCAGCCTCGAAGGCGGCGTGGGTGCGGTCGCGACCGGCTCCGGCATGGCCGCACTGGATCTGGTCACCTTCCTGCTGGCTCAGGCCGGTGACAACATCGTCGCCGCCTCCGCGCTCTACGGCGGGACCCACACCTATCTGAACCACACCGCGAGCCGGCGGGGGATCGAGACCCGCTTCGTCGACACGCTCTCGCCCGCCGCGTACCGCGAGGCCATCGACGAACACACCGCCTACGTCCTGATCGAGACCATCGGCAACCCGGCGCTGGTGACCCCGGACATCGAGCAGATTGCGGCGATCGCCCACGAGAACGACACGCCGCTGCTCGTGGACAACACCTTCGCGACCCCGTACCTCGCGAACCCCATCGAGTACGGCGCGGACCTGGTCTGGAACTCGACCACCAAGTGGCTCCACGGGGCCGGTTCGACCGTCGGCGGCGTGATCGTCGACGGCGGGTCGTTCCCCTGGGCCGAGCACGCCGAGACGTACCCCGAAATCGGCGGGGAGAACCCCGCCTACCACGGTGTGAACTTCGCCGAACGCTTCGGCGACGCGGCCTTCACCAACGCCGCCATCGCCCGCGGGCTGCGCGATCTGGGGAACCAGCAGGCCCCCTTCGACGCCTGGGTCACCCTCCAGAAACTGGAGACCTTCCCGCTGCGGATGGCCCGGCACTGCGAGAACGCGGCCATCGTCGCGGAGTACCTCGATGATCACCCGGCCGTCCAGTGGATCAACTACCCGGGACTGGAGACCCACGAGACGGCCGAAAACGCGGATCGCTATCTCGATGGCGGGTACGGCGGGATGATCACCTTCGGCATCGACGGGGGCTATGACGCGGCCCAGCGGGCGACCGAATCGACCGAACTGGCGAGCCTTCTCGCGAACGTCGGGGACGCGAAGACGCTGATCATTCACCCCGCCTCGACCACCCACCAGCAGCTTTCGGAGTCAGAACTGGCCGCTGCGGGGGTGAAACCCGACATGATCCGGCTCTCGGTCGGCCTGGAGGACCCCGCGGACATCATCGCGGATCTGGATCAGGCGATCGAGGCGGCGACCCGGTAGACCCCGATTTGAACCTACTTGGGATCGACCTGCACCGTCCAAGACGTCCCGCCGCCGTCGGCCGCGATCTCCCACTGGTCCTCCTCGACGACGCCGCTCGCGGCGGCCTCGTGCAGCACTGCCTTGAGTGCGGCCTCGAGTGTCTCTTCGTCCGTCGGTTTGACGACCCTGGCGTGCTGATCGGGCTCGGTGATGAACGTCTCGACCACGCCCTCGAATGTCTCCGCGCCGGTCGTGTACTCCTCGGCGAAAAGACGGAGGCGCTGGCCCGAACTCGGGGCGGAGTCGAGTTCGATTTCGACCTGTTCGCGGTCCGTGTCCTGCAGTCGGCTTACCTCCTCGCGTTCGGCCCGCTCGATCGCGTCCCGAAGGTCGGCCGGCGCGGTCCCGGACTGGGCCTGGTCCGTGGTGACCCAGTCCGTTTCGAGGACGTCGAGGTTCTCGTCGAGATACCGCCTGGCGACGACGGTGGGTTCGGCCTGATACATTGGTTTGGTCTACATGACTGCGGTATCGGCCTTCAAATCGATGGTTAACATGGAAACCAAAACAGCAGCTACCAAACTTAGTACGTTAACTGTGGAGGGTTGCACCGTCGTCGAACAGTGCCCGCAGGAGTTTACGTTGGGCCGCTTGCAGGTGTTTGTAGACGGCCGGACGCGAGATGTCGAAACTGGTCCCGAGCTCCTCGCCCGTGATCTGCTTTGGCGTCTCGTAGTACCCGCCGTAGTAGGCCGCCCGGAGGATCTCACGCTGTCGGTCGGTCAGCAGCTCACTCGTGCTGGTCAAAAGCCCCGCATCCTGGGGCGTTCGGGTTCGCCGGGCCGTCAGTTCGACGTCCGTGTACTGGGTGCTCACCCAGGCGATGACCGGCCGAACCGGCTGCTCCGCGGTCTGAACGAGGGTGACCGTCGCGCCTGTTGGGGTCCCGATGGCTTCGGCGAGCCGGCCGCCGTGGTCCCTGATCCCGTCCGCGAGCATCGGTTTGGCCATTTCGACGGTTAGCTGCCCGTGTTCCGGGGCGCCAAACCAGTCGGCCGAGACGATCTTCGTGTTCTCCTGAACTGCCTCGAAGACCGCCTCCGGGTCCCCGTCCAGGACCGTCCAGAGCTCCGTGACCGTTCCGTCGGTCGTCGCCAGGATCGTCTCGAACCGGATCTCGCTGTCGGTACGCTCGGCCACCCGGTAGAGTGGATACTGAGGGTCCTGGATCGAAAATTCCACCTCGACGGTATCTGACTCCGCGCCGGCGTTCCGGATGGTCACGGTGCGAATCGAGGTCGCCAGAAGCGACCCGACGTCCGCGAGCAGGGACTCGTACAGGTCACCGAAGGCCTCGGCCTGTCGGCTGAAGACGGTCAACACGCCGTAGAGGACGTCGTCTTGCTCCAGCGGGATGGAAAGCACCGACCGGAATCGCCCGGTCAGCGCCTGGGTCGCCCAGGGTTGTTCGGGCACGTTCCGCGGGATCTGTGAGACGTTTCGCAGCCGGTGGTCGTCGGCGGCCTGCTGGGCGGGACAGCGCGCCCCGTCGACGGTCGTGGTGTCGATCGCGTCCAGATAGCCCCGGTCCTCGCCGGCCCAGGCAGCGGGCGTGAGTTCGGCGTCGTTTGCCTCCGGCCGGCCGATCCACGCGAAGTCCACCGGGTCGGTCCTGACCACCTCCTCACAGACACTTGCCTCGAGTTCCTCGCGGGTGTCACTCTCGGCGAAGCGCCGCTGGACCGCCTCCACGGCGTTCAGCAGGTCGGTCAATTCGGCCGTGCGGGTCTGCTGGGTCTGGAGCTGTTCGTCGGCCTGTCGGCGCTTGTGTTCCTGCTCGATGCGTTCGAGGATGGCCGCGGCGTTGGTCGCGATGAGCTCCAGCCACTGTCGGTCGTCCGCAGACACGGTCGTGTCCGGCTCGATCCCGACCAGCAGGAGGCCGAAGGCCCCGATCGGGACGACGAGCAGGTCCTGCATATTGGTCCCCTCCGCCGGGGCCCAGGGTGTGTCCGTCATCGTGAGGCGGTCGGTCTCCTGTGCCCGGTAGCTCTCCCAGATCGAGTTCTGTCCGGGTTCGATCGGGGGCACGGCGTCGGCGGGGGTCTCCATTGCCGGCGAGACGGCCTGGGCCCGCAACACGCCAGCGGCCTCGTCGTAGCCAAGCACGGCAAAGCGGGCGACAGAGAGGGTTTCCCAGACCGCGTCGATGACCCCTTCGTAGAGGGCCGGTTTCGACTTCGCGGTCAACAGTTCGCGAGTCGCCCCCACTAACTCGTGCAGGCGCTGGCTGCGCCGTTCGAGCTCCTGCTCGCGTCGCTTCCGGTCGGTGATGTCGGTGATAAAGCCCTCCAGTTTCGGCTCCTGGGCCCCGATCTGGGTGACCGGCTGGCCTTGCTCCCAGAGCCACTTCTCCTCGCCATTGCGGGTGCGAATCCGATAGGTCACCGTGAAGGGCCGCCCGGCGTCGACGGCGGCGCTCGTCTGTTCTCTGACTCGCGCTCGATCTTCGGGATGGACGAGCGCTTCCTCCCAGTTGACCGCCCCCGAGACGAGTTCCTTCGCCGTGTAGCCGGTCAACTCTTTGGCCCGGCCGCGGACCAGCTCCATCGGCCAGCCCTGTTCGTTCTTACAGCGGTAGACGATCCCCGGCAGGTTGCTGATGAGGGTGTCCAGTTGGCGCTGTTGTTCCTTCTGGGCCGAGACGTCACGGCTCGTGACCACCAGCCCCTCGAAGTCGTGATCCTCGAGGAGGGCCTGCCCGCGGCTCTCCACCCAGGTCCAGGATCCGTCCGTGGTTCGAATCCGGTACTCCAGGGGCTCGACCGACTGGTCGCCGTGCAACCGCCGGGTAAACTCTTCTCTGACGAGTTCGCGGTCGGCCGGATGGATGAACTCGAAGGCGTCCGCACCGACCCGGCCGGAGGGATACTGCCCCACGATCGCCTCGATGCCGGGACTCTCGTACTGGAGGCGTCCCTCGGCGTCGATCACGGTCACGGCGTCCTGAATGCTCTCCAGGAAGAGCTCGTAGCGTTCGAGTTCGAGTTCCCGTTCCTTGCGGTCGGTGATGTCCTGGACGACTCCGATCGCCTCGACGGGCTCCGCGTGGCCGGGCTCGCTGAACGACTCGACTTTCTCGCGCATCCAGCGGATCTCCGCGCCCAACTTCACCCGATATTCGATGTCGTAGCTGCCCCCGGATTCGAGGACCCGCTCCCACTGCCCTTCGACGCGGTCGCGGTCGGCGGGGTGGACCTGGCCCATGAACTTCTCGCCGGTGAACCGCTCGTTGCCGGAGACGTCCCGCAGGTCGTAGTACCAGCTGGTGATGTTCGCGATCCGCTGGGCCTCACGCAGGTGGGTCTCGATCTGTCGTTCCCGGTTCTTGCGGTCGGTGATCTCCCGGGTCGAGCCCACGATGTACTGCACCTCGTCCTCGACGACGACCGGCGCCAGTCGGGTCCACCAGTGGGTCTGGCGGCCGTCCATCTCCAGGGTCTGTTCCACGTCGAGGGACTCCCGATTTTCCACACAGCGTCGATACCGATCGGCAATCTCCCCGCCCCGCTTCGCCCCGAAGATCTCCCGGGGGGTCTTCCCCTCGATGTCGGCGGCCGAAAGCGGGCTCGCCTCCTCGTAGGCCGGATTGACCCGTTCGATGGTGAACTCCTCGTCGACGTCGACGATGAAGGTGGCCTCCCGGTGGTCCTCGAACAGCGTCTCGGCCAGCTCACGGTTTCGAATCCGCTGTTTTTTGGCCTGCAGGTTCCGTGCGACACTCACGATGACCCGCTGGTCCGTACAGGAAAGCAGCGACGAGGTGATCTCGACGGGGACTTCTTCTCCACTCGCCGTGACGTAGGTGGCCTCGAACTGCACGGACTCCTCGCGTTCGAGTTCCGCCAGCCGGGGCCCGAGGTGGGACTCGGAGACCGCCGGATCGAACAGCGACGGATCGGCCCCCAGCAGTTCGTCCTCCGCGTAACCCAGCAGGTCGATCGCGGCCTGATTGACCGCTCGAAAACGGCCAGCCTCGTCGTGGACGAAGGCCGCGTCGCTGATCTGCTCGATCAAATCCTCCAGAATGTTCCATCGGACCGCAGACTCTCCCTCGTCGGGTTCTCCGTCGGGATGGACCTGCCCGGTCAGCACGATGTATTCATCCCGGTCGTGGGCGACTGGCCGACGGGTGAGTGTCACCGCTGGGGACTGAGCGCCGTCCGGATGCAGGCCCGTCGTCGTGAACTCGTGGCTGGCATCGGGGGCTGGCACTCGGGCGAGCATCGCTTCGAGGTCGGTGAACCCCGTCGCCGTGCTGACCGTCGACCCCAGGAGGTCCGCCTGTGACTGCCCGAGGACTTCGCTGGCCCGCTCGTTGGCCTCGACGATCTCCCCAGTGGCGGCGTCGATCCCGAGTATCAGCGCTCCGCTTGCCTCGAACAGCGCCGAGCGGAGCGTGGTTCCGTCATCCATGCCCGGATCCCATATCCCCTGCAATGACGGCCCCGGTCAAAAGTCTGGCCGGAAGTGGCTCAACGCTTTTGGCGATCGGTCGTCTCGAACGCTCATGGATCTCGACATCGAGGGCAACGCGGCACTGGTGACAGCCTCTTCAAGTGGGCTGGGAAAGGCCTCGGCGATCGCGCTCGCCCGCGAGGGCGTGGACGTCGCGATCAACGGCCGGGACCCCGACCGACTGGCCGCGGCCAGGGAGGACATCGAGGCCGCCGGCCCTGGGGCGGTGCACACGATCCAGGCCGATCTGACCGATCCGGACGCCGGACCCACGCTCGTCGACGAAACTGTCGCGGCCTTCGGTGGCCTGGATCACCTGGTAACGAGTGCCGGAGGGCCACCAGCCGGGCCCTTCCTGGAGACCGAGGACACGGACTGGGAGGCCGCCTTCGAACTCCTCCTTATGAGCGTGGTCAGGCTCGTTCGCCGAGCCGAACCCCACCTCCGGCAAGGCGAGGGCACCATCGTCACCATCACCTCCCGGAGCGTGAAGGAGGCCATTGACTCCCTCGTGCTCTCGAACTCGGTTCGCATGGGCGTGATCGGCCTGGAGAAGACACTCTCGAAGGAACTGGCCCCCGAAATCCGTTCGAACGCCGTCCTGCCCGGGCCACACGAGACGGCCCGCATCCGGGAACTGGTCGCGGACGCCGTCGAGCGTGGCGACGTGGAAGACTACGAGGCCGGGCTCGCGGAGTGGGCCGACAACCCCCTCGAACGGATCGGTGACCCCATCGAACTGGGGACTCTCGTGGCCTTCCTCAGTTCGCCCCGGTCGGGATTCGTAAACGGGGCCGCGATCCCCATCGACGGCGGGGCGACCCAGTCGAACCTGTGACTCGCCGGGAGCGCGGACTCCTTAACCCGGGCGCGTGAAGCCAGGCTATGCAGCTTGGACTCATCGTCGAGACGAACGATCCCGGCGCGATCTGGAACGGGTTCCGACTCGGGAACACGGCCCTCGCCGCCGGTCACGACGTGACGGCCTACCTCCTCGGAGACGGCGTGGAGGCCCCCGATCAGCCGGCGGGTGACGACGTCAACCCACACGGTGTCATGCGGAAGTTTCTGCTGGAGGGTGGGGAACTCCTCGCCTGTGACCGGTGTCTCGACCACCGGGATCTGGACGGCGACGAACTCCGGCCCCGGGCGGGGATGGACGAATTGCTGTCGCTCATCGAGGACGCGGACGAGACGGTGACGATCGGCTGATCAGTACATCCGGTCCGAACCGGGGTCGTCGTCCGCGATGGCCGGGTCCTGCTGGTCCTCCACCGCGCCGGTGAAGACCGACTCCTCGTCCAGGTTCTGCTCGTCGGACTGGTAGGCCGAGAGCCCGAGGGTCAAAAGCTCCTCGACGGCCTGGTCCCAGTTCAGGAACTCCCCCGACTCGACGAAACGATCGATGTCGCTCGTGACACGGTCCGGCAGCGTCACTTCCGATTCCGGCATACGCGGTCATGGGAGACACGATGGGATGAATCCACCGGTGCCGGGCGACCGCCGGAACCGGCGGGTACAAACCGCCGCCGCCCCATCAGACTGGTATGCAGGCGACCGAATCCGTCAAGGTACCCGACGGGAAACTGGTCCGGGTCGCGGTGACCTTCGAGGAGTCGATCGAGGACGTACAGATCACGGGCGATTTCTTCCTGCAACCGCCGGAGGCCCGCAGCGACCTCGAAGCGGCCATCGAGGGCCAGCCAGCCGACATCTCCGTCGCGGATTTGGCCGCCGAGATCGCCGCCGTCGACGCGGAGTGTATCGGCTTTGAGGCGTCCGATCTGGCCCAGGCCACCGTGGAGGCGATCCGATGACGATGCGCGTGATCGACGAGGGTGTGTATTCCGAACCGATGCATCACGCCCTCGATCAGGTGCTCCTGGACCGGCTGGATCGGGGCGAGATCGAGCCGACCGTCCGCTTCTGGTACCGGAAGAACCGGGCCGTGCCACTTGGCCGCTTCCAGGCCCACGACGACGAGGTCGCGGCCGACTACGTGACCGACCAGGGGATCGACGTGGTTCGTCGGATCACTGGCGGTGGCGCCATGTACGTCGAACCGGGCAACGTCATCACTTACTCGCTTTACCTCCCCGAGGAGGACGTGCCCGAGGATATCGAGGAGAGCTACGCGGTCCTCGACGAGTGGGTGCTCGAGGGACTGCGTGACATGGGGCTTGAAGCCCATCACGAGCCGCTCAACGACATCAGCCATCCCGAGGGGAAGATCGGCGGGTCCGCCCAGCTACGCTCCGGCTCGGCGGTGCTCCATCACACGACGATGAGCTACGCCCTCGACATCGAGTCGATGCTCAAGGTCCTCCGGATCGGCAAGGAGAAAGTCTCCGACAAGGCGGTCAAGTCCGCCGAGAAGCGGGTCGCCCGCATCGCGGACCACGTCGACGAACCGCGGGAGACGGTCATCGAATCGCTGAAGACGGCCATCGACACCCACTTCGGGGCGACATCGGGCTCGCTGGACGAAGCGACGGTCGAGGCTGCCAGGGACCTGGTCGAGACGAAGTTCCAGACCGACACCTGGAACCGCCGGCTCTGAAACGGCCAGACCTTTCTATCCGCCGCCGAAAGCTCCGGGTGATTCGATGGTCGATTCGAGGACTGCATATCCATCTCCGACCGCCTCCGGACCAACTGACCGACGGCGAGGGTCCACATGACGGGTGAGACCGACGCCGGCGAGTACCACGACCTCGCGGGCATCCGGGTGACACTCGATCCGACGGGCAACCTCGTGGGCCCGCCGACCGGCGAGACCTATCACGGATTGCCGGTCCGCGAGCCGGGGCCGGCCCAGGTGCCGGAGGTTCGGACCGCCTATCACCCCGCTTCGATGACCGCGGGACGGGATTCGGAGCAGATCATCGCCCGGGCGCTGGGCGAGATGGACAAGCCCGTCCTGCTGGAGGGCGAGGCCGGGACCGGGAAGAACACGGCCGTGCTGACCCTGGCGGGGCGAACCAACCGCCCGGTCACCCGGATGAACTTCGGCGCGGACACGACGATTTTCGACCTCGTCGGCGAGAAGGATCTGGTGGGCGGGGAAACCGTCTACGTGCTGGGGGAACTCGCGAAAGCCGCGCTGTTCGGCTGGGTCTTCGTGGGTGACGAGATCAACATGGCCGAGGGGGACATTACCTCCCATCTGCACGCCATCTGTGAGGAGGTTGGCCGGCGCCGTCTCACGCTCCGGGGAACGGGTCGGACGCTCACAGATCTGCCGCCGGGAGTCGAGTGGGACCCCGAAAAACACCTCGGCCGGTACATCCACCCGGCGTTTCGCTTCGTCGGGACCGCCAATCCACTCTCGTATGCCGGGACCAGCGAGATGAACGACGCCTTCCGCTCCCGATTCGTGGTCCTGCCGATCGAGTATCTCCCGCCGGAGGAGGAAGCCGAGTTGCTCGTCGAGGAGACCGGCGTCGACCCCGAGCGGGCCAGCGATCTCACGACCATGGCCGAACGGCTTCGTGAGGCCCACCGCCGGGACGAACTCGAGACGCCGATCAGTCATCGTGAACTGCTCAAGGTCGTCGAACTCGCCGGGCCCGAGGAACAGTTCATGTCCATCGGCGAGGCGGCCCGGCTGGTGCTGGTCGGGCACGCCACGCTCAAACTCGACAAGGCGACGATCCGGGACACCATCACGGCCGAACTCTGAGATGCGTCTCACGCCTGACTCGGACCCGGAGGCGGTGGCCGCCCGACTCGCAGGGAGCGAGCCACGCCGGCTGGGATCGGCACGCGCCGACCGGCTCCAGCGGGACGCTCGCATCCGAACGGGTCAGTGGGAGCTCTCAGTCCGGATCGAGCCCGATCACCCGCCAGCGACGGTCGAGTCGATTGAGCCGCCCACGATCGTCGTTTCCGGTGATCGGGTTCCCCAGCCAGTCACGAACTACCGGGCCGAGGAGTGGGACCTGCTCGTTCAGCGGGTCTGGATCGCCCACGTGATGGCCCACCTGGAGTACAGCGACGTGGCCGATCTGGGGGAGCGCCTCCAGAAGATCGAGTCGGGGGACAGACCGGTCGCCGGCGCGATCTGGAACGCCCTGGAGGACGCCGCGATCGAGGCCGCGATCCGGACGCAGTTCCCGAACTACGGGCCCTGGTTCGAGCAGGTCCGGACGAACCTGCTCGCGGGTGTCGGCCCGGGGATCCACGATCCTGCGGGTGGGCAGGTCTATCCGCTGGTGCACGCGGCCGTCCTCGCCATCCTGGACGGGACAGCCGTCGATTCGGGGGCGCTCACCCGCCTGCTCGACCCCGCGGATTCCGCTCATCACTTCTACACCGCAACCGACCGGCGGCGCTTCGTGACCGACGTGCTGCCGGTCGTGACTGAAACGGCCGAGTCCATCCCCACGATTTCGGACCCGGTCGAGCGAAACCGCCAGGCGATCGCGTGTTTCGAGGCGATTCGCCCGCCAATCGCCGCGGCCAGGGCCGACGGTCGCGCGCAGGTCGCTGCCCGTACGGATGCCTGGGGCATGCCGGACGACGCCGCTCGAAGCCAGCAGATCGGGTCGCCAGCGCCACTGCCGGCAGTGGATCCCAACGAGCACGACCAGGCTGGGGATGCCGTGCACGACCAATCGCCGGTCTCGTCACCGGGTGACGTGTCGCCGGCTTCTGAAGCCGACGCGGCCGACCGGGACGTCGAAATCGATCCCGAGGCCGACCCGGCGGACGTGGAGACCGTGACCGACGAGCAACTCGCCGACGACCTCGCGGCTGAAGTCGCCGCCGGGCGAGATCGGGAGGGACCAGCGGACCGCGCCGCGAACATCGAACACCTCCAGGACGCCGTCTCGGCGGCCGAGTCCGAACTGGAGAGCGCCGGGGTGGTCGTCCCGACCGACGACCCGACACCCCACGAGCCGACCGCCAGGGCCGCCCGCGAGGACGGGACCCGCCTCGCCCGCGTCTTGCGCAATCGCTTTCAGAAGGAGCGCAAGCGATCGACGCGGCGGAATCAGCGCCGGGGGCGGCTCGACCCGGCGGCGCTGCACCGAACTGCGACCGGCGACCGGCGGGTGAAACAGCGCCGCGAGCGCCCCGACGAGTCCGACCATCACTGCCTGTTCGTCCTGGACCGGTCCGGGAGCATGCGCCAGCACGTCCGGGTTGCCGAGCGGGCGATGGGCATGCTCGCGGTCGCGCTGGAGGCCGTGGACGTCGAGGTGTCGGTCCTCGAACTGCTCGACAAGGAGGTCCGGCTGGCAAAACCCGGCGATCGAACCGTCGAGCAGTCGACGGGCCGGCTGTATCACGGAGATGCAGGCGGCGGGACGCCGCTGACCGACACGCTACACATCGCCCGTGAACTCCTCAAGGCGGAGTCGGGAACCCGCTTCGTGATCGTGGTGACAGACGGACGACCGTCTGACCCGAACCGGTATCGGCAGGCCCTGAGCCGCTTTACCGTCCCGGTGCTGGGCGTCAATCTCACCACGGAAGCCGCTGCGGGCGAGAGCGAGTTCCACCGACAGGTGACTGTGGCCCCCGAAACACGGGACCTGCGGCGCGCACTCCGGCAACTCGTCCAGGAGGTGCTCTTCGAGTGAACTCTCCAGTCTATGAGTGTCCGGTCTGTGGGACCCGCCAGCCGGTGACCGACGTCGATCCGGACGACCCGCCGGCTCGGCTCGGGAACACCCAGTGCCAGGGGGCCTATGGGGGCTGTCATCGAACGACGACACTCGAACTCGTCCCCGAGGCCGACTGGGAGCCGGGCACCTGGGAACTCGGCTGCCCGCGCTGTGGCTACGAGACTGTCGCCTGGGGCGAGATGGGCTTTGGCCCCACGAACCGCTGGGCGTGTCCCGACTGCGGGAGTCGGATGCTGGTCGAGTCCGTCGAGCACCGCTGATCCCAGGTTACATACTCGCTCCCCGCGAGTCCGAAACGTGACCGAACGCCTCACCCCGTCGGCCCGAGAATCGATTCACGAGGCGGTCCTCGACGTGCTCGCCACCGCCGGCATGCGGGTCGAACACCCGGCGGCCCGTGAGACACTGATCGCGGCCGGGGGGACCGCAGACGGTGCCGTTGTCACCCTCCCGCCGGCAGTCGTCCGCGACGCGCTCGAATCCGCGCCAAGCAGCTTCGACTGGCGCGCCCGGGATCCGGACAAGAGCGTGACGGTGGGCGAGGGTGACCCGGTGATCGCGCCCACCCGCGGCCCACGGTACGTCAAACGCCCCGGAGAAACCCGCCATCGGGCCACGATGGCGGATTTCGAGCGCCTGGCGGAACTCGTCCATATGGAACCGACCATCGACGTGGTGGGGTATGACCTCTGTAGCCCCGAGGGCTACTCGCTCCCCGGCAATCCCGGCGGGTTCGAGCAGGCCGAGGTCGGCTATGAACTCCTGGAGACGCTTTTTCTCACGACCGACAAGCCGATCGTCGCGACCGCCCGGAGCGGGCCCGAGGCGGCGGCGTCCCTCGAAACGGCCCGCACGGCATTCGGGGCGGCAGAACTCACAGAACACGTCGTCCTGGGGATCCTCCACGCCCGGTCACCCCGGGTCTTCAACGAGCCGATGGTCGAGGGACTGATTCGTTTCGCCCGGGCGGGGCAACCGCTGGTCGTCGCCTCGGGGGCGATTCCAGGCGCCTCAGCACCCCACTCGCTGTCCGAAGCGGCGGTGCAAGTGATCGCCGAGACGGTTTTCGGCGCAGTGCTCGTACAGCAGCTTACTCCCGGCACCCCGGTGGTGCTGGGCCGCTCCGGAACGGTCTATGACCCACAGGCCGACGCGGTGGCCGCCGGGAGTCCTCGCGGTGCGGTGCTGCAAGATGTCGTGGTCGAGATGGCCGACTTCTATGATCTCCCCAGTCGGGGTAGCGGCGCGGGAACCGACGCCAAAGCGATCGACTATCAGAGTGGGGCCGAGTCGACCGCACACCTCGCTCAGGCACTCGATTCGGGCGCGGACCTCCTGTTGAACGCCACCGGTGGTCTCGACACCTACGCCACCGTCTCCCCCGAGAAGACGGTGCTGGACGCAGAGCGGATCAGAGCCCTCAGTCAGGGGGTTCGGGACGAGCAAGCACTTCTGGCAGCCGTCGAGTCGGGCCCCTCGATCGAGACGGTCCGGAACTCCCAGCCGGGCACTCCGTTTTTCGACGACCGGGACCCAGCAACCCTGCCCGACGCCACGACCTTCGAGGCGCCGATCGGCGACCGGGGCGACTACGAATCCTGGGTGGGCGCCGGATCGCCGACGCTCACGGAGCGAGCGACCGAGCGGGTCGAGACGCTTCGTGAGCGCTACGAGCGGCCACCGATCGACCCCGAAATCGAGGCGGCCCTCGAGGGCTAACTCGATTCGATCGCGGACTCCACTGCTTCGAGGACGTTTCGGGACTCGACGACAGTTCCCCGCTCCCGCAACGAATGATAGCGTTCTTCCCCTCGGACACCGGCGTAGTTGCGCTCCTCGAACGGGCGATCCTCGACGAGGATCAGGTTATCGGCGTGTGCCGCGGCCCGGAGGTTCGGGAGGTTGCCGTGCCCGATCGCGAGATCGGGGATGACGGTGACCGCCGCCGACTCGACTTCCTCTTTGACTTTTTCGGCCGAAGCCTCGTCGATCGGGGCATAGGGCTCGAGAGTCACAGCGTCGATCCCGAGCATGCGGGCAGTTTCGACGTCGGCGTCGCCCTCGTTGAGTGCGCCGGTGGTCACCTGGTAGCCGCTGGCCGCGAGCAGGTACAGCAGGCGTGCGGCGGCGCCGCCACCCCCGATGACGTGGACGTGGGGGCCGTCCCGGTCCCGGGCTCCATCCGGGAGCGCCATTACGTAGACCGAGCCGGTGACCGGGTTGTTCGTCACGACGGCGTCGGTGCCAAACGCCGCCTCCAGGTTTGATTCGGTCAACACCTCGTCCGGCGAGCCAAGCGCCGTGCGCTTTCCGTCCGCGAGCAGGAGCAACCGATCACAGTAGTGGGCCGCGAGGTTCAGGTCGTGGATCGGGGCCATGATCGTCTTGCCCGCCTCGACGAGTGACTTCACCAGTTCGAGGGTCCGGATCTGGTGGTTGATGTCGAGGCTCGCGGTCGGTTCGTCGAGCAGCAAGACTGGTGTGTCCTGGGCCAGCGCGCGGGCCAGCAGCACGCGCTGCCGTTCACCTCCGGAGACCTCGCCGATGGCCCGGTCGGCGAACCCGGCGGTCCGGGTCCGTTCGAGGGCTTGAGTGACCATCTCCTCGTCGGCGCTTGACTCCAGGGTCAGCCGATTGCGATACGGCGTGCGCCCCATCTCGACGACCTCTCGGACCGTGAAATCGAAGGCGAGACTCGTCTCCTGGGGCACGACGGCCACCAGCCGACTGCTCGCCTTCGAGGGCAGGTCGGTAATGTCCTGGCCGTCGACGGTGACTGTTCCGCCGGACGGTGTCAGCACGCCGCTGATCGTGCGCAAGAGGGTGGTCTTGCCCGCACCGTTCGGGCCGATGACGCCCAGGAATTCACCCTGTTCGACTTCTAAAGAGACCGAATCCAGGGCCTGGACCGAGCCCAGGGTGACCGACACGTCGGTCACGTCCACGATGGGCTCGCCCGGCGCCACCGAATCGAGTTCTCGCTCCGCGGTCCCCCGGATGGAATCGACCAGGCTCGGGAGCAGACTGCTCACAGGGAATGCACCTCCCGGCGACGGAGCAGGAAGAGGAAAAACGGCGCTCCCAGCGCGCTCGTGACGATGCCGACCGGGATCTCACCGGCCCCCGTTCGAGCGATGGTGTCGGTGGCCACGAGGAAGGCCGCGCCAGCGAGCGCACTCGTCGGGAGCAAGATCCGGTGGTCGGGCCCGACGATCAGCCGCATCATGTGCGGGACGATCAGGCCCACGAAACCGATCACGCCCGAGACCGCGACCGCCGCGGCGGTGATCAGACTCGACACACCCAGCAGGATGCGTTTGGTCTGCTCGACTTCGATCCCAAGGGTTGCCGCGTCCTCCTCACCCAGCAACAGCACGTTGAGATCGCGGCTGTACCAGGCTAGAATGACGAAGAGGATCGGAATCACGAGGGCAGCGAACCCGACCTCTTCCCAGGTCGCGTTGTGGAGATGGCCCATCATCCAGAACACCGCCTGTTCGAGGCTGTGCCCGCCCATGGTGAGCATGAAGGAGATGATCGCGGAGAGGAAGGTCTGGACGGCCACGCCGGCGAGCAACAGCGTCGCGACCGGGGTTCGGCCGTCCTCGGTCGCGATGAGATAGACGCCGAAGGCCGAGATGATCCCGGTGGTGAACGCGGCCCAGCGCAGGCCGATCGGAATCGGGAGGATGATCGCCGCCACCGCCCCGACGGCCGCGCCGGAGGAGACGCCGATGATGGAGGGGTCGGCCATCGGGTTCCGGAAGAAGCCCTGCATGACCGACCCGGCCACGGAGAGGGCAAAGCCGACGAGCGCCCCCAGAAGGATGCGAGGCATCCGAACGGTCCAGACGATCGTCCGGTAGGTCTGTGAGACCTCGAAAGCGAAGACATCGGTGTAGCCGAGCGCGGGCCACGGGATCGAGAGGCCGCCAAGCGAGAGCGCGGCGGGTTCCAGGGAAAGCGAGGTGGGGACGGCGAGCTGGTTCAAAAGCACCTTGAGAACCGCAAGCGGCGCGATCGAGACCGGACCGATCCCGGCGCTTGCGGTTACGGTCCCGAAGAGGACGATCGAGAGCACACCGATCCAGGTGATCGTCCGCGTCCGGAGATCCATGAGCACAACTCAGGTTGCACAAGACATGTATGTGTTGAACTCAGCCGCGATGGGTTTCGAGCCACTCGACCGCGAAATCGACCAGCGCTCGCTGCTCGATACGTTTGGTCTCGGCGGCGCCGACGGTGCCGGTGTCACACCCGACCGCGGCCTCGAAGGCCGCCCCCAGCTCGGCAAAATCCGACACGTCGAGTTCGATGTCCCGGAACTCGACTTCGACCCGCTTTCCCTCCTCCAGGACTGGCGCCCGGCGGGTTCGCTCCTGGGCGTCGATGGCCGCCAGGTACTCGGCCAGGTGGAGCGAGGTGTTCGTCCGATGGCCCGTCCCCAGACACAGGACGCTGCCGCCTCGCTCGTAGAGTCCGCCCAGTGGGGAGTCCGGGCCCAGGCCGTAGTCCAGCGCGTGGTCCTCGAGAATCCGTTCCGACTCGCTTCCCCAGGCCGAAAAGGAGTAAATCGGGTGTTCGCTGCGTGAGACCTCCGGAAACGTTCGGAAGGCCTCGGCAATCGTCCCCACGCCTCGGCTGGGGGTCGCCTCGGGGCGGAACGGGGGCTGTGTCTCCCTGATCGTCTCGACCCAGTCCCCGGGAACCGGTGGGTTCTCCCAGTCGGCGGGATCGGTGAACTGGCCCGTGTGGGCGGGCATGAGGAGCGTGCCGGACTCGGTGACGGTGGCCTGGAGGGCCTCGATGACGGCCTGTGGACCGCCGCTCACCCAGCCCAGGCCACTGAGCGAGGCGTGAACGAGCAGCGTGTCACCGGCTTCGACCCCCAGTTCGGAAAGCTCCGAGCGAATCCCCCTCGCGGTCACTGGCTTCTCGACCCGCTCGATCGCGTCCGCTTCGCTCATACCGTTCGGGGGTGTGGAGCCACCCTAACCGTTTCCCCTACTCCGTGAGGAGCTGGCGAAGGACGTAGTGCAGAATCCCACCGTGCTCGACGTAGTCCACGCCGGCCGGGGTCCCGACCTGGGCGGTGACGGGGAACTCGACGGTTGATCCGTCCGCCCGCTCGGCCTGCACCTGCAGTTCGGCGTTCACGTCCAGCCCGTCCTCCAGACCGGTGATCGTGAAGGATTCGCTGCCATCCAGGCCCAGGGACTCCCAGGAGTCCCCGTCCTGGAACTGCAGGGGCAACACACCCATGCCGATGAGGTTGTCCCGATAGATCCGCTCGTAGCTCTCCGCGATCGTCGCGCGGATGCCGAGCAGGTCAGTGCCTTTGGCCGCCCAGTCGCGACTGGAGCCGGTGCCGAACTCGGTGCCGGCCATCACCACGAGTGGGGTGTCGGCCTCACGATACCGCTCGCTGGCCTCGAAGACGGTGGTCTCCTCGCCTGTCGGGTGATGGATGGTGTACCCGCCCTCTTTGCCGTCGAGCATCTGGTTCTCGATGCGGACGTTCGCGAAGGTCCCCCGCATCATGACCTCGTGGTTCCCCCGTCGAGCGCCGTAGGTGTTGAAGTCCGCCGGATCCACGCCCTGGTCTGCCAGCCACTCCCCGGCCGGCACGTTGGTACTGAACGGCCCGGCGGGGCTGATGTGATCGGTGGTGACGGTATCTCCGAGGGTCATGAGACAGCGGGCGTCCTCGACGTTCTGGACGCCGGGTTTCTCAAGCGGGAAGTCCGTGAAGAAGGGCGGCTCGCGGATGTAGGTGGACTCCTCGTCCCAGTCGTACACGTCCCCGGTTGGCGCGTCCAGGGCCTTCCAGTTCTCATCGCCCTCGTGGACGTCGTCGTACTTCTCCTCGAACATCTCGCGGTGCACGCTGTCGGTCATGACCTCGTGGATCTCGTCCTGGTCGGGCCAGATGTCTTCGAGGTAGACCGGCTCCCCGTTGGGGTCATGGCCCAGCGGATCGGTCTCCAGGTCGATGTCCATCCGGCCAGCCAGGCCGTAGGCCACCACGAGTGGCGGGCTGCCGAGGTAGTTGGCCCGGATCTTCGGGTGGATGCGGGCCTCGAAGTTCCGGTTGCCCGAGAGCACGCTACTCGCCCAGAGGTCGTGCTCGTCGATGGCCTCCTCGACGGGATCGGGGAGCGGGCCCGCGTTCCCGATACAGGTCGTACAGCCGTAGCCGACGACGTGATAGCCAAGTGCCTCCAGGTCTTCGAGCAGGCCGGACTCCTCCAGGTACTCGGTGACGACCTGGCTGCCCGGCGCGAGACTCGTCTTGACGTGTGGCGGGACATCGATACCAGCCTCGACGGCGTTCCGGGCGAGCAGTCCGGCGGCGAGCATCACCGAGGGGTTCGAGGTGTTCGTACAGGAGGTGATGGCGCTGACCACGACGCTGCCGTGGCCGATCTCGGTTTTCCGGCCGTTCGGCATCTCGATCTCGTAGCGCTCGTTGAGATCGCCCAGCGGCAGGTCGTCAGCTTCCGTTGGCGGGGCCGCGCCGCCGTTCTCCAGCCAGCGTGAAAGGGCAGTTTCATCGACTTCGCCGTACTCGGTTTCGTCCTCGATCAGGCCCCGGAAGTGGGTCTTCATGTCGCCCATCGGGATGCGCTGATCCGGTTCGCTGGGGCCGGCCAAACTCGGTTCGACGGCTCCCAGGTCGATCTCGACGGTCTCGGTGTACTCGGGGTTCTGCTCGCCGAACAGGCCCTGTTCCTTGAGGTACCGCTCGATGAGATCGACGTGCTCGGGGTCCCGGCCCGTCAGTTCGAGGTACTCCAGGGTGGCCTCGTCGACGGGGAACATGCTGATGGTCGAGCCCTGTTCGGGGGCCATATTCGAGATGGTCGCCCGGTCGGCGACGGTCAACTCCGAGACGCCGGAACCGAAGAACTCGACGAAGCGATCGACCACACCGACCTCGCGTAGCTTCTCCGTGACCTGGAGTACCAGGTCGGTCGCCGTGGCCCCCTCCGGCATCTCACCCGTGAGTTCCACGCCGACGACCTCTGGCAGGGTCATCGTGATCGGCTGGCCTAGGAGTGCCGCCTCGGCCTCGATACCGCCGACGCCCCAGCCGACGACCCCGATGCCGCCGATCATCGGTGTGTGGCTGTCGGTGCCCACGAGGGTGTCGGGGAAGAGCCAGTCCTCGCCGTCCTCCTCGCGGTCGTGAACGACCTGGCCGAGATACTCCAGGTTGACCTGGTGCACGATGCCAGTTCCCGGCGGAACCACGCTGAAGTCCTCGAAGGCCTGGTTGGCCCACTTGATCGCGCGGTAGCGCTCCGCGTTGCGCTCGTACTCGATCTCGACGTTCTTCCCGAAGGCGCTCTGCGAGCCGTAGTAGTCGACCTGGACGCTGTGATCGATGACCAGGTCCGCGGGGATCTCCGGTTCGACGATGTTCGGGTCCCGTCCTTTCCGGTCCGCGGCCGACCGGAGTGCGGCCAGATCGACGACTGCCGGGACGCCCGTGAGGTCCTGAAGGACGACCCGCGAGGGTGTGAAGGGCACCTCTACGTCCGGGACGTCCGGTTCCCAGGAGGCCGCGTTCTCGACGTCCGCCTCGGTGATCGACTCGCCGTCCGCGTTCCGCACCACTGACTCCAGGAGAATCCGGATACTGACCGGCAACTCGTCCAACTCGCATAGCCCTGCCTCCTCCAGGGCCCCGAGATCCGCCATTTTGTACGTCTCACCGTCGTGTTCCAGTTCGCGTATCGCCCCGAAGGGGCCGGTATCCTGCATGGGGCGGCGTATGGGACGGGCCGACTTGAATGGTTAGACTGCGTCACTACTACCGGTGGGGTGACTGGGGAATGGCAACACGGGAAAAACACGCCAATTATTACCGATGTCCGCCAAATGACTACCCATGCAAAATGTCCTCGTGACTGGCGCGCGTGGTCAGATCGGTTCCGAACTCATTCCCGCACTCCGGGCCCGGGACGACGTGGAGACTGTCGTCGCGACCGACATCGAAGAACCCGATGACGACGGCGGCCCGACGGAGGAGATCGACGTCCGAGACGCCGAGGCCTTCGCGGCGGCGCTCTCGGAGTACGACGTGGATACGGTCTTTCACCTCGCGGCGATCCTCTCCGCGCGCGGCGAGGATCACCCACAACTGGCCTTCGAGGTGAACATCGAGGGATTCCACAACGTTCTCGAGGCCGGCCGGGAACACGGCCTCGATCGGCTCGTCGTTCCGAGTTCCATCGCGGTCTTCGGGCCCGAGACGCCCACGAACCCCGGCGAGATGACCACGCTCGCGCCGCGGACGATCTACGGCATCTCGAAGGTCTTCGGCGAGCACATGGGGAATTACTACAGCTGGAACTACGACCTGGACGTGCGTGGCGTGCGACTCCCGGGCATCATCAGCCACAAGACTCTCCCCGGCGGTGGCACCACCGACTACGCCGTCGAGGTCTTCTACGACGCTATCGAGGAAGGTGAGTACACCTACTTCGTGCGCGAGGACACCGAACTCCCGATGATGTACATGCAAGACGCCATCCGGGCGCTCATCGGAATCGCGACCGCCGACCGGGAGTCCCTGGAGTACCCCTGTTCGTACAACGTCGGCGCACTGAGTTTCACCGCCGGCGAACTGACCGCGGCCATCCAGGAGCACCTGCCCGATTTCGAGGCTCACTACGAACCCGACGAGCGCCAGGACATCGCCGACTCCTGGCCCGACGCAGTTGATGACTCCGCGGCCCGCGAGGACTGGGGCTGGGAGCACACCTATGACTTGGAGACGATGACCGCGGACATGCTGGAGCACCTGGAAGAAAAACTCGGATAGCGGACGACTCGATCCAACCGCAGCCGGACCGGTATCGATTCCCGCGCTGGGTTAATGAAGCAGGGTCCGGATCACTCGAATCCCGCTTTCGATCTCTTTGGCCACCACTGCGAGGAGCCCGAGCGCCCGAAGCTGTACCGGACTGGAGCCCACCCACCGAGACAGCGGACCGGCAGGTGCGCCCGGCTCGATGACGAAAATCGTTCGATCGCGAGCCCGGACCTCCATCGTCAGGTCAAACGCGGTGACCAGCCCAGATACGGCCTCGATTCCTGTCGGGGGTAACCCCCGCTTCGCCTCGGAGAGGGCCCGGAGCGACGGAAAGTTGAGGAACAGCCGATCACCTGTTGAGCGGACGTCTACCTGGGCGTCCCCGATCGAGAGATCGAGGTCCGTCTCGACGGTCAGCGAACCGCCTGGTCGGGGTGGTTTACTCACGCTCGCGAGTCGTGATGCTGACCGTGCCGTTCAGCTGCCAGGGGGTATGTTCTGCGTCGCTCCCGACTTTACTGGGTACCAGGATCTCCATGTCTTCGAACTCGTACACGATCTCCGCGTGTCGGCCCGTAAGCCTCTCATAGAGCCCCATCGCCAGGTCAGACCACTCGGTCGGTTCTTCAATTTGCTCCGTGTCCGCGCCTGTTTCGCTCATTTCAATCGTATATACGGTTCCCATACGGAAGAAGCCTTGGAATACTAATAATTCTGATTTCGTAATACGAACAGCTCTTCACATCCATTTTCAGACGAAAGCCGTCAGTCCCAGCTCTTCAGCACGCCACCGCTACCCAATCGCCCACAAGTCGAACCGTCGCTCCCCCTCGGCCATCCGAATTCCTCGTTTAGAGAGACCCGCCCGACGTTCACAACCCGCTCAGATCAGGTCCAGGTCACGGCCGACTTCCTCGTAGACACGCAGCGCCTCGTTCAGGTCCTCCTTGGAGTGGCCCGCGCTGAGCTGGTTGCGGATCCGGGCCTCGCCCCGGGGCACCATCGGGAAGACGATGGGGAGCGCGAAGACGCCGTTCTCGAAGAGTCGCTCGCCGAGCTCCTTGGCCTTGTTGCTGTCCCCGACCATCGCCGGGACGATCGGCGTCTCGCTGCGCCCCGTATCCCAGCCCATCGACTCCAGTTCGCTGGCGAAGTACTCGCGGTTCTCCCAGAGCTTCTCGACCCGCTCGGGCTCGTTCTCGATGATCTCCAGGGCCTTCATGTTGGCCGCCGCGACCGCCGGCGGATAGCCCGCGCTCAAAAGCCAGGTGCGGGCGGTGTTGTAGGCGTACTCCACCACGTGCTGGTCGCCGGCGAACATCCCGCCGAAGCCCCCGGCCGCCTTCGAGAAGGTGCCCATCTGGAAGTCGATCTCCTGCTCCAGGTCGAACTCCGTGCCGATGCCGTGGCCGCCGCCCAGGACCCCTTCACCGTGGGCGTCATCGACGTAGGTCATCGCGCCGTACTCGTTTGCCAGGGACTGGATCTCGTCCATCGGGGCGATGTCCCCGTCCATGGAGAACACGCCGTCGGTCACGACGATCATGCGGTTGTACTCGTCGTGGACCTCCCGGAGGGTGTCCTCCAGGTCGCCCATGTCGGTGTGCCCGTAGATCTTCACGTCCGCCGGGGAGAGCCGGACTCCGTCGATGATGCTCCCGTGGTTCAGTTCGTCAGAGAGGAAGACGTCTCCGTCCTCCAGGAGTTGGGGGAGGACCCCCGCGTTGACGGCGAAGCCGGTCTGGAAGGAGACCCCCGCCTCGGTGTTTTTGAAGTCCGCGATGGCCTCGTTGAGCTCGTCCTGGACCTCCATGTAGCCCGCGATCGACCAGTCCGAGCCCGCACCCATGCCGTACTCGTCGATGGCGTCCTTGGCGGCCTCCCGGACCCGCGAGTCGGCTGCCAGATCGAGGTAGTTGTTCGCCGCGAGCAGGATGGCCTCCTCGCCCTCCACGGTGACGGTGGGCTGTGAGGGGGTCTCGAGCTCCTTTAGCTCCCAGGTCTCCCCTCGCTCTCGCATCTGTTCCAGCTTCTCGGCCAGGTACTGTGTGTCCTCGCTACTCATCGTGTTCCAGGTGGTCCTTGGGGCCACCGGGGCAAAAGCGTACCCGCAAACTTCGCTCGAATCAGTGTAGTGTTCCGTCCCGGTTTGCGACATCCGCGGCGAACAGCGCGTAGCCGACCTCGGCTGCGGTATAGCCTCGCTCGTCGGCCAACTCTCGAATCGGCCCGATCATCTCGACGTAGTCGGCGGCGTCGAAGGACTCCTTGCGCCCGTCCAGGTACTCCAGCCGGTCCAGGCTGGCCCAGACCCGGGTGTCGACGACCGCGTGCCGCTCGGGAGCCAGTGCCGCGAGGACGGCCGAGGCCGTCGGGGCCTTGAAGCCCCGGAGCCCGGACAGCAGGTGGATCTTCGAGAAGTCGCCGTCGACGGCGAGCACGTTTTCGGTCACCTCGACACAGCGCTCGGCCGGGTTCTCCCGGACGTGATAGGCGCTGCGGGTCGAGGTCTCGTACGCCAGGTCGTACAGTTGCTCCCGGGTCAGGTGTCCTTGTTCCCGGTACCGTTCACCGAGCGCATCGAGTCGCTCCGGCAACACACCCTGGGTGTCCGCGTAGCGAGCGAGTTCCCGTTCCACGTCGAATTCCATTGGACTCCGGTTGGGCGGCCAGCCTGAAAGCGGTCGGTGTTCCGGCACGCCAGTTGTCTGGCGGGCACAGCATCGGACTGGGGAGAATTGGGCGGGTAGAACAATCCTTTTGACGCTCAACGGCCAAGTCCCGGTAGATGGCACTCAGCGAGGACATTCGGGACGCTCTCTCGGAGGTGTACGATCCGGAGATTCCCGTCAACATCGTGGACCTCGGATTGGTGTACACCATCGAGGTCGAGGAGGACACCGGTTCGGCACACATCGAGATGACGCTGACGAGCATGGGCTGTCCGATCGCGGACAGCATCAAACGGAACGTCACCGTGGCCGCCGAATCGGTCGAGGGGGTCTCGGACGTCGAGGTCGAACTCGTCTGGGAGCCACCGTGGGGCCCGGAGAAGGCGACCGAATCCGGCAAGGCCAAGCTCGAATCGATGGGGATCCGGGTCCCGAACTACGACGACGAGGGCGAAGAGGACCCGGCCGGCCCCGAGACACCGTTCTGAGTGTCGGCGCTATTTTTGACCGGCTACTGATCGATCAGTTCTCGTCGGAGTCGGTGCCCTGTCCGTGGCCGTGGTGCAGGCCGTGATTGTGTTCGTGCTCGTCTGATTCGTGTTCGTGTCCGTGCTCGTGGTCGCCATGGCCGTGTCCGTGTTCGTGGTCGCCATGGCCGTGTCCGTGTTCGTGGTCGCCATGGCCGTGTCCGTGTTCGTGGTCGCCATGGTCATGGTCGTGATCGCCGTGGTCGTGACCGTGAACGTCCCCGGGATCGACAGCCTCTAGCTCCCCTGCTTCCCACTGGGTGAGGGCTTCATCCACGGTTCCGTCGGCCCCGCGGAAGACCTCGATGCCGGCGTCCTGCAGACGTGAAACCGCCCCACGACCGATGTCGCCGGCGATGACGACATCCACGTTAGCGTTCGCGATCGTCACCGGGGGCGGACTCGAATCGTGGCCGTGACCGCCTTCGTGTTCCAGAAGTTCGATTTCGTCGGTCTCGGTGTTGATGACCGTGAAGACGGCTGTCCGGCCGAAGTGAGTCGCGACGGGGGCGCTCCGTTCGTCTCGGTTCGTCGACGGAAGTGCGACGCGCATGTGGGGGATAGGGTGCCAGCCGTTGTGAACGTTTTTCTCCCGGCTCGATCCAAGGACTCCTATAGCGTCGCGCTCCTACACTTGCCCAATGGGTGCGGGAGTACTCGTCTGTGGCGGGGGATCGACCCGGTTCGGGGACCGCGATAAGGTCTGTGCGGACCTCGCGGGTCGCCCGCTCGTGCGCCACGTGGCCGATCGGATCGAGCCGATCGTCGACGAACTCATCGTCAACTGCCGGGCGGCCCAGGCCGAGTGCCTCGACGCTGTCCTCTCGGGGTACTCCAGGCCGGTTCGGTTCGCCCTGGACGAGATCGAGGACGCCGGTCCGATGCACGGGATGGAGCAGGGGCTCGCCGCGACCGAGTCCGAGTACGCCGTCGTCGTGGCCTGTGATATGCCCTTCGTCGACCCCGACTTCGTGGCCTCGCTCTTCGAGATCGCGGCGGACCACGAAGCGGTGCTACCCCGACACGGAGAGGGCAACTGGTATCAACCACTGCAGGCGGTCTATCACGCTGACGCGATGGTCGCCTCGATCCGTGCGGCCGTCGAAAACGGGGTGGAGCGACCGATCAAACCGGCCCTCGACCTCGACGTAGTCACGGTCGAGGGCGAGCGGCTTCGGCGGCTGACAGCGGAGCGAACCTTTTTCAACGTGAACACGCAGGCGGACCTCGAACGGGCCGAACAGCTGCTCGAAACGGTCGAGCACTGATTCGATTGTGATGGGTCAACAATGGCCGTTCGTGACGGCTCAGCGCACGTGTAGCCAACCTTTTGAAGGAGAACCGCGTACATGACTGCTGAATGGCCGTGTCGCTGGGGCAATCTGAACCGGATCGGGAGGTGAGCGTCAGATGACCCGTTTCACACAAGTGCCCGAACCGGAGGAGCGTGAGCTCCGGGTCGTCATCCAGGTTCAGCCGGAGACTGGTTGTCCACTCGTCGAGTTCGAGGGCCGGTCGGAAACGCTCAAATCACAGCTTTCGGGGGACATCTGTCACTGCGAGGCGATCGTCGAGGACGCGGATACCCGGGTCGAACACACTACCAAGGACGTCTCCGATCCCTGTGTCTGTTCGGTGTTCCACGAAAACGCCTGTGTCGCGGACATCACTGACGCCGGCGAACGGGGGCTCACGATCACGACCTACGTGCGGGATCGGACGGTCCTAGAGGAGCTCATCGAAGACCTCAACAACGTGGGCGATTCGGTCCGCCTCGTCGAGATCACCTCGAACTACGACGGCAATATCGACAAGCGGGTCGAAGAGGTGGACCTCTCCTCGCTGACGGAGAAACAGCGCTCGGCGGCGAAGCTCGCGATCGAGATGGGCTACTATCAGCGGCCCCGTGAGACTTCTCTGGAGGAGATGGCCGCGGAACTCGACATTTCCCAGCAGGCGCTCTCACAGCGTCTCGGCGCTGTCGAGGAGAAGCTCATCACGCAACTCTTTACGGACGCCTGATCGTTCGATTTCCGGTCTCGCAGTGACGCCGCTATCGTGGGGTGTGTTCACACGACATTTGATTGTCACTTCCTCACGCTGGTATAAAAAGAGCTTGTCTCTGAAAGAATAGGTCTCTCCCCTGTCTGGCGGTTACGGATAACTGGATACTGGTGACCGTCCAGATGACAAATACAGATGGTGCGGGTGGGCAACGCCGCCCGCTCTCAGGGGACGAGATGGGGAACCTCGGCGGCCGGCAGGACTACGACGAGGACCTGGGTCGGCGGATGGCCCGCGACGCCAGGCGGGTCTCGGATGGGGAGCTGTCCGAGGCCGAGTTCCACGAGAAGTACCACGAGGAAGTACTCGAGGAGTTCGGACGTGACGATCGACCACTGGCTGTTGACTGACCACTCATGAGTAACTCTACATCGACCACGAACGAATCCGACGGTTCGCGAATCGAGCGCCGCACGTTCCTGAAAGGAAGTGCTGCGGCCGCACTATCGGCGGGTATCGGTGGTGCTGGGGTTTCCCAGGTTGTCCAGGGGAGTACCGAATCGGAGGCGGGGTCCGACGGTTGGGTCGCTTCCGGGACTTGCTGGGACTGCCACCAACTGTGTGGCCAGCGGGTGCGGATGAAAAACGGCACCGCCGTCGAACTCAAGGGCGTCGACGGACATCCCCGGGGGAGCCCGGGCGAGGGCCGCGAGGGTCGGCTCTGTTCGAAGGCCCACGCCCAGATCGAGAAGGCCTACGACCCACACCGGATCAAGGAGCCCTACGTCCGCAAGGACGGCGAACTACAGAAGGCCTCCTGGGAGGAGGCCTTCCAGGTCGCCGCCGACAAACTCGCGACCTTCAAGGACGAACACGGGCCGGAGAAACTCCTCATGGCGGAGGGGTATGATACCGATGACATGTGGAAACACCTTATCATGGACATCTACGGGAGTCCGAACAAGGTGGGCCATAAGACGATCTGTCACGGGCCGTGGTCCTACACGTGGGACTGGATGGGCGGTCGGGGGCGGCCCGCGCCGGACCACAAGAACAGCGAGTACATCATCAGCTGGGGTCGGAATCTGCTCGAGGCGTTCAACGGGCAGTGGGAACCGATGGGCATTCTGGATGCGATCGAGGAGAACGACGCGACCCTGGTGACCATCGATCCACGGTACACCAAGACGGCCCAGCACTCCGACGAGTGGCTCCCAATCGAGCCCCGGACGGATGGCGCACTCGCGCTGGCGATGGCCAATGTCATCATCGAGGAGGGGCTTTACGACGAGGACTTCGTCGAGAACTACACTTACGGGTTCAACGAATTGCGACAACAGGTCAGTGACAAAACGCCCGAGTGGGCAGCCGAGATCACTGACATCGACGCGACAAAGATCAGGAAGGTCGCCCGCGGGTTCGCCGAGGCCGCGCCGAACTGCTATGCGACGGTTTGGACTGGTATCACGAACCAGTCGAACGGACAGAAAAACGCGCAGAACATCCACGTGCTGAACGGCCTCGTTGGCAACCTGGACCGGCCCGGTGGACTCCGGTACTGGGAGTCACCGGTCGATCTGGCAGACCCATACGAGGTGCAGGGCGTCGAGTTCCCGTCCAACCAGGACGGACGTTCACAGCCTCTTTCGGACTATGAGGAGTACCCGTTCCACCACGTCCGCGGGCTTGCACACGCCCAGTTCCCGGAGGCCGTGGAAAACGGCGACGTCGCCGGGGCCTTCATGTACTGGTTCAGTCCGCTGAAAAACTCCAACACGCAGGACTGGATCGAGGCCCTGGAGGAGATGGACCTCTTGATCGCCATCGACGCCTACTGGAACGGAATGACGCGCCGAGCGGATGTCGTCTTCCCCGAATCCTCTCAGCTGGAGAAGCCGATGCTTGGCGCGGGCGGATCGGGATCTTACTCGACACAGGGCTGGGTCACCGGATCGAAGGCCGCGATCGAGCCCCAGTGGGACACCAAGCCCGGCTTTGACATCCTCAAGGGGCTTGCCGAGGCGATGGGCTACGGCGAGTACGTCCCGTGGGATTCCAAAGAGGAGAAGATCAACGACGCACTCTCCGGCATGGGGCTCACACTCGATGAGCTAGACGAGAAGAACTACGTCATCCAGGGCGAGTATGGCTATGAATCCTGGAAGGAAGACGGGTTCGACACGGCAACTGGCAAGTTCGAGTTCGTCCTGGACAACGTCGAGGATTATGCCGCCGCTGCCGAACAGGCCGGGATCTCGACGGCACCCGAGTACGTCCCACCAGAAAAGTTCGGCCAGATGCCGGACGAGGAGTATCCACTCGACTTTACTGACGCCTTCGTCGAACAGATCTCACGTGGCGGCGATCAGACGCTCGATCACTCCCGCCAACTCCTCGCCGAGCGATGGGGGCTCGATCACAAGGATTACCGGGGCAATTACCTGTTGCTCAACCCCGATGACGCCGAACCCCGGGGTATCGAGGATGGTGACATGGTAACCGTCGAATCGCCCGAGGGCTCGATTTCGCTGATGGCTCACGTGACCGAGGGCATCAAACCAGGATACACGGCGACGACCCTCGGCTGGGGGAAGGGCTCCATCACGCCCAACGAGGAAGGAGGGAACTCCATGATGTTACATAACGCCGATCAAATCGAACCGATCAGTGGGCAGGTGGCCCGGCACATCAAAGTCGAGGTTACGAAAGGAGGTGATGCCTGATGGGCGAACAGTGGGCCTTCTACTTCGACGCGAACAAGTGCATTGGCTGTCACGCCTGCACGGTCGCTTGCAAGAATCAGAACGACCTCGACCCCGAATCGGCCACCTGGCGACGGGTCGTGCAGTCCGGGCAGGGTGAGTTCCCCGATTACGAGGAGATCAGCGTGTCCATCTCCTGTATGCACTGTGAGGACCCACCCTGTGAAACGGTGTGTCCGACGGGGGCCATCGAGAAGCGCGACAGCGACGGTATCGTGACTGTCAATCGTGATAAGTGTATTGGCTGTCACTACTGCGCCTGGAGTTGCCCGTACGGCGCGCCGAAGTTCGACGGCGACAACAAGATGCAGAAGTGTCACATGTGTCTTGGCAAAGGTGCTGGCGAGGGATACGGCTCGCCCGCAAAAAAGCACGAAGACGACGGTGGCGAGAAGCCGGCTTGTGTCGATACGTGTGTCGGTGGGGCGCTCAAAGCCGGTCCGATGGACGAGTTGACGAAGGAAGCAACAGAGGACGCCGTCAATAGAGCCACCAAGCGAAAGGGCAACGTCATCATCGAGACTGGCGGACCCACGGTGACCTTCGAGAGCGAGTCAGACTAAGACGAATACCATGGCAGAAACTACACAGACAACTCAACGGAGCCTGTTCAAGCCCGAATACCGGGCAGCGATCGCCACGGTGGTCGCCATCGTGGTGACTTTCGGGATCTTCATCGGGGTAACGGGATACCATCCTCCGGTAACCGAGTGGGTTCCGAGCGCCGTCGGACTCGTCGGGCTCGAGGTCGCGTACTCGACGTACAACGACCTCTGGCTGCTGGTCCGTGTCCTGCTCGGGGCGTACATCACGTTCGTGCTGCTCGTGGTGGCCCTCCAGCTGATCGGGACCTGGCGTCGGCTCATCGTGGACGCCGGAGGTGAGTCCTGATGTCGACGATGACCGGCGAGAGCACGCTGACCCGGTTCACCGACGTGCAGGTCTACGCCCACGGCTTACTCGCCCTCTCGATCCTCCTCCTGTGGGTGACCGGCCTGCCGATCACGTTCCACGACCCCTTTGCGTGGCTCATGACTATCGTGGGGTATGACAACGTCGTGCTGGTTCACGTCGCCGCGGGGGCGGTGTTGATCCTCACGTCGGTGTTCTACCTCGTCTACGGGCTGCTGGGGATGGTCGGTGGCGTGACGACACTCTCGAACATCCTGCCCGGTCTGGGGGACATCCGCGAAGCGATCGAGCACATGAAGTACCTCGCCGGGCGTCGCGGGCAGCCCGCCTCGGGGAAGTATACTTTCCTCCAGAAGGCCGAAGTCTGGATCATCGTCGCCGAGACGACGGTCATGATCGCGACGGGCGTGATCCTGTACGCGGGCACGTTGAACGGTGCGTCGCCGGCCCCGGCCTTCCTCATCACCCGGGACATCCACGCCATCGTCGCCGTAACGATGCTGGTGGGGGTGACCTTCCACCTCTTCATGACCCACGCCAAGGAGTTCCCGCTCGACCGCTCGATGTTCACCGGGAACGTCACGCTGGGTCGGGCCTGCGATGAGTGGGAGGGCTGGGTCGAGACCTCCGTCGGGTACTTCGACGTGTCCTGCTCGGAAGAGACCCACACTACCGCACTCACCACGAGTGTCATCGTCGGGATGATCCTCTTCGGTGTCGTCTGGACGGGGATCATTCTGGAGTACGTTCTCTCCCCGGTTCCGACCGGCGGGCTGAGCGTCGCTCAGGACGTGGCACCGAACGCGATGCCCGGCGGGGTGCTGGGAACTATCTACGCGATCGGCCTCAACATCGCAATGTTGGTCGTCTTTGCGGCGATCGTGGCCCTGGCATACGGGTTCTACGATCGATGGACTGTTGCCGAATGAGCCGAATTTATACGTAATTATGTCCTACTCGTTTCGTTTCCGACACGAACCGCCCCCGGTACAGCCCACACGAGTGGATGTGCAGATGACCCGAGCGACGAGTGGGAGGAACGCATGACCGAACCGCTCGAGGATGTCGATCTCGGCCGGATTTACGGGCTGCTCTCGGAGTGTTTCAAACACCCGGACGAGCAGTTCTACGAGGACGTCGCCGCGGGCGCGCTGGAGGCCGAACTGGAGCCGGTGGCCGAGGCCCTCGATATCGAGTACGAGACCGGGGTCGATCCGGACCTCGTGCCCGAGTCGGCCGCGGCCTTCGACAACGAGTACATCTCGCTGTTCGAGGCCTTCGAGACGCCCTACGCCCCGGCGGTCGAATCACCGTACAAGGAGTGGCACGATGGGGTCGCCGGCGACGGGCTGTTGGATGGCCCGCCTGCCGATGACATGCGCGAGCGCTATGCCACACTCGACATCGAGATTCCCGACGCGTACATGCCGGATCATCTGGCACTCCTGCTTGAGTACGCCTCGCTCCTCGTCGAGGCCGGAACCGAGGAGCAACACCGGGTGTTCGTCGCGGACCATCTCGATTGGCTCCCGGCTTTCCGAAAGCTGGTCGCGGATGCCGCCGCTGATGCGCCGTTCCACCGCCGGTATGTTACAGTCACCGACGCCGTCGTCCGGGCGGTCCGCCAGGATCTCGGTATCGAGGAACCGGATACAGAAACCGTCCAGACGATGCTCAGTCGCGTCGAGGACGGCATAGAGGGCGTCCCGGAGGAGAAGACCTTCCGGCCGTAACTGGCCGTTTCGATCTCGCTTTCGAATCGACGGATAGAGTGTGGACTCTTCGGCTGTCGCGCAAGCAGGAAATGGGGGTGGATGGGTGCTCCCCGGGCGCTCGGTACGTTCCCTCGACGAGGGCATTTGATACTCGGAGGTAGGGGTATGAGTGTTTTGTGCTCGCCCCTCGATTCGACGGACCTAAATCGCTGGACGGCAGCGGAACAACGAAGGTTCTCGGCCCCGTAGTTCAAGTCGATCATGGCTTCAGATTCCACGGGACGGTACCACGACTGGCGGTCGTTTCTGCGCTGTCCGGACTGTGGACGGGACACGGTCACCCTGGAGCACTACGACGACGGGACGATGTTTCGGTGCGACCATTGCGGGGCCGAGGCGTGGGCCGCGAACGTGGTGTTCGAGACACAGTAGTCGGCCGGGACCGTCACCGTTAGATGGGTCCCGCTCACAGCCGGAGGTATGACACGGTATCAGGACCGACTGACGGTCGTCGGTTTGTTGGTGGGTGCGTTCGTCCTCGTCGTGGGACTGGGGACGCTTTTGGGTCAGCCCTGGCAGTACGCGGCTGGTGGCGCGCCGGTCATGGGTCTCCAATTACTCGGCGCGCTTGGGGCCCTCGTGATCGGCGGCTTTCTCGTGTCCCTCAGCCGAGTTGGGGCCTGACCGGGGGACCGACATAGCCTAAACCCGTGCCCACGAAGGATCTGCTAACTGATGGACCGTCCCAGTTCGGACTCACAACTCCTCGATCGCATCTTCGAGACGAGCCCGACCGGACTGGTGGTGTTGACTCCCGGGGGAGACATCACCCGGTGTAACGACCGGGCGGAGGAACTGCTTGGGCTCGAAGAGTCGGATATCGAGGGCAAGCGGTACGTCGAACCCGAGTGGCAATTCACCGACGAGGACGGGAGCCCGATTCTCGAATCCGAGCACCCGTTCGTTCGGGTCCGGGACTCCGGTGGGCCGATCTTCGGCCAGGTGTACCGGATAGAGCGCCCCCACGCCGATCCGATCGTGGTCTCGATTTCGGGTGCGCCGATCACTGCGGACGGAACGGTGGCCCGGATCGTCTTTGCCTTCGAGGATATCACCGAACGCCGGGAGCGCGAGCGCGAACTCGAAGTCATGACCCGGCAGCTGGAGGTGCTCAACCGGGTCGTGCGTCACGACATCCGCAACGAGATGGCGGTGGTGCTCGGCTCGATCGAGACCGCCGTGGATCAGGTGTCCGACCCGGACACCATGACGAACCTCGAACGCGCTCAGCAGGCCGGGGACCACGTGGTGTCGATCACGAAGACCGCCCGGGACCTCATGGAAGTCGTCACGGCGACCGAACCGCCCGAACTCGACCCGATCGAGGTCGCGCCGATTCTGGAAGAGGAGGTGGCGATGGTCCGGGAGGGCACCCCCGACGCGACGGTTCGAATCGAGGGCTCGATCCCCACCGTTTCGGTCCGTGGGACTGACCTCCTCGACTCAGTTTTCCGGAACCTCCTCTCCAACGCGATCGATCACTCCGACCAGGAGGCTCCGACAGTGACGGTTTCGGCCACGGTCCAGGATGACCGCCTCCGGGTCTCGGTCGCGGACGACGGCCCTGGGATTCCGGAGGCACAGAAGTGGTCGATCTTCGGGAAAGGCGATCGCGGGCTGGAGAGCGACGGGACCGGTATCGGGCTCTATCTCGTCGAGAACCTGGTGACGCAGTTCGGCGGGGACGTCTGGGTCGAGGACAACGAGCCCCGGGGTGCGGTGTTCGTAGTCGAGTTGGATATCGTCGAGTGATTCAGGGCCCAGTTCAACCGCCTGCCCCTGTGAGTTGTATTTGCCACCACCATCTCACCGCTTGAAATTCGTGCACGACGATTAAAATCATCTATGGGAAAATTCCACGTCTAGTATATTCATTCGCCGCCAATAGATTAATTTATAGAGAGCTCTACTGGTTGCGTATGCATGCAACAGTCCGAACTCGATTCTAACGCTCCTGGCGAACTCATCTCGTACGGCCAGCGGTCGTACTACGAGCCCGATCCGCTGCCGCCATCTCCGGATCTCGATCTCGGGGACGACTTCTGCGAGAGGCTTTCGGACGCGACGTTCTGGCTCGGGAAACTCAGTGGCGTGAGTCTCGAACTCGATTTCCCGCCAGTACTCTACACGTCACTTCTCCGGAAGGAAGCCATGGAATCAGCTGCAATCGAAGGCGCTGATGTCGACTACAACGCGCTTTACAGTCTCGAAACACGCTCGTTTGACGCCGGCGGAGACAAGATTCGCGGCGAATCCGCGCCGGACCAAACGAAGGACACACAGGAAGTTCTCAACTACGAAGCCGCTATCGAGGATGGTATCGAGGCACTCGACCGAGGCGAAGCCCTGACCGTCGAATGGGTACACCAACTCCACGAGACGCTTCTCACTGGCGTTCCAGACGACCGCGTCGATACCGATACTCTCGGTGCGTACAAGACGAAACCGAACCATATCGGTGACTTCCTGCCACCGGTTCCAGACAAGGTCGACGGCTTGATGGATGCGCTTTTCACTTACTACAGAACTGGCGGGAGCTACCACTCCCTCGTCGACATCGCGCTCTTCCATTATCAATTCGAGACCATCCATCCGTACGGCGACGGGAACGGTCGTCTCGGTCGGCTTCTCATCACGCTCCAGTTGTACGACGCTGGCTATCTCGAACGCCCGAATCTCTACCTCAGTGAATACTTCAATCGAAACAAGCCGACGTACGTCGATCGGTTGGAGGCCGTTCGATACGGTGGCGATTGGGAAGCGTGGGTTTCGTTCGTTATCGAGGGCATTGCTCGGCAGGCCCACGAGTCCGTCGACCGAACACGCTCGCTTGCCGACCTCAAGGGTCAGTACGACGCCGAATACGGGGGCAAGTCGTACACGAAAAACCAACTCGCATTGAAGCTCTTCGAACAGCCCTACGTCACGAGCAAGACTGTTCAACGGCTCTTCGATGTCAAGCAACCGACGGCGTCGCGAGTAATCAACGACCTCGTCGAGGAAGGGGTCCTTGAGGAAGTGACCGGGAAGGGACGCAACAAGGAATATCGAGCCAGCGAGATTTTCGAGATTCTGGAGCAACCACCCCAGACCTACTGACTCGTGTGGCGATTCCTACTGACCGTTCTGTCGTTCGAGAGCGCCTTGCTCCCCACGTTCGTTCGTCGCAGAAGCGGGCCGGGAGGGATTTGAACCACGGTCGGAGCAAAGCTCCTCCCTGATTCAAATCCTCCTGGCCGCTTCGCTCCTCACCTACGTTCGTCGCAGAAGCGGGCCGGGAGGGATTTGAACCAACGCAAACCTCGCTCGCATTCGCTCGCTCGGTTTCCTGGGTTCAAAACCGCAGCCGGTTTTCTGCTCACTTCGTTCGCAGGAAAACACGGGCCGGGAGGGATTTGAACAACGTGAAACGCTCGCTCCGCTCGCGTTTCTCTAGTTCAAATCCCTCGCCGTTCGTACTCCTCGCTTCGCTCGGAGATTTCACGGGCCGGGAGGGATTTGAACCCCCGTCCGTCTGGTTAAAAGCCAGACGCTCTGCCTACCTGAGCTACCGGCCCACACCTACACCGTCGTGACTGTCCGGTTAAACCCTTTCCCTCCGCGACGACCATCAGAACGCGACCGAGTCCCCGTTTCTCGGTGCCGTCGCCTCGAACCCTGCTTCCCGTAATTCCGCCGCAAAGCTCTCACATCGATCGCCGTGGTTCACCAACACCGGTGTGTCCCGATAGGAATCGAGGAAGGCCAGCAACCCATCGCGATCCGCGTGGGCTGAAAAGTCGTACTGCTCGACCTGGGCGCTGACCCGCATCCGCCGGTTGTCGATCTCGGCACTTCCGGTCTCCAGCAGGTCCCGGCCGGGCGTGTCCGCGACCTGATACCCGGTAAGCGCGATCTTGTTCGTCGGATCGCCCTTGATCGCCGGAATGTAGGTCATCGCCGGCCCGCCCGTGAGCATCCCGCTTGTCGTGACGATCGCAGTCGACTTCTCGGCGATCCGCCGCCGCTGGCCGTCCCGGCCGGTGACGAACCGGGCGTGTGATCGCGCCCGTCTGAGGGCCTCCGGATCCCGAACGAACTCCGGGTACTGCAGGAGCATGTCGGTCACCGCTTTCCCCATCCCGTCGACGTAACATGGGATGTCGTGGGCCGCACAGAGCAGGAGCATCTCCTGGGTCCGGCCGATCGCGAACGCGGGGATCACGACGGTTCCGCCCTCCCAGAGAGTCTGCTCGACACTCCGCACGAACCGCTCCTCGACGGTGCCCCGATCCTCGTGTTCGACATCAGAATACGTGCTCTCAACGACGAGGAGATCCGCCTCCGGACGGGCCGTCGTGCCGGCCACCAGGCGCTGGTCGTCCGTGTGGAAGTCCCCGGTGTAGAGCAGTCGCGTGTCGCCGTCGTCGACGAGCACGTGGGCGCTGCCCGGGATGTGACCGGCATCGAAGAAGGTGATTTCGTGACCCGCCGCCGTGAATGGCTCCCGATAGCCGTGACTCCGTGACTGCTGAGTCGTTCGCTTGACGTGGGTCTCGGTAAACGGGCAGTTGTAGGTACCGCCCAGTTCGCGGGGCTGGAATCGGCCCGTCGCCGCCCCGCTTTCCGGCACGCCGTGGAGCTTGAGCGTGTCGTGGGCGAGCGTTCGTGCTAACTCCCCGGTCGGTGGTGTCCAGTGGATTTCGGGCCAGTCATCGCCCCGCATGAGGGTCGGGACGTTCCCGACGTGGTCCAGGTGGCCGTGACTGGCGACGATCGCCTCGACGGTCGGGGTCTCCAGTGGAAATTGCAGTGGCTCCCCCGCCAGAATACCGAAATCGAGGAGGAGCCGGTCGTTGACGAGGAGGGCACTCCGGCCGACCTCGCGGGCCCCACCGAGGAAGCGTAGCTCCATCGAGTCTGCGTATTCGGGCCGCGGGTTTGCACTCGTCGGTTCGACTGCCTTGCCTGCCCCTGCCGGTGGCCTTTTGGCTCGATCGCCCGAACTGTGTGTATGCCAACCGATCCCGAACTGGCGACGTTCGCCGGCGGCTGCTTCTGGTGTACCGAAGCGGCCTTCAAGGAAGTCCCCGGTGTGCAGTCGGTGACCGCCGGCTACGCCGGTGGGGACGTGCCTGACCCGTCTTACGAGGAGGTTTCGACCGGCGAAACCGGCCACGCCGAGTGCGTACAGATCGAGTACGACCCCGATACCGTCTCCTATGTCGACCTTCTTGGGGTCTTCTTCCGCGTGCACGACCCGACCCAGTTGAATCGACAGGGGCCCGACGTGGGATCCCAGTATCGCTCCGCGATCTTCGCCCACGATACGACACAGCGGGAGACCGCCGCGGAGTTCATCGAGATCCTGCTCGCCGAGGACGCCTACGATGAGGAGATCGTCACCGAAATCGAGGATCTGGATGCCTTCTATCCGGCTGAAGCGTACCATCAGGACTACTACGAGGAGAACCCCGAAGATCGGTACTGCACGCTTTACGTCGAGCCGAAGGTCAAGAAGGTGCAGGCGGCCTTTTCCGAGGAGTAGTTCGACCGGCAGACGGGTTCGATGCCCTTTTGACGCCCGGAGCAGTCCACACGACTATGGCTACGTTCAGCGTCGTCGTCTCCGACCCGGAGACGGGGCGATCGTTCACGCGCGAAGTCGAGGGGCAGGACGCAAACCGATTCATGGGTCGCGAAATCGGCGACACCGTCGATGGAACCGCCGTCGGTCTCGACGGGTTCTCCGTCGAGATCACCGGTGGCTCCGACGACGCCGGCCGCCCGATGCGCGGCGATGTCAAAGGCCCGAATCTCTCCGAAATCCTGATGGAAGGCGGTGTCGGGTTCAACCCCGACCGGGACGGCGAGCGCCGTCGTGTCACCGTCCGTGGACGGGAGGTCTCCGAGGCCGTCGCCCAGCTGAACGTGCAGGTCACGGAAGGCGAGGGCTCGGTCGCCGTCGCGCTGGGCGAGGAAGAGCCCGAAGACGAAGCGGACGAGGACGACGAAGCGGACGAAGACGACGAGGAGTAAGTCTCCGGATTTGGGGTCTGTCTGACTCCGCCGACCTTTTCCCCGCGCTCGCCAAGTAGCGGGCATGAACACGGACATCGAGGCGTTTCTCTCGGGTGACCGACCCGATCACGTCGCCGCGTACCTCTCGAGGGACGCGACCGACGTCGATTCGCTCGCCGACCAGCCCTATGCGTCGCCAACCGACAATGGCGTCTTGCTGGTGGTTCCAGGGGATGCGGGTCGGAGTGCGTTCCAATCCGCGACTGGCACCGACCCGATGGCGTTCGCGAGCGAGGCGATGGCCACGGACGGGCACATCGACCGCTCGCTCACGGATGCAGACTGCCCGGACGAGGGTGACGGCGAGACACACGAACTGCGATTGCTCTTTGCCTTCGCCGAGGAACAGAACGAGGACGTCGATGGGCTCTACGCGGAAGGGGACGTGATTCACGCGTACGCCCAGTGCTCGTGTGGGTTGGCCTACGCCGATAAGTGGGTGGCCGACGGCCGATAGGGTGACGAAACGAAAACCAATATTTTGAGGGCACCATTTCGGATTTCCGCTTGACTGGCCGATAATCGCGGTTACTAATCTTTAGTTGCCCAAAATAACGTGGGGATAGTTGCGCTTAACTGTTGGTTCTTTAACTTATTTTGCGGAGTTTTTATATTGTTTGTGTGTGACACATAAACTGTGCGTACCAATACCAAGACTATCCCGACTGACGGTGAGCCGATGGCCGGGCCCAGCGGTGGGGCTGTACGCGTCCAGTGCGGGGAGCCAGCCCTGGCTGAAGGTGGGGTGAGAACGCGATGACGACAGAGATCGCCATCGTTGGCGGCGGCGTCGGTGGCACCGTCACGGCGAATCGGCTGTTGAAACGGCTCGAACGTGAGCTGGCGACGGGGGCGGTCGAGATCACGTTGATCTCGGACAATCCCAAACACATCTACAAGCCCACGTTCTTCTACGTCCCGTTCGGGGAGAAAGAACCCGAAGACGCGGAGCGACCGCTGGCCGACCTGGTCAACCGTCGGGTCGATCTGATCTACGACCGGGTCAATATGATCGATACGGACGCGAAGACACTCGATCTGGCCTCGAACGGCCAGTTCGGCTACGACTACCTGGTGGTCGCGACCGGTGCGATCCCGGATCTGGAGTCGACACCCGGGTTCGGCCCCGACGGCGACGCCCAGCACTTCTACGACGGGGCGGCCGCGACAGCGCTCCGCCGCGAACTCGCCGATTTCGACGAGGGGCATCTGGTGCTCTCGGTGATGGGCACGCCACACGTCTGTCCGGCCGCGCCGGTGGAGTTTACGATGCTCGCGGACGCCGAGTTCCGCGAACGGGGGATTCGGGACGACGTGACGATCACCTACACCTATCCGCTGCCGCGGCTTCACAGCGTCAGGCCAGTTGCCGACTGGGCCGAGCCGCGATTCGAGGAGCGGGATATCCAAACACAGACGTCGTTCAATCCAGAGACCGTCGACAACGATGCAAACGTCATCCACTCGTTGGAGGGGACCGACCTGGAGTACGACCTGCTCGTCGGGATTCCCGAGTTCCGTTCCGGGGACCTGATCCAGGCCGCGGGGCTGGGCGAGGAGTGGATGGAGGTCGACAAACATACTCTCGAATCCGACCATGCCGCGGACGTCTACGGACTGGGTGACGTCACGAACATCCCGACCAGCAAGGCCGGCAGTGTCGCTCACTACGCCGCCGGAACCGTCGTCGACCGGATCGCGGCCCGTGTCCGCGGCCACGAACCACGGGCCCGGTTCGCCGGCGACACCATCTGCTTTCTCGAGGCGGGAATGGAGGAGGGGTCACACATCAGCTTCGATTACGACACCGACCCCGTGGTTCGTGATCAGACCGAGTTCGTGCATTGGGCCAAGTTCGCCTATAACGAGATGTACTGGCTTACGGCACGGGGGCTCGCATAACCATGACCGACACAGACGAACCGATCGATCCGGAGGCAGAATCCGTTCAAAACGCGCTCGAAACGCTCGTGGAACTCGAGGAGACCGGAACCCTCGATGACCTCGCGGAGGCTGCCAATCTGGTCTCGTTGGCCGCCGAAGCGGTCGATGACGACATGGTCAAGTCGACGATGCGGGCCGCCGTGCGGGCTGGGGAACTGTTCGACACCGCCGCCGGCGAACCCGAAGCCCTCCGGAACCTGGAGGTCTTCACCGCGGCAATGACGGAGGCGGCCCCCGATCCCGCGGATCCGCCGGGGAAGGTCGGCCGGTTCGGTGCCATCGGGAAAATGGGTGACCCCAAAGTCCAGCGTGGGCTCGGGTTCACGTTCCGCCTGCTACACGAGATCGGCGATCAACTCGAACAGCGGGCCGACCGCTATGACTTCGAGTCGGAACTCGCCGCCCTAGACGATCTCGACGAGCGGTAGCTACTCCTCGGCCGGTTCCTCGGGGAGGTTCCAGAAGGCCTTCATGAGCAGTTGCTTGGCCGGAGCCCCCCGGGTCGTCCAGTGGTGGGCGTAATCCAGCATGTCCTCGTAGATGCGCGGCTTGCAGCCTGCGGCTCGGGGATGACCGCCACCGCCGACCTGTCGGGCGACCTCGTGGGCACGCTCGAAGTCCTCGCTCCCCCGGATCGAGGCGCTGCCGGCGGGCTTGACGATGACCGCCGCGTCCGCACCCTGTTCGCGAAGTGTCTCTGCGACCTCGTTTTGCGAACACCGGCCGTAGGTCACCCCGACCGTCCAGTCCCGGATCTCGTGCATTTCGGCCCGCGCGACGGCCCGTTCGATCCGATCTTCCTTCTCGACCCGTCGCTCGGCGAGGAATTCCCGAACCTCCTCGGGGAAGTCGACGCCGTGTTCCTCGATGACCTCCAGGTACTCCTCGGGTTCGCTCCAGTGGGAGAAATCGGCCAGGTCGTCCGAGCGGTCGTCCTCCTTGATCCAGAGGTCGTGATCGCGGGTGACTGCCGCGAGTTCTTCGAGGTGCGGGGAAATGTCCTCATCGAGTGAGCGGGCAGCGACGTCGGCGGTGCATTCGGTCTCCGAGTCCCCCACGACCAGTTCCACACCCGCATCTCGGACTGCTTCTTTGGCCGCATCGGTCCACTGGTGGTGATCGTACCAGGTAACTGAGCCGGCGTGCTCGGTGAGGCCCGCGAGCGCCTCGTTTATCTCCTCGGGATCGTCCGGGGCCAGATCACAGATGAAGACCTCGCCACCCGCCTCGCCGAACTCGGCGGCCTGTTCGATCCCGTCGGCGAGTTCGTGGGGGCTCGCGGGGATGAACGCCGCTTCGCCGAGGACATCCCGCAGGATCGCCACACAGCCCAGGCCGTCGGCGTCGGGATCGACGACAGCCAGCACCGACGCGCCGCTGACTCGGGACTCGATCTCCCGTTCTTTGACTTCGTCTTCGACCGTGTCGGGGATGAAAAACCCCTTGCCGGGTAACAGGGACTTCCGCTCGGGCGAGAGGTTCTGGTCGTCGATGACCCAATCTTGCATACTCGTGGGACGGCACCACGCGGTAAGAATGACCCGGTCCACTAGGCAGGATCGCCCAGTCGGATGCTCATCTCCCGCTCGAAGTCCTCCGCGCCCGTGCCCTCGAACCCGACCTTCCGGTAGAGCCGGATCGCCGGCTTGTTCCAGCGCTCGACGGTCAGCCAGACGTACTCGACCCCGTCAGCCGCGGCGTGACCCAGGAGGGCTTCGAGCAACGTGGTCCCGATGCCAGCGCCCTGGTAGTCCTGGTGGACGAAGATCGCCAGCTCGTAGGCCCCGTTCCCGTCCCCAACCAGGGTCGCGTGACCGACGATCCGGTCCTCGTGTTCGGCGATCACGTTGTAGCAGTTCTCACAGAGGAGGTGATCGAGCCAGTCCCGGATCGCGCTTTCGCCGACCGGGGGGATCCCCTGGGCGCGCTCGGCGGGATCGAAGTCGGCGTACATCTCCAGGAGCGCCGCCCGGTCCCCCTGGCAGACTTCGATCTCGATCGGCCGACCGTCCTCGTCCGTCCAGGTCTGGGGTGGAGTCGGGAACGGACCGGCCGGCGCGTCTGGATAACGGCGGTCGGTCATCTGAGCAAGGTCACGCTCACGTGGGAGTTGAGGAGGACGAACTCGGCGATGGACCCGATCCGGATCTTGCCCATCGGGCTCTGTTCGCCACCCCCCAGGACGATGCGATCGAAGTTCTCCGATTCGGCGAGTTCTACGAGTCGACTCCCCGGATGCCCCTCGACCCGGCGCAGGTCGATCGCCGGCAACTCCTCGGCGATCGCGTCGCGAACGGACTGTTCGAACTCGTCGATCGGGCCCTCGTCGTCGGGATGTTCGAGGACGGCGACGGTCAGTTCGTCGCCGACGTCGCGGGCTCGCTCGACGGTTCGGTGGAGCGCTTCGAGGGAGTCCGACCCGGTGCTGATCCCGAAGAGGACCTTCATAGCCGTTCATCGCCGCACCGTCTAAAATATATGTCGCTCCCCGTCACCCTTTTGCGGACCCACTCATAACGGGCGGTATGGACGAGGATCCGGTGGCGTCTGCGCCGCCGAATCGCCGGGTCGCCGCCGGGCCGGACGCGGTTCGATCGCTGCTCGCAGTCGAGCCGGCGGAGACAGCAGCCGTTCCGGACGACGTCGCGAAGTACGAGCGCTTCAAGAAAGTCGACGGGGCGACCTACGAGCGGGTCAACGAGTTTCTGCGCGATCGCACCTACATCACGGCCCGCGAGTGGGCGATCGCCCGGCTCTGTGCGGACTTCCGGACCGAGACCGGCGTCGAGATGACCAAGATCGGCGAGAACCTGCCCGAGCTGGTGCCGTTTATGACCGATACCTACTCGCCCCAGGCGGTCAACCAGGCCCGATCGGCCTTCGAGGAGAAGGTCCGGATGGCCGGGGCAACCTTCCTCTACGGGGCGATGAGCGGCTTTTTCACCGCCGACGAACTCGACGAGGTGATGTACGAGGCCACCGAGGTCGCGAAGTTCCTCCTCGAAGTCGAGGGCGTGGATCTGGCCGTCGAGGAGGAGTTAGCCGGCGAGGAACGCATCTCCTCGGTGATGAGGGAGGTCCGGGAGGCGAGTGAAAAACTCCGCGAGGAGGAACACACCTGCCCGAATTGTGGCCACAGCTTCGGTGGCGACGCCTAGTCGGTCCGGACGTTCTCACCGACAGGCGCACCGAACTCCCCCGCTGGCCCTGCTGGATCTTCGGTCTCCCAGACGACCTGCCCCCGCACCAGCGTGAGTTCCGGGAACACCGCGGATTTCCCCTCGAAGGGCGTCCAGTCGGTCTTTCCGTGCAGGTCCTCGCCCCGGATCTTCCGCGTCGCGTCGAAATCAACTAACACGAGGTCGGCGTCGGCCCCCGCCTCGATTCGTCCTTTTTCGGGCAGGTCGAAGATCCGGGCCGGGTTGCGAGCCGTGAGGTCCCGGACTCGCTTGGGATCCAGGCGATCGGCGGCGACTTCCCCCAGCAGGAGCGGCAAGGCCGTCTCGACGCCCGGCACGCCACTCGGGGCCGACCAGATGTCCGTGTCCTTCTGGGCGCGAGTGTGGGGGGCGTGATCGGTCGCGATCACGTCGACGGTTCCGTCCGCGACCCGCTCGAACACGTCCCGGCGAGTGGATTCCGCCCGGAGCGGCGGATTCATTCGCCCGAACGTGCCTAATTCGGGGAGGTCGTCCCGCGAGAGGAACAGGTGATGGGGCGTGACTTCAGTGGTCAGCCCGGCCTCGGCGGCCCGATCGATCCCCGCGGCCGTGCTGGTATGGGCGATGTGCACTGGCCCCCCGATCTCGACGGCCAGTTCTGCGGCCACGTCGATCGCCGCGATTTCGGCTTCCGGGGGGCGATAGTCGCTCCAGGCTGGGGCGTCCGTCCGGTCACGAACGCTCTCGTCGAACTTCGTGGCGTCCTCGGCGTGGACGGTGACGGTTGTCTCGGCCTCCTTGCCCCGCTTTAGTGCGTCCTCGAAGCGCGATCGATCGATTCCCATGTCCCCGGTCGAGTCGGCCAGAAAGACCTCGCCGAGTGCAAAGAGCGGGCGCTCGAACAGCGTCTCGGGGTCCCAGGACGGTGTCACGCCGCCGTTGATCCCCCAGTCGATCAGCGAGGCGGCGGCCAGCTCCGCCTTCCGGTCGAAACTCGGGCCGTCGATGGTCGGCGGGTCCGTGTTCGGCTGGTCGACGGCGGTCGTCACGCCCCCGGCTGCGGCCGCTTTACTCCCGGTCGCCCAGGTCTCCTTCTCGGGGAAGCCCGGTTCCCGGAAGTGCACGTGAACGTCGATCATGCCCGGGAACAGCCACTTCTCGCTCGCGTCGATGACCGTCTCGCCGTCCAGGTCGGTGCCCACCGCTTCGATTTTCTCCCCGTCGATGGCGACGTCCCGCTCCCGCCCGTCGGGTAAGGTCGCGTTGCGGAATACCTGCATACCGGTAACTCTCTCGGAACGGGCCTAAAGCTCCCGGGATCCCAGGTGGCCGCGACCGAAGGGGTGAATTTTGCGGCCCGCAAAGTCGCCCCATGGTCACGCTGGGGGCCGCCGCCCTGGAGCCGTTTCCGCGCGTCGCTCGCTACAACTCCCCGTATCGGGCCCATCGTGGGGGCCGGGCCATCGATCTCTATCCGGGGACCGCGGTGGCCCCGAGCCCGGTCGCCGGGACGGTCACGATGACCCGGCAGGCCGGGGCGCCCAGCCGGCCCTACGCCGCCGAACACGACTACTTGATCGTGATCGACACCGGCTCCGAACTCGCCCGGATCCTCCACGTCGATCCCGACGTCGAGGCAGGCGAGACTGTCGAGATCGGGGACCCCCTGGGAAGTCTCGTCCGATCGGGGTATTTCGCCCCCTGGGTCGACAACCACGTCCACCTCGGATTTCGCGAATACGGCACTGATCCCGTTCGCGCCAGTGGGTCACTCCCGGTCGAGCTTGGGGTCCCGGTCGCTGGCGTGGGCTGGGACGGGACCGGCACGATCCGGGAGGCCGGGGAGACCTATGCCATCCTGGATTCGCCACCCCATCCCACCCCCGGCGACCGGTTCGTGGGGCTCGCCGACGACACCGGCCAGTACGTCCTCGACGGCGGCCTGCCACACTACGAGACCGGCGGCGTCCATCCCGTCCATGGCCGGGAGGGAGACGGTGCAGCCAGCCTGCTCGGGACCGAACTCACTCCAGGGACTGGTACCGTCGAGTGGCCCGACCTGACGGTGCGGGTGAACGGCCAGCCGATCACCGGCCTCTCCTTGCTCCTCGGTCGTGACCGATTCGGTGCCAAACTCATCTGTCCGGACCTGGCCTGTTCGGTCGGCGAGTCGGTCACCGTCACCGTCTCCTGAGCCGCCGCGGGCGGCAGCATTTTACCCCTGGCTCACCGACCGGCAGCCATGCGTCGTCGACTCGGGGCGCTCGCGCTGGCCGTGTTGCTCGTCACGGCTGGCTGTGTCGGGGCCCCGACACCACAGCAGTTCGAACCCGGTGGCGAGGACCCGACCGCCACCGGACTCGACCCGACCCCGACCTCGAATCCGCCGCCGGATCCGGAGACCGACAGGCTCGGGTGGGAAGACGGCTACTGGCACAACGAGACCCTGGATGTCGATCCGAGCGACGGCCTCAACCGCTCGGAACTCGACGCTGTGGTCGCCCGGGGCATGGCCCGGGTCGAGGCGATCCGTGGCCTGGAGTTCGAGGAACCGGTCCCGGTCGAGATCATCGATCGGGCGACCTTCCGTAATCGGAGTCTCTCCGATTCCAATCACTCGACGGCCCAGCGGCTCCACCAGAACGTCAAGTTCGAGGCGACGTTCTTCCTCGGCGAGGACGAGAGCGCGATCCAGCAGCGCTCCGCGAACACCGCCTCGGCCGTGATGGGCTACTACGCCCCGGGAAATCACAGCATCACCATCGTCTCGGATAGCGGGCCACCGCTCCAGTTGAACGAGGTCACGCTGGCCCAGGAACTCTTCCACGCCGTCCAGGAGTCGACCTTCGAGGTCTCAAAACTCTCCGGTGACACCGAGGAGCGTCACAACGCGAAGTTGGGGATCATCGAAGGGGACGGCAACTACGTCGATTACCTCTACGAGAAACGCTACAGCGAGGCCCTGGTCATGCCCGACGGGAGCGGCGGCGGAGGCGGCGATTCGAGCACGCACCTGGGCATGCTCGCCCTGCGTCTCCAGCCCTACAGCGACGGGCCGGTCTTCGTCGAGTCGATCCGCCAGCAATCCGGCTGGGCCGGCGTGAACGCGGTCTACGACCGCCCGCCGGAGAGCACCGAGCAGACGATCCACCCCGAACGGTATCCGGACAACAAACCCCGACACGTCATCGTCCAGGACCGATCCGGACCGGACTGGTCAGTGCCAGACCAGGGCGAGGGCGCGATCGATTACGCCCAGTTCGGCGAGGGTGGTCTGTACGTCATGCTCTGGTATCCAAGCCACGTCGAGACTACCGAACGGAACGAGGTGACCGACGTGGTGGTCCCCTATCGCCATTTCTTCCGCACCGAGGACCCACTCGACATGTACAACTACTCTCACCCGGCGACGACTGGCTGGGCGGGTGAGCGGCTCGTCCCCTACGTGCGAAACGATTCGGCGGCCACCAACGAGACGGGCTACGTCTGGAAGATCGCCTGGGAATCGAACAGCGACGCCCGGGAGTTCCAGGCCGCCTACGAGGAGTTACTGGACTATCACGGTGCCAGTGCTGTCGAGGGTCGATCCGACACCTACCGGATCGACGAGGGGAAATTTGCCGACGCCTTCCGGGTCACTCGATCCGGAAGTACCGTGACCATCGTGAACGCGCCCACGGTCGAAGAACTGGACGCGGTACACGCGAGTTAATTCGAGAAGTCCTGACACTCCATATCAGGGGCGGTAATGGGCTCGACGTCGCCCCAGGAGTGAAAGTCCAGGCGGCCCCAGTCGGACTCGACCCGGCGCAGGTAGCCAGTCGCCTGGCTCACGTAGATCGTCAGAGTGCCGTCCACGTCCTCGCCGGTCACCTCGAAGACGTAGACGGTCTCGCCGTCGATGGTCGTGGTGCCCTTCGCGGTGAGGTCGGCGTCGGGCTTCTCGGCGTAGGTGTCTGCCTCTGTGTCGACGTCTGATTCCTCGGGTTCCACGCTCGGGCCGGGGTTCTTGATGCAGGTCTCGTCGTTGATCACGACGTAGTCGGTCCCGTCGACGTGATACAGCTCGTAGACGTCGCCGGTCGAGGAGTCTTCGATTCGCTGGTAGTAGTCATCCCCCTCGAACCTGGCTGTTGCCGATCCGGTGAGTCCACGCTCCGGGTCGTCGTACTGGATGTCGACCGCATAATCCGATTCGAGTTGATAGACCGCCCCGAACTGGACGGTTTCGTCCCCGTTTGACCCGTCCGCGGCGGTGGTCGTCGCCTGGGGCGTCGTGGTAGTCGTGCCGTTGCTGGGCTCCTGGTCGCTGCTACAGCCAGCGAGGAGGCTCAGGCCGACCGCCACGCTGGAGGCGATGAAACGGCGTCTTTCCATACATCATGTTAGGTTCTTCATTATAATAGTTCTATATGACTTTGAAATTACATGTTTGCCAGCTCAGGAGCGTGGCATCAGCGCGGTGAGCGCCACGACCAGCACCATCAGGCCGGCAAGGAGGAGATACCCCTCGTCGAAGTAGCCGTTATCGGCGACGACGCCGAAGAGTACTGGGCCCGCCGACCCCAGCGTGGCGGCCGTGGTTCGAACCACGCCCAGGCCGGTGCCACGGATTCGCTCGGGAATCGTATCCGCGAGATAGGACTGGGTAATCGCGCCGGACCCGAGCATGGTGCTGATAACGGCCGTCAACCCGACGAGCGTCCAGAGCCCTTCGACAGCCGGGAGCACCGCGAGGGCGAAGACCGGGCCGATCAGGACAGCCAGGAGCGACGCGCGCATCCCGTATCGGTCGTAGGCGGCCCCCGCGACTGGTTTGACCAGCACCCCGACCCCGAAGAACAGGGCAAACACCGTCCCGGCCACCCCCGGTGAGAGATCTTTCACGTTGACCAGGTATGTCGGGTAGAAGGCGGTGAAGGACTGCCAGACCAGCAGGTAGACGAAGAGCACGACGGTGGTGAGCACCATCGTTCGGGTTCGCAACTCTTCGATCACCGCCCGGGCACGCTCCAGGGAGATGGCACGCTCGCCGGCTTCCGTCCCGGCCGAGGGATCGCTGTCCGGAACGACCGCCCACACCAGCCCCGCGAGCAGGAGGAAGAGTGGCACGAGTATTCCAAAGCCCATCTGCCAGGCGATGGCCCCGGCGACGAAGCCGGCTGCGGGTGGAACCACCGTCTGGCCGGTATCTCCCGTCGCCATCGTCACCCCGAGGGCACTCCCGATGTTGTCGGGGTAAATGTCAGAGAGGACGGTGATGCGTGCGATCGGATACAGCGACAGGCCGATCCCGACCAGCCCGGTTCCGACGAAGACAGCGACGGGATTTCCGATCAGGGCCACGATCGCGAGTGCCACCGCCACGACCCCTAGCCCAGCGGTCATGACATAGCGCTCGTTGAACCGGTCGGCCAGGATCCCGCCGGGAAGCTGGCCGAGCGCGGAGCCCAGCCAGATGATCGTGACGAGCAGTCCGGCGACAGAAAGCGAGAGGTCGAAGCTCTGGCGAATGTAGGGAAGCAGGACGGGATAGCTCATCCGTGTCCCGACGAGGAGCCCCCAGCCCGACGCCACGGTGGCGAGGATTCGGCCCCGGCCCTCGCCTCGCAGGGCGGCGATCGAACGAGCGATAGACTGGAGTGGATTCATCGACGGTGGACAGTTCACACTGGGGTAGAGAAGACCGTTTCGTCCTCGGGGCGACCGGAGAGCGGTAGGGTTTTTCGCCCGGGCCGTGGTAGACCGATTATGCACACAGTTCGGAGGGTCACACGGTGACCGCCTTCGACATCATCCCGCCGGAAACGATCGCGTCGGGGAAGGCGACGGACGCCTACTTCGACCGCACGGTCGAGACACTCGAAGCGACCGACACGAATCCCCACGTCGTCGCGGAGGTGACGGCCGATCAGTTCTCCGACGGGGAGTTCGAACTCCTCGCCGGCGTCAAAGACGCCGTCGAACTCCTCTCGGGGCTGCCGATCGACGTGTGGACACTCCCCGAAGGGACGCTGTTCGACGGCGGACCGGTCATGCGAATCGAGGGGAACTACCTCGATTTCGCCCGCTACGAGACCTCGCTTTTGGGCTTTCTCTCACACGCCAGCGGAATCGCGACGAACGCGATGCGGGCGAGACAAGCGGCCCCGGAGACCACGGTCCTGAGCTTCGGGGCGCGACACGTCCACCCCTCGATCGCTGCCGTCGTCGAGCGCTCGGCGCTCGTCGGTGGCCTGGACGGCTTCTCCCACGTGGCTGCGGGCGAGGTGCTCGACCGCGAGGCCGGCGGAACGATGCCACACGCGCTGCTGATCTGTTTCGGCCGGGGCAACCAGGAGGCGGCCTGGCGAGCCTACGACGAGACGATGCCTTCGGCGGCCCCGCGGGTCGCGCTCTGTGACACCTATTCGGACGAGGTTGATGAGGTCCTCCGGGCCGCCGCGGAACTGGGCGAGGATCTGGATAGCGTGCGACTCGATACCACCTCCTCGCGACGGGGCGACTTCGAGCAGATCGTCCGTGAAGTTCGCTGGGAACTCGAAGCTCGAGGCCTGGACGACATCGACATCTTCGTCAGCGGTGGGCTGGGGCCGGCGGACCTCAGGCGGCTCCGCGAGCACGTCGACGGCTTCGGTGTGGGCGGGTTCGTGAGCAACGCCGACCCAGTTGACTTCGCTCTCGACATCGTCGAGGTCGAGGGCGAACCGGCGGCCAAGCGCGGGAAACTCTCCGGCACCAAGCAGGTCTATCGGACCCCTGACGGGGGCCACCACGTCGCCCTCGTCGACCGGGTGGGCCCCTCCGGCGGGACGCCACTCCTGGAACCGGTGATCGAGGACGGAACGGTCACCCGCGAGTTCGATCTGGACGCGACGATCGACCGGGCCGCTCGGGACATCGAGCGGGTCGATCCGGTCAGCGATCCCGACGCGTGAGGTGCACCGCATCGGGCGCAATCGACGCCCGGCAGGTGTCGCCCACCCGAAGCTGGCCCGCGATCTGCCTGTCCACGGTGGCTGTGAGATAGTCCGGACCGGGCCAGTCAAGCAGGACTGTGGCGTCGGTGTGCTGGGTGAGAACCCGCGAGACGGTGCAGTCCAGACTGTTCGAGTCGCCGGTGGTCCGTGACTGGCCGTTCAGGCTGATCGATTCCGGGTGTATCGCCACCGCCAGGTCGCCGTCCGGTGGCTCGCCCGCAGCCAGGAGTTCGGTCCCGTCGACCGCCACGACAGTCCCATTTCTGGATTCGGTACGCACCGTCGCCGGGTAGACGTTCTCGATTCCCAGGAACGCCGCGACGAAGGCACTCTCAGGTTGATCGAAGACTGATTCGACGGGCCCCTCCCGGACCAGCCGACCGTCCGCAAGGACTGCCAGCCGGTCGCCGACGACTGCGGCCTCCTCCTGGTCGTGAGTCACGTACACAACTGGAATGTCCAGGTCGGCGAGAATGTCGCGCAACTCCACCCGGAGCCGCCGGCGAATCGGGGCGTCGAGGCTACTGAGCGGTTCGTCGAGCAACAGTACCGAAGGGTCGGAGACGAGCGCCCGGGCCAACGCGACCCGTTGCGCTTCGCCACCCGAGAGGGTCTTCGGATCCCGGTCGAGGAGGGGTTCGATCTCCAATAGCTGGGCCGTCGAGTCGATCGACCCCGCTTTGACCGCACCGAACTCCAGGTTCTCCCGAACCGAGAGATGCGGGAAGAGCGCGTAGTTCTGAAAGACCATCCCGACCGACCGGTCCTCCGGGGGGCGCTGGTCGATCCCGGCGCCATCCACGGTGATAGTACCGCCATCAGGCGGCTCGAACCCGGCGACCAGCGAGAGCAGCGTTGACTTGCCGCTTCCCGACGGGCCGAGGACGGCAGTCACGCCCGGTTCGACCGTGAGATCGACCGGCCCGAAGGTGAAATCGTCGTACCGCCGTTCCAGGCGGGAACACTCCAGGGTCATCCGGTGAGGGTGATCCGCTTGCCGGCCAGTTGCAGTGCCAGGACGACCAGAAAGCCCAGCGTCAGGAGGACGATCACCAGCGGGGTCGTCGCTGCGATGCCCTCCGAGATGAACGTGACCCAGATCTGGGTGGGCATCGTGCTCGGGTGGTAGGCCGTCATCATCGTGGCTCCGAACTCGCCCATCGCCCGGGCGAAGGTCAGGACCACGCCAGCGAGGATGCTTCCCCGGGCGAGGGGCAAGGAGACGAGGCGGAAGGTCTCGATGGGGCCCTTACCGAGGCTTCGCGCGGCCTGCTCGATCTCGCGGTCGACCGACGCGAAGCCGGACCGGGCCGTGATGACAACGAACGGCGAGGAGACGAAGGTCTGGGCGAGGACGATTCCGAGGTAGCTGTCGGTGAGCGGGAGGCCGAGCGAGGCGGCGGCCGCCCCGATCGGGGTAAAACTGCCGAAGCCCGAGAGGAGCATTACGCCGCCGACGACCGGGGGCATCACGAGCGGGAGCACGACAAGCGCGTCGACGACGACCTTCCCGGGAAACGTGGTCCGGGCCAGCACGTATGCCAGGGGAACCCCGAAGACCGTCGCCAGTGCGGTCGAGACCGGCGCCGACAAAAGCGAGAACTTCACCGCCGAGACGACCTTGGGGTCGAAGAAGGCCCCCGTTCCCAGTCCCTGTCCCCACAGGAAAAAGGAGAGGAAGGGATAGAGGAGGTAGACGAAAAGCACCGCCCCCAGCAGCGCGAAGACGCCGTTTTCGTGGAGGATCCGGCTGCCAACGCCGTATTGACCACGGGAGAACCGTCGGACCGATTCGGCGTAGCTCATGGCACGATCTCCTCGGGTACCGGGCCATGGGGTCGTGGGAAGGCGTCGGTGACGACCAGGCCGTTCTCCGTCAGCATCTCCGGGTTCGAGAGCAGGAATTTGAGAAAGGCCCGCCCGGCTTCGGGGTTGGGGGCCGTGCTCGGGACGGTGGCGTTGTAGAGCACTGGCGCGCCCTCGACGGTAGTTCCGTCCTCGGTCGTGTAGGTCGCCTGCGCGTAGTAGTCGGCGTGTTCGGGGTTCGAGAAGTCCAGTTTCTCGGGGAGTTCGACGTAGGGCAGGCCGTGGTCCACGGCCATGTTCTTGTAGACGATCGCCGCGGCCCGCTCCTGGGCCTCGACGCGGGCCAGAATATGGGCCTCCTGTGGGTCGATCACCAGGTTCTCGGTGAGGGCTGGGGCTAGCCCGTCCCGGTCGTAGTACTGCTCCGCAAGATCGAACAGCTGGAGGGCCCGGTAACCCAGCGGATCCAGGTCGGGGTCCGAGCGGGCGATCTCCGCGTCGGCCTCGCTGAGGACCTCAAACCAGGGTTCCTCGCCCTCCAGCCGTTCACCGACCGCCGTGTCGGGCCCATAGGCAATCACGAGTGCGTTCGACCCGAAGACCACGTCCCAGGGGGCGATGTCCTCAGGCAAGCGCGTGCGGAGCAACTCGGCGTCCGCGCTGACGATCACGTCGGGCTGTTTCTGTTCGTCGAGGACCATCCGCATCACCGCGTTCGAACCGTGGAACTCGCCCCGGTACCCGTACTCGTGGGCGTCATCGAACGCCGGGCCGATGGTGTTCTCGAAGAGCGTCGCGAGACTCCCCGCTGAAAGCACCGAAACGTCGGAACGGCCGCCGAGACAGCCAGCGAGGGTGCCCAGGCCGGCCGCACCGGCGGCCCGGAGAAATCCGCGTCTCGAAAGTGTTCCACCGTCGTGGCCGGTTCCAGCCCACCTGCTCCGGACCGTATCCGATACCGGACTCGTCATGTTTGATGTAACGGACTTCGGTTTCTTATACCTTTTTAGAAACCGCCGAGGGTAACATTTTGTCCCACGCTCGGCCCAATACAACCAAAATCACTACCGCCCGGGGTGACCGAACCCCTTAGGTGGCCCCATCGGCTACACTCACTGGGTAGCGGCCGCCCGACCCCCGTGCCCCGAGTGGGCATGAGGAAAGTCCCCCCACCGCCGGACAGGCGATCGGGCACACGCCCGGGACGGGAGACCGTCGGGCCATGGAACAGAAACGACACGGCTTCGCTCGACCGATGAGGTGTGCGGATCCGGGGCGAAAAAGGATTCCCGAAAAAGCCCTGGAGCGACCCCACCGAGGGACGACGGCGAAGCAGCGATGGAACGGCCACCCCTCGCCGGTGCAAGTCCGCGTGAATGGTAGTCCGGCAGTCTGCGCGGACGCGTAGCCGAATGTCGGGTCGAAACAGAAGGGGGCTTACGAACCGCAACCCAGCGTTCGAACTCGAAGCGACGGCACTCTTCGTGGAGGCGCCACTTTAAGACGACCCCGCCAAAAGTCACCGACAATGCGAGAGGTCACTGTCGGCGGGCTGATGGTCCTGATCGCGGCGACGGGACTCGGGACGCTCGCCATCTTCGGGAAGTTCGCCGAAGCGACGGGGTTGAGTCGACCGACGCTGCTCTTCTTCCGGTTTAGCATCGGCGCGGCCATCGTCTGGGGCGTGCTCCTCGTCCGGAACGACCTAACCGTACTCTCGGGGCGACCGCTCTATGCGACGGTGGTGCTTGGGCTGCTCTATGCCGCGCTCACGCTGGCCTATTTCCGCGGGCTCGCCTTCATGACCGCGAGTCTCACGGCCATCGTCTTCTACACCTACCCGATCTTCGTCTTCGGGCTCTCGGTGCCGCTGCTCGAGGAACAGGTGACCCGAACCGCGCTGGGGGCGCTGGGGCTCGCGCTCGCTGGGGTCGTCATGGTCGTCGGACTCGACGCCAGTCAGGTCTCGCTTTTGGGGATCCTGCTGGTGACGAGTGCCGCGGCTGGTTACGGCATCTACAACGTCGCGGGCCGAATCCTGGTTGCCGATACCGATCCCACCCACCTGACCGCCCATGTGCTGGTGGTGACCGCCGCGACGATCGGGCTGGTCTGGGCCCGGGCCGGCTTCCACCCGCCCCAGGGACCGACCCACTGGGGGATCGTCCTGGGAATCGGGGTGCTCGGCACCGGCATGCCGTTGCTCTTGCTCTACGAGGGACTGACACGGATCGAAGCGACTCACGCTAGCATCCTCGGGACGGCCGAGCCAGTGGCGACGGTGCTTTTGGGTGTGACGATCCTGGGCGAATCACTCACCCTGCGAACGGTACTCGGGGCGGTTCTCATTCTCGGCGGGGTCACGCTCGTCCAGACGACCCGACGCCATCGTCGCTGGCTCCTCGCGAAAATCGGCCTGCACTGACTACGGGACGACGACGATCGTGCCGAACGTGGCTTCGAGCACAGCGACCTCCTCGCCGGCCTCGGTGCGGAACTCGGTCGGCACGGAAACCATTTCGGGATCGATCTCGGTCGGTTCGCCGTCGACGGTGACCTCGACCGGTCCGCCGGAGTCGAGTTGCGCCTTGATCGTGTCCGGATCCGCGTCCTCCAGGGCAGCCATCACGGCCCCGGCCTGATCACGGAAGGTCGGCCCGATCTGGGCCTCGTCGGGGTCGACGCCCGTGGCGACTTCCGCCAGGTCCGGCCGGCCGACGGCCGTCCTGATCGGGGCGGCGACGGTCTCGCTCAGGTCGTACGTGTCGACGCCGTGTTCGGGCTGTTCGTCGAAGTACAGTTCCACCCGTTCGAGGTCCTCGTTCAGGGCGATGCCCTGTTCGGACTTCCAGGCCCGGACTGTCCGGGCGGCTTCGGCGATAACCTCGCCGACGGCCCCCTCGTCGTCGGGCACGTCGATTGCTGGCCACGACGCCTGGTGGACGCTGCCCTCGGTTCCGGGCAGGTGCTGCCAGACCTCCTCCGCCATGAACGGGCTGAACGGGGCGAGCAGGCGCACGACCGCCGAGAGCACGTCGTAAAGTGCCGACCGGGCGGCGTCCCGTTCGCCGGGTCGGCCGTTGTACAGTCGGCCCTTGACCAGTTCGAGGTAGTCATCGGCGAGGTCCTCCCAGACGAACTCCCGAAGAGCCCGCACGGCGGTGTCGAAGCGTTCCTCGTCCATTGCCGTCTCCATCTCCTCGGAGACCGCCGCAAGGCGACCCAGGATCCACTTGTCGGTGTCCCGGTAGGCCGGGGCCGTGACCTCGGGGGTGTCCGCTTCGAGATGACTCTCGGCAAAGCGGAAGACGTTCCAGAGCTTGGTCAAAAATCGGGAGGCAGCGGTGACTTCCTTCCACTGGAACTGCACGTCGGCCCCCGGTCGCCCCCCGACGGCCATGGCCTGCCGGAAGGCGTCGGCGCTCTCCTCCTCGATCACCTCGTCCGGCGCGACGACGTTGCCCCGGGATTTGGACATCTTGTTGCCGTCCGGACCGAAGACCATGCCGTTGATCAGCGCCGTGTCCCACGGTCGCTCGTCCTCCAGCGCGGCCGTCCGGAGCAGGGTGTAGAAGGCCCAGGTCCGGATGATGTCGTGGCCCTGCTCGCGCAGCGCGACCGGCTCGAACTCCGCCTCGGGCCAGCCGGCGACGTGCATCGCGGAGATCGAGGAGTCCATCCAGGTGTCCATCACGTCGGTTTCGCCGGTCCACTCGGTGCCGCCACATTCCGGACAGGCCTCGATTTCGGGGCCAGTTTCGGTCGGTTCGACCGGGAGTTCCGCCTCGTCCGCGATCTCCCAGTGGCCACAGGATTCACACTGCCAGGCCGGGATCGGGGTCGCAAAGACCCGCTGGCGGGAGATGACCCAGTCCCAGTCCATCCCCTCGGTCCACTCCTCCAGGCGGGCGTACATGTGCTCGGGGATCCACTCGACCTCTTTTGCTTTCTCCAGGATCTCGTCCTGGCGGACCTCCACGAACCACTGATCCTTCGAGAGGATCTCGATCGGGGTGTCACACCGCCAGCAGACCCCCACCGACTGCTCGACGGGTTCGGTGTCGTTCAGGAGTCCCTGCTCTTCCAAGTCGGCCGGAATCCGGTCTTTGGCCTCCTCGACAGTGAGTCCCTCGTACTCCCCCGCGAGTTCGGTCAGCCGGCCGTCCTCGGTGAGCACGGGTCGCAGTTCCAGGTCATACTGGGCCCACCAGTCGACGTCCTGTTTGTCGCCGAAGGTCGAGATCATCACCGCGCCGGTCCCAAACTCGGGATCGACCTCCTCGTCGGCGAGCAACTCGACCTCCTGTCCGACCGGGGGCACCTCGAAGGTGTCCCCGACCCGGTCGGCGTACCGCTCGTCCTCGGGGTGGACCGCGACCGCGCCCGTGGCCGCCAGCAGTTCGGGCCGGGTCGTCGCGATCTCGATATCGTCGTTGTCGATCCCGGGGAAGGTGATGTAATAGAGGGTCCCCTCCCGATCCTCGGTCTCGACCTCGGCGTCGGCGATGGCCGTCTGACACCGGGGACACCAGTTGACCGGGTGCTCGTCCCGGTAGACGTACTCCTTCTCGGCCATCTCGACAAAGGAGCGCTGAGTCTTCCCCCAGTAGCTCGGGTCCATCGTCCGGAACTCGTGGTCCCAGTCCTGGGAGAAGCCCAGCTGGCGCATCTGGCTGCGCATCGCGTCGATCTGGTCCTCGGTGTGATCGATGCACATCTGCCGGAACTCGTCGCGAGGGACCTCCGTGCGGTGGATGCCCTCGTTTTCCTCGACTTTGACCTCCGTCGGGAGGCCATGGCAGTCCCAGCCCTGCGGGAAGAGGACGTCCTCGCCCTGCATCCGGTGATAGCGGGCCAAAAAGTCCATGTAACACCAGCCCAGGGCGTTCCCGATGTGGAGGTTCCCCGTCGGGTAGGGCGGCGGGGTGTCGATCACGTAGTCGGTGGCGTTCGTGTCTTCGTACTCGTAGACCGACTCCTCGAGCCAGTAGTCCGCCCACCTGGACTCGATTCGCTCGGGGTCGTAGTTCTCGGGAATGTCTGCTGTCATGGATCAGTATGGAGTCGTCGCTGTGGGTCCGAATCACGAGAAGGACACGAGTCGGGCCTGCTCGCGTGTCTACTCACGTACTACGGCGACGACGCGCATATGTGAGCCAGGCGTGTCTCGGTTGAAAAAGGTTGCTCTCCGCCCGGTCTCCGATCGAAATCGCTAACGGAGTGGCCCCCACACGGAGAGCCATGGAACTTGGGGTAATCGGACTCGGACGCATGGGGCAGATCGTCGTGGACCGGGTCCTCGACGCCGGACACGACGTGGTGGCCTTCGACATCGACGAGGTCGCTCGGGCGAGTGCCGCCGAGATGGGGGCCGAGACCGTCGACTCGATCCCGGCCGTGGCCGAGTCGCTGTCCCCGACGCGACACGTCTGGCTGATGGTCCCGGCCGGTGATCCGGTCGACGCCGCGCTTGCCGAACTCACGCCGCATCTCGACGCCGATGACGTGGTAATCGACGGTGGCAACTCGAACTTCAAAGACTCCGTCGACCGGGCCGAGCGCATCGAACCGACCTACCTCGATTGTGGCACCAGCGGCGGGCCGGCCGGGGCCGAACTCGGCTTCTCGCTCATGGTCGGCGGCGAAAAAGGGGCCTACGACGACCTCGAACCGGTCTTCGACGCGGTCGCGACGGGTCCGGAGGGCCACGAACTGATGGGGCCCTCGGGGGCCGGTCACTACGTGAAGATGGTCCACAACGGCATCGAGTACGCGCTCATGCAGGCTTACGGCGAGGGGTTCGAACTTCTGGCCGAGGGCCGCTACGATCTCGATCTGGAAGACATCGCCCGCACCTGGACCAACGGGGCGGTCGTGCGCTCCTGGCTGCTCGAACTGGCCGAAGAGTCCTTCCGCGAGGAGGGGTCGGATCTGGGTGACGTGGCCGACCACGTCGCCGGTGGCTCGACCGGCACCTGGACGGTCCAGGAGTCCCTGGAGCAGGAGGTCCCGTTGCCCCTGATCTACCAGGCGCTGGCCGAGCGATTCAACTCCCGCTCCGGGCCGCGGCTCTCCCGCCGGCTGGCCAATCGACTGCGCTACGGCTTCGGTCGACACGAGATCAAACGGCAGTGAGTGGTGGGATCGGAACCACCAAAGTAATCGCTGGTCTTCTATGGGGTAATGTCACAATCCGATTCGGATGGTGAGGCCCTGACCGCCAAGCCCATCGAGCCGAGTGCCCCCGAGGAGTTCGGGCTGGTGCAGGTCTGGTGGGGGAACGGCAAGGGTAAGACGACGGCGGCGATGGGGATGGGGATGCGGGCGGCCGGCCACGGCTATCGGGTCCATCTGCTGCAGTTCATGAAGGGCGGTACCCAGAGCGTCGAGGACATCCGCGGGGAGTACAACGCCATCGCGGCCCTGCCCGGCTACACGTACGAGAACCTGGGTCACTACGGCTGGCATCACGGCCAGTTGAACGACGATGAACACGCCGGGAAGGCCCAAGCAGGCTTGGAGCGAGCGAACGAGATCATCGATGGGGCCGCTGACGCGGATCTCTCGACGCCCTTCGATCCCGACAGCGATCCCGAATCGGGGGTCCACATGCTGATCCTGGACGAACTCATCTACGCGGCGAACCGGGAGCTACTCTCCCAGGACGCAGTGCTCGAACTCATCGAGACCAAACCGGACTCCCTCGAACTGGTACTCACCGGCGGTCACGAGTCACCGGACTTTCTCACCGAGCATGCCGACCTGATCAGCAACGTCTCGCTGGTGAAACACCCCTTCGACGAGGGGACGACCGGGCGAAAAGGAACCGAGTTCTGATCAGGCGAGGAGGCCGCCGATCGCGCCGCCGATCGCGCTGTCGATGGCGAGCAACAGGGCGATGCTGAGGGCCAGGATGAACACGCCCCCTCCAGCCAGCGGCCCAAGGATCCCGAAGCCGAGCGAGCCCACGACGGTCACCAGGGCCGCAGCGATTATGGCCAGGATGATTCCGCCGATCGCGCCGGCCAGCAGGCCGTGCCAGGCCCCACTCCAGGTGCCCGAGGCGGCGATGTACCCCGCCACGAAGCCACCGATCAGCCCCGCGCCGATGTGACCGATGCCCGGGAGGAGAAACCCGAAGATACCCAGCAGGAACTCGACGCCGAATCCGATGCCAACCGCACGCCAGTTCGTCATAATCGCCGTTGGGTTCCGAACGGGGAAAAGTTCGCGGGTGGCCGATCAGGCGGCCGTGTAGGTCACGGTCACCTGCGCGGAGACGCTGACCGGGCCGGCGTCGATTTCCGTGCCGCTGTCCGCAGCGGCGGCCGTCTGGAGGGTATAGGGAACCACCGGTCCCGAGTTCGCCTCGGTGGTGATCTTCTGGGTGCCCGTAACAGTCAGATTGGCACTCCCGGCGAGGGTCTCGGCTTGCACGCGAGCGTCGCTCATCGCGGCGTCGAGCGCGGTGTTCCGGAGCTCCGACCGGGTTTCGTCGCCGAGCGTGAACCGGACGTCCTGGATGTCTGTGGCCCCGGCCGCGACGGCCGCGTCGATGGTTTCGCCCACGGCCTCGGTGTCACTCAGGTGGACTTCGATGGTCTGCCTGGCGACGTAGGTCGGTGTCTCGCTTTCGCCGCCGTCAGTGGGGGGTCGCATGCGTTCACCGATCCGGTAATCGGTGGTGCGGACCTGGTCCTCGGGGATGCCCAACTCAGCAAGCCGGTCGGTGACAGCCGAGACGTTGCTTGCGACGGCGGCCCGGGCGGTGTTGGAGTCAGCGGCGGTTTTCTCGACGGCGAGTCGGAGGACTGCCTTGTCGGGAGCGGCCGACTCGCTGGCGCTCCCCGTGACGGTGATCGTTCGGTTCTGGTCGGTGTTGGTCTGTTCGGGTTGGTCCGAGACGGCCATGGCCAGGCCGGCGGTCCCGGCACCGGCGATTACGGCCATGGCGATTGCGATTGCGAGGATTGATCCACGATCCATAGTGGGCCTGTGGATGGGGATGGAGGTATAGCCGCCGAAGCCTCAAATCGCCCTTTGGTGGACCCGAGACAGAACGGTTAAACGGATCGGCGTGTGAGATTGTTCCGAGGGCCCGTAGCTCAGTTTGGATAGAGTACTTGGTTCCGGACCAAGATGTCAGGGGTTCAAATCCCCTCGGGTCCGCTTCTGCGACGAACGACGGTGAGGAGCGAAGCGGACGGGGATTTGAATCAGGGAGGAGCTTTGCTCCGACCGTGGTTCAAATCCCCTCGGGTCCGCTTCTACGGAACTCAGCGCGTGTGCCGGAAGGCACCGCGCTCGGCAGAGTGAACGGAGCAAGGGATTTGAATGAGACCGAGGTTCTGCGAAACGCAGGTTCTCGGGCGTGGTTCAAATTCTGTCAGTTCGTTCGCTCCGCTCACCTCCTGACAACCTCCCGCTCGCTGACTCACGTCGCTCCGCTCACCGTTCGTCCATTTCGAAGGCTCCCGCTGGTCGCCCTCGCCGCTCGCGGGAGTCCCCTCGGGTCCGCTCAGGTTCCGTCGGACACTTCGCGGCCCCGATTTCGTCCCGGTCTTCCTCCCGAGACTCCCCTCGGGGCCGCTTCTGCGATCCGTAGAACTAATTGAACTCTCCCCCGAGCAGCTCAGCCGCCATATGCTGCTCATCGAGTATCTGGAGACCGGCGGATCGGTCACAACTGAATCGCTTCCATCTGGGAAGAATTGCGGAATCTGGCAAATGAGACGTCGATTTGAAAATATCTCGATTGGGAAAAATTGCAGGGCCAAATGTTTATGCAGTCCTTCCCGTAATTACATGTGAGATGGCTAGTTCGAGTCGCAATGCCGACTCCCACAATGGCGAGATCCGCCTGTGGCGTGAAGAGGGGTGGTGGATTGCGAAAGATGTCGATACTGGAGTCTCTACTCAGGGAGAAACCCGGGAAGTAGCCCTCGCGAATCTCGATGATGCCGTGCAACTTTTCGAAGACGAAACTGGACATTCTCCAACAGAAACCGAATTGGAAGCGATGGGGATCGATCCAGCGGCGAACACGACCGGGGACCAGGAACCGCCGGACATCTTGAAGTAGAATGAGTCGACGGACGTTCTCGGGGCAAGCGGTCGTGAAGGTGTTAGTGAATGTTGGCGATTTCGAATGGCGTCGAACGACAGGAGACCACGCCCAACTCTACTATGAGCATCCCACGAACGAGAACGATCGGAGGCACGTCACTGTCCCTCTTCACGACGAATTACGGGTCGGAACTCTCCGCGAGATAGCGGATCAGGCGGGTGCCAATGATTTCGATACCTTTTGTGAATGGATCGATGAGAATCGGTAAATGAACGAACCGACGCGTCTCTCCCGTTCTGAGAACCGATCCAGATACTGCCGCCGCTGCTCCATCTTGTCCTTTTCCCGTCCGTCCGTCCGTCGGAATGAGTTTCTTATTCTCGCCACTCACCGCTGCCCGGTCGGTGACTATGTCCTGGGGGAGTTACTGGAGAAGTAGTGCGTGATTCCACCTCGGCGGAAGGTATGCGAGGCCTCACTCGAGGGGCATGTCGACGACCTTTCGAAGCACTTCGCGGCCCCGATGTCGTCCCGGTCTTTCTCCCTGGACTCTCCTTGGGACCGCTTCAGGGAACATCCAATACCGACCCACTAGTTCCCAGCATCCGATAACGGAATCGATAATTATGTACCGCCACGTTTTTGGGACATCCTAGAATGTCCGATTCAGAGCCCGCCGCCCGCATCGTCGAGTCCTCGACGGATCTCGTCGGAAACACGCCACTATTGCGTCTGGACTCATTTGCGCCCAATCTCCTCGCCAAGGTCGAGTCGTTTAACCCGCTCTCCTCGGTGAAGGACCGAGTCGCGGTTGCGATGCTGGAGGCCGCCGAGGAAGCGGGCGAACTCGAAGCCGGGACGACGATCATCGAACCGACTAGCGGGAACACGGGCATCGGGCTGGCCTACGCCGCCGCGGCGAAGGGGTATGACCTGGTGCTGACGATGCCCGAATCGATGAGCGAAGAGCGCCGCACGCTGCTGCGGGCCCTGGGCGCGGACCTCGAATTGACCCCCGCGGACGGGGGCATGACAGGTGCGATCGACCGGGCCACGGAACTCGCCGAAGCCAACGAGCCCGCGTTCGTCCCCCAGCAGTTCGAGAACCCGGCGAATCCGGGGGTGCACCGCGAGACGACCGGCCCGGAGATCGAGGCCGCCACCGACGGCGACGCGGACGTTTTTGTTGCGGGCGTGGGCACCGGCGGGACCGTCACCGGCGTCGCACAGTACTACAAGGAGGAGCTGGGTCGCGAGGATTTCGAGGTGGTCGCGGTCGAGCCGGCGGATTCGGCGGTGCTCTCGGGCGAGGAGTCGGGCAGCCACGGGATCCAGGGCATCGGCGCGGGATTCGTTCCGGACATCCTGGCGGTGGACCTGCTGGACGAGGTCCTCACCGTCACGACCGAGGAAGCAAAAGCCACAACCCGCGAACTGAGCCAGGAGACCGGGCTGCTGACCGGGATCTCCGGCGGTGCGGCACTCCACGCGGCGATCGAGGTTGCGAACCGTCCCGAGTACGCGGACCGGACCGTGGTGACCATCTTGCCGGACTCCGGCGAGCGGTATCTCTCGACTGACCTGTTCCAGTGAACCGTTTCCAGCAACTCATCGAGAGCCGGGCCCCGACCACCTGTTCTAAATACATTTGAAACCACCACGATTAAGCCGCCAGCCGTTCAAGGATAATTTGGAATGGCTCCACGTGGGCCACCCAAAGCCAGCCATGCACGTCGAAATCATCGGTCCGGGCTGTCCCCGGTGCAAGAAAGTCGAGCGGAACGTGAACCGTGCGGCCGACCAACTCGCGGCGGGTCCCGAGTCGATCTCGAAGGTCGAGGACGACATGGAGATCATCGATCGCGGGGTCATGCACACCCCAGCGGTCGCCATCGACGGCGAAATCGTGATCGAGGGGGAGGTCCCCGACGTCGAGGAGTTGACCGAACTGCTGGCCGCCGCCTGAGAAACACACTCTTTACGCTCTAACTCCTCTCCCCGATCGAATGGCCCAGGACGCCGACGCCTACCGGGTGGATTCGGACACGATGGCCCGCCTGCAGTCGATCGCGGCCGAGGAGGTCACCGAGTCAGTGACGATCTACAAGGCCCTCGCGGACGAGCGCCGGCTCCGGATCCTCCGGCTGCTCGTCGAGACTGAACTGTGTGTCTGTGATCTGGTCGAGATCTTCGATCTGGAGTACTCGAAGCTTTCCTATCACCTCAAGCAGCTCCGCGAGGCGGGGCTGGTCGCGACCGATCGTGAGGGGAATTACGTGACCTACGAGCTCACGCCCACGGGACAGATCGCGGCCGAGGGGCTCGCGGCGTTCGAAAGTGAAACCGCGTGACCCGGCCGAAAATCAGGCGACGTTGAATCCCCGGTCGAGCAGGAAGTCCTCGACGCGGTCGCGGTGATTGCCCTGGAGTTCGATCTCCCCGTCGTCGACGGTACCCCCGCAGGCCATCTTCGATTTCAGGTCCGAGGATAGCGAGTCGAGGTCGACGTCGGTGGGGTCGAATCCTTCGATGACGGTGACTTCCTTTCCGTAACGGCGCTCGTCGATGCGGATCGAGATCTCCTGGGACTCCTTGGCGACGTCCTCACAGACACAGAGTTCCTCGGGCAATCCGCACGTCGAGCAGACTTCCGACATTACGGCCACAGATACACAAGCGATATATTAAACCCTGTCGACGGGGAAATCGCCATCCCTGGGCGAGCCGGCAGTCGGGATCGAGGCCCGACGAGACGGGTGAGACTTAAGCACCGGCCCGATCAACGGAACGTATGGTCTGGCTCCTCGAGGATCTGCGTGCGGCCCTGGAGACCTTCGGGAATGTCGCCGCGACCGACCCCATCTCCGCCCTCCTGTTACTCGCCGCCGCGCTCGTGTTCGCCGTGATCGTCGGCGTCGGCGGTGTCCTTGGGTTCGGCGCCCTCTCGAACACCCTTTTCGGCTGGCCCTGATTGTCCGTACTCCCACGCTTCGAGGGCCTGCCTGACGTAATCCGTCTCCCGGTCACGGAACAGCTGCTCGGTCGTCCCGTGATCGCCGAACTCGAAGTCCCGGACCACGACCACGGGTTTCCCGCCAGCCCCCTCGCCGCTCACCAGGTTCGCCGCCGCGGCGAGTTCGTCCGCCACGTTCTCGACCGTCACGGCGAGTTCGGTGCCGTCCCGGTCCCGCTCCCCCCGCCAGTCCCGGCCCACGGGCACACCGTCCCAGCCGATCGCCACGCCACGCTGGCCCGTCCGGAAGGGCCGACCCGAGGTGTCGGTGACGATCACACCGGGTGATTCTGAGAGCCCCGCCCGGATCCGGGCGGCGGACTCGCTGGGGGCCTCCGGCAGGAGCAACACCCCTTGGCCGCCCGTGTTCGAGCGATCGATGCCGGCGTTGACACCAACGTGTCCGAATCGGGTAACGGCGAGCAAGAACGGGGCGTCGAGCACCAGTGACGTTGACTCCTCCAGCACGGCCTGGGCAAAGCGCGGGTCCTTGGTCGACCCGGTGATCGACGCCAGCCGCTCGGCGATCGAACGGGCCCGTTCGGTCGGCTCGAAGCGAGCGAGGGGCTGTCTCCGATCCTCCACCTTGGAGACGACCGTGCTCGCCACACAGACCACGTCATCGGGCCGCAGGTCGACCTGCGCCTCGATCGCCGCCGCGAGGTCGTCGCCGGGTTCGAACTCCGGCAACCCCGGCACGGCAAAGACCTCCATGGAGGGGCTCACTCTCGGGTCGGGTGAAAGCCTGCCGGTCCGAAACGAGTACCTGCTGGGGCCCGTAGCCCCGCCCATGGAGACGCGATCGGTCGTCACCGTCTTTCTAACGAACGGCGGGGAGGTGTTGCTCCTCCGGCGCAGCGAGGCAGTTGGCTCCTATCCGGGCCGCTGGGGTGGGGTCGCCGGTCACGTCGAACCCGGAGACACCCCGCTTTCGGCCGCGAAGCGAGAAATCCGCGAAGAGACGGGCCTCGATACCCAGGCCGTCACGCTCGTCTCCTCGGGCGAGCCATTCCCTGTCACCGACCCTGACCTCGACATGGAGTGGACGGTTCACCCGTTCCGATTCGAGACGGGGAGCCGGGACGTGCAGTCGAACTGGGAGACCACGGAGACCGCCTGGGTCCCGCCGCCGGCAATCTGTGACCGGGAGACGGTGCCCGACCTCTGGCGGTCCTGGGACCGGGTTCGTCCCACGGTCGAGCAGGTTCGTGCGGACTCCGAATCCGGATCGGCGACGCTTTCGAAACGCGCCCTCGAAGTCCTCCGGGACGAAGCGACGCTGATCGCGGCTGACGGCGGCGACTGGGACGACATCGCGCAGGTCGCCCTCGACCTCCGGACGGCTCGCGAGGCGATGGTTGTCCTGCAGGTGCGCGTCGATCAGGTCATGGCCGAGGCCAGGGACGATCGAACTCCGGACGCGGTCCGCGAGGCCGCGATCGAAGCGCTCTCCCAGGCGGAAGTTGCGGACCGGGCCGCCGCCGAACTGGCCGCGGAGCGAGTCGAGGGCCAGACCGTCCTCACACTCTCCCGGTCCGGGACGGTCGAGCAGGCCCTCGAACGCGGCTCCCCCGAGACCGTCTGGGTACCCGTCTCCCGTCCGGGTGGGGAAGGTCGGGAATTAGCGAGTGACCTGGCGGAGGCGGGCCTGGACGTTCGGCTCACGAGCGACGCCAACATCTCTGGAGCCGTCCACGAGGCAGACGTGGTGCTGCTCGGCGCGGACACCCTGCTCGCGAACGGCGATGTCATCAACAAGGTCGGGACGACGGCGGCCGCACTTGCTGGGAATCACTTCGATGTCCCTGTCTCTGTCATCGCCGCGACCGCGAAAATCAGCCCGTCAGAACACCCTCCCGACCTGTCGGACGGCGAGGCCGGCCACGAACAGTTGTCGGCCCCCGAGTCGGTCACCGTCGTCGATCCGGTCTTCGAGCGCACGTCGGCGGCCCTGGTCGACGGGTATCTTACTGAGGACGGTGTTCTCGATGCGGATGCCATCTCGGAGTACGCAGCGGATCACACACAGGCCGCCGCCTGGAAGCAATCGTTAACCGGCCCGAGTGCCAACGACGGGCCGGGGCGACAGTGACGAGGAGTTACCCCCTCCGAGCCCCTTGTGACGAGGCTTTTCACCCGAGTCGCCCCTCGATTTACGAGAAGAACTGTTTGAGCTCTTCCTGCTTTGCCGCCTCGAACTGTGCGTTCACGGCGTCCTGGAGGGCCTGAATCCGGCCCTGTTTCGCCGAGATCGGGGCGATGACGTCCTGCCACTGGGTCCAGGGGGGCATCATCCCAAGCCGGTCGGCGATCTCGTCCAGCCGCTGGTCCCGATCCTCGACCTTGTCGATCTTGTTCACCGCCACGACCGGCTGGATGCCGAGTTCCTCGAGCAGGGAGAAAAACTCTACGTCGTGTGGGAGTTCCTCTCGTTCCAGGTGGCGGTCGATGATGTCCACGGCGGCCTTCCCGTCGAGGACGAGTACGCCCACGAGGATCTTCTCGGCGTGGGCCTCCAGGTACCGGACCACGTCGGTTTTGATCTGCTCGCGGGTCTCCTCGGGCACGCCCGACATGAAGCCAAAACCCGGCAGGTCGGTGATGACGAAGTCCTCGCTCGCCCAGTCGTAGTGGTTGGGGCGGCGGGTGACCCCCGGGTTGCGGCCGGTGTCGAAGGTGTGGCCGGTTAGCTGCCGCATGAGTGTCGATTTCCCCACGTTGGACCGGCCCACGAGTACCACCTCCATCGAGCGGTCCGGTCGCGTCTCGAACATACCTCCGCTATCCGCTCGGGGGGTTTACGGGTTGTGGCCCGCTCATCGACTGAAGGCTTAAGCCCCCGACCGCCGATTTTGGGGGCGTGCGCCTGGTCCAGATCGCGGTGCCGACGGGGAAACGAGGGACGGTCCTCGAGACCCTCGACTCCCTCGACATCGAGTACGTCGTCTCCGAGGAGACCGGCTCCCGAAACATCGCCGCCGTCGTGGAATTCCCGCTCCCGGCGTCGGCCGTCGAGGACGTGCTCGACGAACTGCGCGAGGTAGGGGTGGACGAAGAGGCCATCACCGTGGTCATCGAGGCCCAGACCGTCATTTCTCGGAAGTTCGACGCGCTGAAGGACCGATACGAGGAGGCGAACAAGGAGGACCCGGCCAAGATCGCCCGCGAGGAACTCGTGGCCACGGTCGACGGACTTGCGCCCGACATTTCGACTTACGTGGTGATGTCGATTATCAGCGCCATCGTCGCCACCGCAGGGATCCTGCTCGACTCGCCGGCGGTGGTCGTCGGCTCGATGGTGATCGCCCCACTCATCGGTCCGGCGATGGCCACGAGCGTGGGTTCAGTCGTTGCGGACCGGGAGATCTTCGTCCGCGGGGTGACCCGCCAGGCGATCGGGTTCGGCGTCGCCATTCCCGCGGCCGCGCTGTTTGCGCTCTTTGCGAAGTCGGTCAACCTCGTCCCGCCAGGGATCGATCTGCTGGCGATCGAGCAGGTAAGCGGCCGGCTCTCGCCGGACTTCCTCTCGCTGGCGGTCGCACTGGGAGCAGGGGTGGCCGGGGCGTTGAGCCTCTCGACCGGCGTGTCGACGGCCCTGGTCGGTGTCATGATCGCCGCGGCGTTGATTCCCCCGACCGCGGTCATCGGGATCGGTATCGCCTGGGCGATGCCCCAGGCCGTCCTCGGGGCGTCGGTCCTGGTTCTGGTGAACGTCCTCTCGATCAACCTGGCTGCGCTTCTCGTGTTGTGGTACGAGGGGTACCAGCCGGAGGACTGGTTCCAGCTATCCGAAGCGCGGACGGCCACGCTCAAGCGGATCGCCGTCCTGGCCGTCGCGATCGCCGCCCTCTCGGTGTTCCTGGGCGCGACCACGCTGGCGACCTACCAGAACGCGACCTTCGAGGATCAGGTACAGACGGAAGTCGAGGGCACGCTCGCAGGAATCGAAGACGCGGAACTGCTCGAAGTCGAGTTCAAGCACCGACAGACGCTGCTCTACCGTGACGTCGACAGCGTCGTCGTCTCGGTCGGGGTCAGGGCAGGGGACTCCCCACCGGAAGGCCTTGCAGCGGAACTCTCCACCCGGATCGAAACGGAGACGGGCCAGTCGGTACCCATCGAAGTGCGATACCTGGCGATCGAACGGGCCGGCTGATCAGCGCTCGAAGGGCAACTCGATGTCCACGTCGAGTCGTTCGATCGCGGCCTCGAGGACTTCCATGGGTGTCTCGCCCACGGCCTCGCCCGCAGTCTCACTCGGGATCGTCAGGTAGTGATCGGCCTCGATTGCTTCTGAGAGGTCGGCCTTGCTACAGACAACGATCATCGGCGCGTCGACGGTCGCCTCGATCTCGGCCTGCAGCGCCTGCTGATCCTCCAGGGGATAGCCACAGGTCTCACTCGGGTCATAGAAGTAAAGCACCAGATCGGCGACGTGGGCGAGCGCGCTCGTGGCCTGGGACTCGATCTCGTTTCGCTCATTTTCCGGCCGGTCCAGGAGCCCCGGCGTATCGACGATCTGGTAGGTCAGGTGGTCCCGCTCGACGTGGCCGACGTTGATTCCCGTGGTGGTAAAGGGGTAGGCGGCGGTCTCGTTGTGGGCGCGGGTCACGCTGTTGACGAAGGCCGTCTTCCCGACGTTGGGGTAGCCTGCGACCGCGATGGTCGGGACCTCGGGGTCGATGTCGGGGAGTTTCGAGAGCGTGTTCCGGGCCTCACCGATGGCTTCGAGGTCCGCAGCGACCTCGTTCATGACCGAGCCCATTCGGGCGAAGGCCTGCTGCCGGATCTTCTTCGCGGCGTCGGCGTCCCCTTTGGGGAGCCGACCGATGTATTCGCGGCCGAGTTCGTGTGTCTTGCGCCCGGCCCAGGAGACCTCGGAGAGATGCTGGCGGAGCTCATCGACACCCACGAGCGCGTCGGCGAGCTCGTAGTAGAACGGATCGAGGGTCTCGAAGTCCGGCCAGTCCCGGACGACGTACTCGAGGTTGTCGCTGAGGACGTTCGAAGCCGTCTGCAACATCGACTGCTGGGCCTCGACGCCGTGCTTGGCCCGGCCGGCCCGGGCCGCCCGCGAGAACGCCGTGTCGAGGAGCTCCGAGGCGGTGGGCGTGGTCTGGAGGTCCTCGAAAATCATGTATCCGGGATAGCCGCCGGGCACGTATAAGCCCGTTTATTGCCCGTTACTCTCGGCGGGTTTCGAGCTCCGCGAGCAGGTCTGCAAGCTCCATGTCCTGCATGGCGAGCAACACGAGCAGGTGATAGACCAGGTCGGCGGACTCGTGGGCGATCTCCGTTTCGTCCTCGTCCTTGGCGGCCAGAATGAGTTCGGTGGTCTCCTCGCCCAGTTTCTCCAGCACCGCGTTCTCGCCCTTCTCGTGGGTGAAAAGCGACGCCGTGTAGGAGTCCTCGGGCAGGCGCGCTTTCCGGTCCTCGATGGTCTCGAAGAGGGCCTCGAGGATCGCGTCGCTCATATGTCCGTGACCTCCCGGATGTCCTCCAGGTCGTCGAACTCCTCGGGAGCCCGCCCGCCGGTCTCGAAGACCGATTCCGCGATGGCGATTGGCGCGTCGGTTCGGGCCGCAAGGGCCAGGGAGTCGCTCGGCCGGGCGTCGATGACCGCGTCTGCACGGGGCGTGTTCAGGTGCAGATCGGCGATGTAGGTTCCCTCCTCCAGGCCGGTGACGACTACCTTCTCGACCCGGCCACCGAGCTCCTCGATGATGTCGAGCGTGAGGTCGTGGGTCAGCGGCCGGCCGATGTCCCGGGCGTCCAGGCCGCGGGCGATGCTGACCGCTTCGTCGAAGCCGATGAAGATGGGGAGCACGTCGGTTTGGTCCTCGACTCCCAGCAGTACCACCGGAACCGGCCCCTCCGCCGTCCCGGCGACCCGCACCCCGTCGATATACGCATCCATGACAGCCCCTGGGAGTCCCAGGTAGAAATGATGCCCGTTCTCAGAGGGAGACGATGGTCAAAATCCGGACGAGAATGCCAAAGAGAGCGCCGAAGGCGACGATGGTCTTCGGGTCCATCGTGATCGCATTCGAACCCTCCGAGTCGAAGTACCGGACCAGGCCGGCACTGGACATCAGGCCGCCGGAGTTCTGTCCGCTGCTCATAGACAGAGAAAAGCGAGAGACGGGCCTAAAGCTTTCGGGCTGGGGGCGACGGCAACCCTTATGCGAGCGGCGGAGGTACCACGGATCGATGGCCGAGGTAACCCTGATCGACTTTCACGCCGACTGGTGTGGGCCCTGCAAGACCCAGGACCCGATCATCGAGGAGCTCGAAGCGGATTACGCCGATTCGGTGACCTTCGAGTTCGTCGACGTCGATGCGAATCCCGACATGGCAAACGAGTATCAGGTCCGCTCGATCCCCACGGTGGTCGTCACGGCTGGCGACGAGGTAATTGAACGCTTCGTCGGCGTGACCCAGCGCGAACCGATCGAGGAGGCCCTGCAGTCCGCCGGCGCGTAGCTACTGGATTTTCAGGCCGAGCCCGTGGGCGTCGTTTTCCGCACCCAGCGTGAGCAACAGCGGCGTGAGTGACTCCACCGCCGCGGCGTTCCCGAGCCCACCCGCTGTGAGCGTTCCCAGTCCGTCGATAGATTCGGCTACCTCCCTGACCTGTGCGACGGCGTCCGCACGATCACCGAAGACGAGCGTGTCGAAATCTAGGGTGGTATCCAGGTCGGCGAGTCGACCCGCCGGAAGCGTGTGGAAGGCCCCGACGACCGGGTTCGGGTCGGGCGTCCGCTCTCGAACGAGTGCGGCGACACTTCCCTGCGGTGGTGGTGCGTAGCTCATGCCGTCCTCGCCGCGTTCCATTCCGACCGCTGGGGTCACCACGATGGCCGTCTCGGAAAGCCGATCACCGATCGTCGAAAGGAGGTCGCCGAGATGATAGGGTGAGACGGCCAGGACGACGATGTCGGCCTGCGCGGCGGCGTCTCCGTTCTGGACGCCCGAGATCGAGGCGGTCCCATCGAGTCGGGCCGCGTAGTCACTCGCGGCCTCGCGAGCCTGGTCCGGGTCCCGGGACCCCACGAGCAGGTCGTGGTCCGTATCCCGACCCCACCGGAGGGCGAGTCCCGCACCGAGGTCACCAGTCCCACCGAGCAGCGCGATTTGCATGCTCCGACTCACTGGCCCACCGGCGAAAAGCGTGGCGGCGACTCAGACCGATTCCAGGATCGTCGGCAACTCGTTGACCGTCTCCACCACCGCCGCGGCCCCGACCGACTCGAAGGCTGCTCGCCCACTCTCGCCCGCGAGCCCGCCCGTGAGGACCCCGATTCCGTAGTACTCGCGTCGCTGATCGCGCTCGGTCGCGTTCACGGCCGTTCGCACGTCGTCCCGGGTGTCCCCGGCGAAGGCGAGTGTTTCGGCGCCCGTCCGTTCGGCGACCTGGATCAGTGCCGTGGGGTCGGGTTTGCCCGTCCAGTCCTCCATCGCGTAGAGCCGATCGGCGGGCACCGAGAGCCCCACCCTGTCGAGGGCCAGATGCGCCTCGGCCCGGGGGCGTCCCGTCACGACTCCGATCTCGAAGTCCGCTGTCAGGGACTCGATCGTCGCCGGTTCGATCAGAATCGGCTCGTCCGCCATGAACCCTGCCGGGGGTAGCTCCAGATCCTCCGTCGATCCTTCATAAAGGTCCGGCTCGCCGCCTTCCAGGTCGCGGTACCCCGACGGCCCGAGGTACAGTTGCTGGAACACGTCCCGGAGCCGATCCGGGTCCCACGCCTCGAACACCGCGGTCGCCGCGTCGCCGAGCGCGTCACGAACGACGCCCTTCGCGCCGTCGAGACCGCCGCCCTGCTCGGCGACGTGCTCAGTAAAGTCTTCCACGTCCTGGTCGAGGCCCCGATCCCGGGCCAGCACGAACAGCGCGACGGCGTCTGAAAGGACCCAGTCGTTGTTGAACCCGCCGGCGTCTTTGAACGATTGGACTGCGGCTCGGGGAATCGTCTCGCCCACCAGGATTTCGACACTCCGGACGATGGCCCGCCGATACGAGTTCGAGACGTCCACGAGGACCCCGTCGATGTCGAGGACGACCGCGTCGACCTGCATACCCGAGCCTGGCGGGGATGGCCGAAATCAGTTGTGGGTCCGGTCGCGTCGGGCCGACGTGTTGTGGACGTACACTGGCCCGGACTCGGTCTCCTGCATGCGAGCCGAGATGAGGACGGGATCGCCCCCGAGCGTGGTGAAATAGAGCGGGATCGAGGCGGCGTCGGCGAGATCGGCTGCCGGTCGCTGGAGTTCGGGCGGCAGTCGCAGGGCGTAGATCGCGTCCGCGTCGCCATACCCCGTCCAGGTCGGGTCGGTCACGTCGTCCTGGACGAAGTCCACGCCCGGCGGTACGTCCCGTCGAACTCGGTCGACGGCGGTCACGGCGACCCCGCGATCGACGAGTTCCGCCGCGACCGTGGTTCGGAAACCGATCCCCACCTCGACCAGCCGGTCATGACCGTCGAGCAATTTCAGCAGGCCGGTCGGCAATCGACTCACGGCGGGATGTTTATGGCCGATGGGGCGAAAACCCTTCCCATGCGCGTCGATCTGGTCCCGATCGGGGAGGTCCCCGCGCCGGTCAAGCGAGAGGCCTCCGCGGTTCTTCGCTCAGTCTACGATGCCTCCGTGTCTATCGCGACCGACCAGGACCTCCCCCGGGACGCCTACGACAGCGGGCGCGACCAGTACCGCGCCGAGGCGTTCATCGACCTGGCGGCCGACGCCGCTCCGGGGGACCGGGCCGTCGGGCTGACGACCGAGGACCTCTATTACCGTCGGCGGAACTACGTCTTCGGCCTGGCCTATCTGGACGGTCGAAGCTGTGTGGTCTCGACGAACCGGCTCGGAACGTCCTCGGACGGCGGCTTCTCCCAGCGATCGCCGGAGGCCGTGTTCGGTGACCGGGTCCGGAAGGAGGTCGTCCACGAGGTGGGCCACATGCTCGGGCTCGATCACTGTGACAACAACCGCTGTGCGATGAGTTTCTCGCCGACGGTCCAGGAGGTCGACCGGAAAGAAGAGACCCTCTGTGGCACCTGTCAGCGCGAACTCTTCTGAGTCGGTGCGAAAACTTGCCGCGATCCATGGAACAAGACCTAAGGGTCCCTCTCGAATGAGTGAGAACGATCAGCATGCCCGAAGACGAATCCGACGGCGCAATCGAAGCCCGTCTCGCCGAACAGGAGTACTTCCGGCCGCCGACCCGCTTTGTCGGCCAGGCAAACGAGACCGATCCGGCGGTCTATGACCGCTTCGAGGAGAATTACCCCGAGGCTTACGCCGAGTGGGCCGACCTGCTGGAGTGGGATTCACGGTGGGACACGGTCCTCGATGATTCGAATCCGCCCTTCTACGAGTGGTTCAAAGGCGGGACGCTCAACGCCTCGGTCAACGCCATCGACCGACACCTCCCCGAGCGAAAGGACCAGACGGCCCTGCTCTGGGAGGGTGAGCCGGGCGACACCGAACGCATCGCCTATCAGGACCTCTATCGCCGCGTCAACGAGATGGCGGCGGTCTATCAGGAGGTCGGCGTCCGCGAGGACGACATCGTCACGCTGCACCTGCCGATGGTTCCGGCCCTGCCGATCTCGATGCTCTCGGCGGCCCGCATCGGGGCCCCACACTCGGCGGTCTTCGGCGGGTTCTCCGCCCAGGCCCTGGCGGATCGGATCGACGACGCCGACTCTGACGTGGTCGTGACGATCGACGGCTACTACCGCCGCGGGGAGTTCCTGGATCATAAGGCGAAAGCCGACGAGGCCCTCGAACTCGCGGAGACCGACGTCGAGACGGTCCTGCTCTTCAAGCGGGAGGACGAACTCCACCCCGACGTCGAGATCACGAGTGACGATCCCTACGTCCTGGTCGATGAAGTGCTGGAGCAAAAGCAGGGTGCACGCGTGGATCCGGTCGAGCGGGACGCCGAGGACCCGCTGTTCCTGATGTACACCTCGGGGACGACCGGCCAGCCCAAGGGGACCCAGCACCGGACCGGCGGCTATCTGGCTCATGCCACCGCGACCTCGAAGTACGTCCTGGACATCGAACCCGAGGACACCTACTGGTGTTCGGCCGACATCGGGTGGATCACCGGGCACTCCTACATCGTCTACGGGCCGCTCTCGCTGGGAACGACCAGCGTGATGTACGAGGGCGCGCCGGACGCCCCGGACAAGGGCCGAATCTGGGAGATCGCCGAGAAGTACGACGTGGACATCTTCCACACCTCCCCGACCGCCGTGCGGATGTTCATGGAGTGGGGCGAGGAGATCCCCGCGCAGTATGACTTTGACTTCCGGCACATGACCACGGTCGGGGAGCCGATCCAGCCCGAGGCCTGGCTCTGGTACTACGAGCACATCGGCGGCGGGGACGCGGTCATCGTGGACACCTGGTGGCAGACCGAGACCGGCGGCCACCTCATCACGAACCTGCCCGCGCTCAAGGACATGAAACCCGGCTCGGCCGGCCATCCCGTCCCGGGTATCAAGCCCGCGGTCTACGACGACCAGGGCCACCCGATCGAGAAGGGCTCGGCGCGGGCCGGCAACCTCGTCATCGAGCGGCCCTGGCCGGGCATGCTCCAGACGGTCTATGGCAACGACGAGCGGTTCATCGACGAGTACTGGCGGGAGTTCTCCGAGACGGACAGTGATGACCCCGCGGACTGGGTCTACAAGGCCGGTGACGGGGCTGTACAGGCCGACGACGGGTACTTCCGTATCCTCGGGCGGCTGGACGACGTGATGAACGTCGCCGGCCACCGACTCGGGACGATGGAGCTAGAGAGTGCGGTCGCGGAGGTCGAGGCCGTGGCCAACGCTGCGGTCGCGGGCCGTGAGGACCCACAGAAAGGCACCGTCCCGGACGTATATGTCACGCTGCGGGACGGGTACGAGGAGAGCGAGGCGGTACGTGCGGAAATCGTCGCGTCGATCGAGGATCAGATCGGGAAGTTCGCCCGCCCGGCCAACGTCTGGCTGGTCGAGGAACTCCCCCAGACCCGCTCGGGGAAGATCATGCGGCGGCTCCTGGAGGACATCTCGAACGACGAGGAACTGGGCAACACGACGACCCTGCGGGACCCGAGTGTCCCCGAACGGATCCGGGAACACATCGACCACTGACTCACCCGGTGTAGTAGTACTCGCCGTCCCGGCGCTGCTGCCGGTCGAGTTGACTGCCCGGCTTGTTGATCCGTGGCCGGCCCATCCGCTCGTCGCGACGGAAGGTGACCGAGAGGTTTTCGAGGAACGTGTTCATCCCCTCGCGCATGTTCATTGCCGGGCTGGCGTGCCCCCGTTCGGCGGGCTCGCCGTCGAAGACGAGCAGGCGATCCGCCAGCAGGTCGATCACGTAGATGTCGTGGTCGATGACCATGACCGTCGTCTCGTGGTTCTCCGCGTAGCGGCGGATCGCCCTGGTCGCGAGCACTCGCTGTTCGACGTCGAGGTGCGCGGACGGCTCGTCGAGCAGGTAGAGGTCGGCGTCCCGGGAGAGCGTGGCCGCGATCGCGACCCGCTGGCGTTCCCCGCCGGAGAGATCGACCAGTAGCTGATCCATGATGTCCCCGAGACTGAGCGGGTCGCCGATCTCGGTCTGCCAGTAGGAGCTGCCCACGTCCGTGGAGATGTCCCGGAGGAACGTCTCGACGGGAATGTGCTGGTTGGCCTCGACGTACTGGGGCTTATAGGCGATGTCCAGATCCAGGTCCACGCTCCCGGAATCGGGTTCGAGTCGGCCCGCGAGGAGCTTCGCGAAGGTCGACTTCCCGATGCCGTTCGGGCCCACGATGCCAAGCACCTCGTTCTGGTGGACGACCCCGCCATCGACCGAGAGGGAGAACTCCCCGTCGCCGTAGGACTTCTCCAGGTCCGGGTACTCCACGAGCACGTCGGCGTTCGAGACCGGCCGAGGAGCGTGAGACTCGAACTCGATGGCCTCCGGCCGGACCCGCATGTTCTCGTTCTCCAGGTAGCCGTCGAGGTACTCGTTGATGCCGTTGCGAACCGGTTTGGGGGGCGTAATGACCCCGAAGACCGACGGTTCACCGTAGGCCACGTGGAGGTTGTCAGCCAGGAGATCGAGGACCGCCAGGTCGTGTTCGACCACCAGGACCGCCCGGTCTTCCTCCTCGGCGAGTTCCCGAACCAGCCGAGCCACGGCGATCCGCTGGGTGATGTCGAGGTACGGGGTGATCTCGTCGAGGAAGTAGAAATCGGCATCGCGCAACAGCGCGGCCGCGATGGCCACGCGCTGGAGTTCGCCGCCGGAGAGACTCTCAACCGCCTGGTCGAGGACCGGGGTGACCGAGAGCCGGTCGGCGATCGATTCCAGTTCGCCCCGTTCGTCGGTCGCCGCGAGCAGCTCCCGGGCGGTCCCCGAGAACTGATCGGGGATGCGGTCGATGTACTGGGGCTTGCGCGAGACGGTCACGTCGCCGTCCCGGACGGCGACGAGGTAGTCCTGGAGTGCCGTCCCCCGGTACTCGTCGATCACGGCCTCCCAGTCCGGCGGGTCGCCGATCCGCCCCAGGTTGGGCGTGATCTCGCCGGCCAGGGCCTTGACCGCGGTGGACTTCCCGATCCCGTTCGGCCCCAGCAGCCCGGTCACTGTACCGCTTTCGGGCATCGGCAGCCCGTACAGGGCAAAGGCGTTGTCGCCGTAGCGGTGGGTTGGTTCCTCGTCGAGTTCCTGTGGCAGATTGAGGATCTCGATCGCGTCGAAGGGACACTTCTGTACGCAGATCCCACAGGTCTCGCCCAGACAGATCTCCTCGGAGATCCAGACCTGATCCGGTTCGCCGTCGAAGGGCTCGTCCTCGTCGTAGCGCTCCGAACGGGCCAGAATACAGTCCTTGCCGGTGCGGTTCGGGGGGCAGTAATCGATGCACTCGTAGTTACACCGATCGGGCTGACACCGCTCGAGGTCGACGGTGGCGATACTGTCACTCGCCATGCTAGAGTGTGACGCCGGTCGTCAGGAAGACCCCCCAGGTCACGAACCACAGCGAGAAGGTCATGAAGGCGTTGAACAGGTGGTCTTTCGCGCCGAACTCGCTCACGTCGATGCCGAGCAGCCGCAACACGCCGATGTTGGCGATCAGCGCCCCCACCATGATCGCCAGGCCGAGCTGATCGGTCGCACTCGTCGCGAGGGCCGCCGATGCCACGCCGGCGAGGACCCCGCCGAGTGCGGTCTCGGTCGTGATGACGACCGACCGGAGGTGGCCGGTCATCCCCGCATTCTCGGTACTCATGTCTGTGTACTCGGTGTGCCGGCCCAAAAGCCGTTCGTTCCCGCTTTCCACCATATCAATTGGGCCCGTTTCTTATTCGCTTCTCACTGCTTTGTTCATCTATGACAGACCAACCCTGCCTCGACGAACTGCCCCCCAGTGCCAAGCTGGTCTACAAGGTCCTGGAGTACGACGGCCCGCTGACCCAGAAGCGCATCGTCGAGGAATCGATGCTTTCGGCCCGGACGGTCCGGTACGCGCTCGACCGCCTCGATGACTGCCAGCAGATCGAGGAGCAGGTGTACTTCCAGGACGCCAGACAGAGCCTCTATCAGTTGCGATCCCCGGCCGAACGGACCGAGGAGTCCAGTGCCGAGGCCGAACTGGCCTGATCACTGCACGGTGATCATCTCTTCCCGATCGATCGCCCGTTCGAGTTCCTCCGCGATGGCACTCCCCCGGGAGACCTGAATCTCGCCGCCACGCCCGACTGTCGCCGTGAAGAGATATTCGCCGTTGGCCTGAACCTCCACCGTCTCCCCGGACCCGCGCTCCTCCACCGGCACGATGATGTGCTGGGTGGTGATCTCCGGGGTAACGATCTCGCCCTGAGTTTTCGATTCGGATTCGGTACTCGGCTGGTCCTCGAAGGTTCGCACGTCGATGTCGATCCCCAGGCGGTTCTCGATCTCCCGAATGCGCTTTCCGTCCCGGCCGATGACGTGTGAGATGTCGTTCGTATCGACGTAGACGATCGCCGAGTTCGGGCTCTGTACGTCGACCTCGACCGGGCCCTCGGCGGCCGCGCGGATCTCCCGTTCGATCTCGCCCTCGGCCAGCTGATCCACGCCCGATTTCGACGCCTCAGCGCCATCAAGCGGGACGGTGACGACCTGCCGGTTGAAGGTGTAGATCTCGTAGGCCGGCGTCCCGGTCTCGAAGTCCCGGATGACGATGACCGGCCTGGCGAGGTCCTCCTCCATCAGCCCCGACGGGACCTTGACCTCGGTCGTCACGTCATAGACCGTTTCGACCGCCCCGGCCTCGATGAAGACGACCGTGTCGACGACCTGCGGGATCATCCCGAGTTCGACCCGGCCGACCAGCCGCTGGAGGGCGTCGATGGCCCGCGTGGCGTGGACGACGCCGATCATGCCCACGCCCGCCAGTCGCATGTCGGCAAAGACCTCGAAGTCCTCGGTCTTGCGCACCTCGTCGTAGATGGTGTAATCCGGCCGCACCATCAACAGGGAGTCCGCCGTCGCGGCCATATCGCCATCGAGGGCCGTGTACTGGGTGATCTCGGGGCCAACCTGGAGGTCGCGGGGTCGCTCCATGGTCTTGACGGCGTTGTCGTTCTCGACGAGGAACTCCGCGACCGCCTGGGCGAAGGTCGACTTTCCGGCCCCGGGCGAGCCGGCGACGAGTACGCCCCGCTGGCGTTCCAGCAGTCGCGATCGAAGCTCCTCGGCGTGATCGTAGTCGGCGAGATCGGTCTTCGCGATCGGTCGGACCGCGGTGATCTCCCAGCCATCCGCAAAGGGCGGGCGGGCGAGGGCGATCCGGTAGTCCCGGAACTGGACGATCTTCATCCCCACCTCGTCGATCTCGATGAATCCGTCGGGGCTCGCGCGGGCGGTCTCCTCGATGTCGTGGCTCCACTCCTTGAGGTCGTCCTCGGTCGAGACGGTCTCGTCGATGATCTCGTAGTGCATCTCGCCGATGGCCCCGCGTTTGGCCATCGGTCGCGTGCCGGCCTTGAGGTGGACCGACATCGTCTCCTCGTCGAAGAAGGACTCGATCTGCAGGGACTCGGTGTCCCGGCCCTTCGGCTCGACGTACTCCGCGTCGATGCCTTTGGCCTCGGCGACCTCGGCCTGGACGATGTCGGAGGTGAACAGGGTCGCGCCCCGCTCCTGGGCGACGTCACGAATCAGGGCGTCTATCGCGCCCGCGGCGGCCCGCTCGATCTCGCTTTTCTCGGCCCGCTCGCCGACGTACTCGACCTCGATCTCGCCGTCCGCTTCGAGTTCGATCAGGGTCTGGAGCTCTTCGAGGCCGTCCCAGCCGGTGTCCCGGCCGGCGTTGGCCTGATATTCGAGTTCGCCGACGACCGCCTCGGGGACGACGATCGTCGCCCCGGCGTACGTGCCGGCTCGCACCCGCTCCGAAACCCGGCCGTCGATGATGACACTCGTGTCCGGGACGATTTCCATACCGGGAGATAGCGTCGGCGCGTTGAAAAGGATGTTCAACCGCAAAATTGGGATCGAGACGGCAAGCTATCCAACTGGTCGATACAGTTAAGTGGGTGGTATGCCATAACACACCTTGTATGTCGAGTGCAGAGGCTCCCGACGACGGTCTCATCGACCAGTTCCTCGAATCCAGAGGTCACGACACGGCATCGTGGGACCAGAACTATAACAAAAAGCAGTGCCCGAAATGTGGGGGCCTCCATGAGGTAGCGGCGACACAGTGCTCGGTCTGTGGCTGGGCACCGTAGCAAACTGACACGACGCCGGTTTTTGGAATTGGCGGGTAGGGATAGCCGCATCTTAGCCCCCGGAAAAATTCGGGTAGTCGGCACATCTAAGTTAGATGACTCACAACAATCCAGTGAACGATGCCGGAGTGCCAAAACTGTGGATCCTTCGTAACCGAGGCGTACGTCCGGGTGTTCACCCCTGACGGAGTGGCGCAACCACGTGTCTGCCCGAACTGCGAGGACAAGATACGGGACGGCGCGGAGGTGCGTGAGGCCCGCTCGACCCGCAGATCGTGACCGGCACCGAGACACGGCACTTATAGGCCCCTGGGCCCTGTTACTGTGTGATGACCGACACGGAGCCGGTGGTCACCCGTCTCTTCGGGGGCCCCGGGAGCGGCAAGACGACGGCACTCCTCGATCGCGTCGAGGACTTACTCGACCGGGACGGCGTGACGATGCGGGACGTTCTGGTCGTCTCGTACACGCGAGCGGCCGCCGCGGAGGTTCGCGAGCGGCTGGCCGAACGTCTCGACAAGAATCCTCGGGCGTTGAAGGGCAACGTCTCGACGATGCACGCGAAAGCCTATGACCTCCTCAACCTCTCGCGAGGGGACGTCGTGGGCGAATCCGAGAAGGAGGAGTTCTGTGAGGAGTATGGCATTCCCTACGAGGACGAGTACGCCTCGGGCTCCCGGCGGACGGCCCGCTCGACCACGCTTGGCAACAAGATCATCGCGACCAGCCAGTGGCTCCAGCGAACTCAGCGGGACGTTGCCGACTGGTATGACATTCCCTTCCAGTGGAACGACGAGGAGGTTCGTCTCCCGCCCGACATCGACCCCAACGCGCAGGTCGGCAACAAGTACACTCCGACCTGGCCCAGTTCCGATGACCGCGTAGACATCCCGGAAGCGATCCGTGCCTGGCGGGCCTACAAGGGCGAGCACGGCCTGGTCGGCTTCGCCGACATGCTCGAACGGGTCGCCGAGCGCTCGCTTTTGCCCAACGTGGACCACCTGGTGATCGACGAATTTCAGGACATCACCCAGCTCCAGTATGCGGTTTATGACGAGTGGAAACCCCACATGGACACCGTCTTCATCGCCGGCGACGACGACCAGGTCGTCTACGCCTGGCAGGGCGCGGACCCGAAACTCCTCCTCGAAGAGGAGGGCGAGGACGTCATTCTGGAGAACTCCTACCGGCTTCCCTCGAACGTGCTGGAAGTCGTGCAACAGGAGATCGAACACATCGACGAGCGCCAGGAGAAGGACCTGAACCCCCGGACCGAGGGCGGCTCGGTCGAGGCCGTGGAGAGTCCCTCCGTGCTCGATCTGGTTCGGAACGTTCGCCGCACGGTCGAGACGGGCGAGGACGAGACGGTGATGGTCCTCTTCCGGGCCCGCTACCAGCTCTTTGACTTCGTCGAGGAGTTTATCGACGAGGGCATCCCCTTCCGGGCGCTCACCGACCAGCGGCTCTGGACCGACCGACTCACCGACTACGTCCGGGCCATCGAGGCCCTGGACCGCGACGAACCTGTCGATGGCCTGCAGGCTCGCCGACTGGTGGATATGCTGCAGGCCTCGGCGTTTGGCACCGGCGACCGCAACGACATGCGTGACGAACTCGACGAGCGTGAGGAGGCCGCCGATGTCGAGGACATCCGGAAATTAGAGATCGAACCGGACGTGGTGCGAGACTACGCGCCCTTCGTTCCGGCCCCGGCCGCCGCGGCGGACATGCTGCGGAAAGTCACCCGCTATCAGCGTCAGTCCATCGACGCGTACTTCCGCGGCGATTACGGTGGGGCCGACCCCAACCAGGTCCGGGTCGGCACGATTCACAGCGCCAAGGGCCGCGAGGCCGATCACGTCTTCGTGGCGACCGACCTCACCGAGAAAGTCGTCGAACAGATGGCCGCCTCTGTCGGCGATGACCTCCCGGAGGGCCTGGAATTCCCCAAGCGTGGCGGCACCGTCCCGTATCTCACGGACAACGAGCGCCGGGTGTTCTACGTCGGGATGAGTCGGGCCCGAAACCGACTGGTCCTCCTTCAGAACCTGATCGACGGGGCCCCGACCCTCCCGATCGACGTCCTGCTCCACGGCGAGCCAACGGGCGAAACCCTGGCGGACTCAGTCGAGGCCAAGAGCCAGGTCTCGCTGATCCAGTAGGTCGGAAGGGACAGGGCTTTGGCCCCGACAGCCCGAGCAAGTCCCATGTTTACCGGGATCGTCACGGGGACCGGCACGGTCACCGACGTGACCTCAGATGCGGACGGCCGGCGGCTCACCATCGAGGCCGAGGGTTTTGGCCCCTTCGAGCACGGCGAGAGCATCGCGGTCAACGGCGTCTGTCTCACCGTCGAGGAGTACGGTTCGGACTGGTTTTCGGTCTTCACGGCGAGTGAAACCCTGGACAAGACGACCTTCGAGCAGGTCAGCACGGGCTGGACGGTCAACCTCGAACGGCCGCTCGCCGCGGACGGCCGGTTCGACGGCCACGTCGTGCAGGGCCACGTGGACACCACCACGACCGTCGAGGAAATCGAGCAGGTCGGGGAGGACTGGACGTTTACCTTCGCCCAGCCGGCCGGCTACGAGGGCTACATCGCCTCGAAGGGCTCTGTCACCATCGATGGCGTGAGCCTCACGGTCGCGGACATCGACGACACGGCGGGGACCTTCGACATCGCGATCATTCCGACAACCTACGCGGAGACTCGCTTTGGCGAGTACGCCGTCGGAGATCGGGTCAACCTGGAGGTCGACGTGATCGCGAAGTACGTAAAGCGGCTCGCGAGTCAGGGCGACCTGTCGTAAAAGGCCCCCGCGCCGACCGACTCGAAGGTCCGGCGATACCGGCTCAGTTTCCCGTAGAGGATCGCAAAGAAGAGTCCGTCGTAGGCGATGACGAAGGCCACGAACCCGAGCGTGGGCGGGAGGCCACCGAGAATCGGGACCAGATTTAGCACTCCTTCCAGGTTCGACACCAGGATGTTGTACGTCGCGTGGATGCCCGTCGCCACGAGCAGTCCCTTGATCACGAGCGGGCCGCGGTGGGCCGGGTTGAACTTCGCCAGGCCGAGGTAGTACCCCGCAAAAGCCGAGTAGATCACGTGGCCTGGCCCGGCGAAACTCCGTACCGCGGCAGTCTGGGCAGTCGGCGCGAATAGCCCGCCGGCCCCGGTTGCAGCCACTTGCATGTAGCCCTGGGTGATGTAGAGGACGTTCTCGATGGCCGCAAACCCGAGGCCAGCGACCGCGCCGTAGATCGCGCCGTCGATGACCGCATCGAAGTTTTCGCTTCGGTAGGCGTGGAGTCGAACTGCGAGTAGCTTGACGGTCTCCTCGATCGGTCCGACCACGAGCAGGAAGTAAAACACCATCCCGATGGCCCCAAAGCCGACGAACAGCCCCCGGAAACTGGAGTTGAACACGGCCGCGAACCCGGCGAACAGAAAGCCCAGGAGGAAGGTCACCGAGAGGGTTTCGATCGGTTCGAAGGCCACCACGTCCGAACGCCAGATGAGGACGACCAGTCCCAGCGCCGGCACGATCGAGAGCGCGAAGTAGACCGCGAGGATCGGATCTTCGAGGGTCACCGCGACCGTGATGGCGAACTGCCCGGCGACGATCGCGAGTGCGAGCCCGATGATGGCCGCCCGCCCGCCGGACAGGAGCAACCGGTGCACCACCGTTGCAAGGCCGTCGAGTGTCGTCCGTGGCTCCCAGGTCGCGATCTCCTGGAGGTCCCGGTCCTCGTCGGCCGCCCACTGGATGGGGTCCTCGGCGTCCTTCCGGCCCATAGCGGCCCTTCTCGGGGCGGCCCCATGACGGTTCCGGCGGATCCGGGGAGTGAAATCCCTCGACGCCCAACGAAGCCTATGACAGACGGCGAGGACACCCCGGCCGTTCGCGTGCGGGGGATCTACGCGACGGCCCTGACCGAACTGCTCCGCGAGTCGGGAGCCGCCCAGGTGGTCGACCCCTCCCCGGCGATCGCGGCGCGGTTCGACGGCGGGTTCCCGGCGGCAGCTCCCGTGGCGACCGTGGACATGACCGAGGACCGGCTCGGGGTCTCGATTTCGGGTGCCCCGACCGCCACTGAAACAGTTGCCGACCAGCTCGCTGCGGTCGCGATCGACACCTTCGACTGGACAGACCCGGCTCCAGCAAGCGCGATTTTCGAGGGCGAGGTCACGGAGACGGCCGGTCGGGGGCTGATCGTCGATCTCGATGGAACTGAGGGTTATCTCCCAAATCGGGCGACGAACGACGACCTCGACGTGGGCGAGTCGGTCCGCGTCCAGGTACAGGAGCCGGCCCCGCCCTGGCGGGACTCGCGGCCCCGGCTTGGAACGACGCTGCGCTCCCCTGGTGGGCTCGCGACCTTGGTCAGGGGCGTTGACGCGCTGGTGGCCGATACCCCCGATGGCAGCGCGGATCACGAACTCGCCCGGACGACCGAGCTGCTACCGGTCTCGATCCCCGAGAACTGGGGCGTCGAATGGGCCTCCGGAGCGGCCGAGGCCGAGATGGCGACGCTCGAAGCCGCCCTCCAGCGAGCGGTCGAGCACGCCCGCGAGATCGAATCTGCGCTGGATGGTGCCACAGGTCCGATCGCCCGGCCCCAGGCCACGAATTGGCTGCGGTTCGGTCGGGAAACGCGGTTCGCACTTGACGAGTACCGCTCGGCGGTGACCGAGACGATCCCGGGCCACCACCGCATCAAGGCCGGCGGTGAGGACGCCGGAACGGCAGTCGACTTCGTCGAGTCCCTCGGCCAGGCAATCGAGACCTTCCCCTTCGGGCCCGTGACCGACGCGCTCGGACCGGCGGTCGAGGAGTCCGTTCGAATCGTTCACAGCAAGCCAGACGGGCAGGAGTTCGCGCTCGGCCGGGGGACCGTGACCGACCGCTCGACCGAGAAAGAACGGGTCACCGTCGAACGGGAGCTGACGAGTGCCGGCACGTATGACGCGCTTGGAACCGCTCGCGAACCGGGAGACACGGCGACCACCCGCTTTGCCGAGGGGCGGTGGTGGTATCCAACCGTCTACCGAGGCACGGACGGGACGCCGAAAGGCACCTACGTGAACATCGCGACGCCGGTCGAGGTGTTCCCCGACGCCGTCCGGTACGTGGACCTGTACATCGACGTGATCAAGAAGCCGGACGGCACTGTCGAGATCGTGGACGCCGCGGAACTCGAAGCGGCGGTCCAGAACGGCCACGTCCCGGAAGCGGTTGCCGAACGGGCGACGGACGTCGCCGAACGCGTGAAAACGGTTCTCTCCGGGTAGTCAGAAGAAGTCACTCGCGGGGCGGCTCTTCCCCTGCCCGCCTCGGCCGCCCTGGGTCCGGTCGATGCCCATGTAGTTCTCCGGCTGGTCGACCGCCCAGTCGTCCCCGCCGCCGTATTCGACGGTGACCGTACTGATCGCCTCGAAGTGACTCGTGAGCTCTTCTTGCAGGGTCTCCTCGGTGGTGTGACTGATGCCACAGCCGTCACAGGCCCCACCGAGTTCGACCACGACCGTTCCCGTCTCGGCGTCGACCGAGCGGATCGCGCTGGTGCCGCCGTGGGACTGGATCATCGGCATGTTTACGGACAGCCAGGATTCGATCCGGTCCGCGAGGGCCGTCTCCTCGGTCATTGCCCTCCTTTGGGGAGCGGGGTATGGAAAGGTTGTGCTCACGGCGGATCCATCGGTGGCTGTCCCAGGCGACAATGGAAACTCGTTTTGCTCACCCGTCGTGAGAACCAGGTGATGCAATCGGCGACTCGTGGGGTGGTTCTGGCGTTGATCTCCGCACTCGGATTCGGCACACTCGCCATTTTCGGCCGGCTCTCGGAGCTTGTCGGACTCTCTCTTTCCTCGCTACTTGCCTTCCGTTTCGCGCTTGCGACCCCGCTCGTGTGGCTCCCACTGCTCTATCAGGGCCGGCTCGAACGGCTGCGGGGGCGGGACCTGGGCATTGCCGTCCTGCTCGGGGCCGGTGGCTACGCGGCGATGAGTTTCCTCTTTCTCACCGGCGTGAACATAATCGGGGCCGGACTGGGGGCGATCGTCCTCTACATCTACCCGGCCCTCGTGGTGGTCCTGGCTGCACTCTTCCTCGACGAACGAGTGACGAAGCTCATCGTGGCTGCGGTCGCCATCGCCGTCGCCGGTGTCGGCCTCGTCGTGACCGGGCAGCCCGCCAATGTCGATTTCCTCGGGATCGGGACCGTCCTCCTGGCGGCGGCGGTCTATGCCGGCTACATCACGCTCAGCGGGACCATCCTCGATCGGGTGTCGGCGACGGTCCTGACGGCTCACGTCATCCCGGCGGCCAGCGTGACGTTCATCGTCCACGGCCTGCTCACCGGGTCGGCCCAGGTGCCGGCCACGCTCGACCAATGGGGCGTGGTGCTCGGCATCGCGCTGTTCGCCACGGCGATCCCGATTCTCACCTTCTTCGCCGCGGTCACGGACATCGGTGCCAGCCGGACCAGCATCGTGAGCACGCTCGAACCCGTGTTCACGGTCTTCCTGGGTGCACTCCTGCTCGGCGAAACCCTCTCTCCGATTTCGATTATCGGTGGCCTCGCGGTCCTCTCGGGGGTGTTCCTCGTTCAGTACGAACGGGCCCGGGTGACCGAACCGGCCGAATCAAGCCGGTGACTACCCTCAGTGGGCCGAAAAAATTACTCGCTTTGCATGTCCGACTTCGCGTTCAGTTTGGCCTGTTCTCGGGCACTCGGGTTGACCGAGGGCTGGAAGGGCACTTCCGAGACTGTCGCGTAGACGGGTTCACCCGGCTCCTCGGCGTACTCGTCGGGGAGGTGGACGGCGAACTCGATGTCCGTATCTTCCTCGTAGACCCGGTCGTCGAGTGGCACGTCTAGCTCCTCGAGCTTCGCTGCGGGCACGTGGGCCAGCGCGATGTTCGTCTCCAGCTCCTCGTTCCACCAGGGCGAGGTGACGTAGCCGACTTCCTCGCCCGTCTCGGGGTCCGAGACCAACCAGAAGTCCGGTGCGTAATCCGTAATGGGCTCGCCGGCCATCTTCAGCCCGACCAGCTTGTGGGTGAACGGATACTCGCCGTTCTCGATCAGTTCCTTCTGGCGTTCGAGTTCCTCCTTCCCGACGTAGTCGCCCTCTTTGTCGTCGGGGACGTGATAGCCCAGGTTGACCTGGAACGGGGAGGTCTCGTGGTCCATGTCCTGGCCCCACGAGAGGATCCCCGCGGCGATCCGACGCTGGTGGCCGACCGCGATCTGTCGACCCCCGTGGGCCTCGACAGTTTCCAGGACCGGGTCCCAGACCCGCTCGGCGTTCTTCGAGGCCTCCTTCACGTAGACCTCAAAGCCCTTCTCGCCGGAGAAGCCGGTCTGGCTCACCAGGACGTCCTGGCCGTTGATCTCGGTCTCCAGCAGGCCATAATAGGGCATCTCCGTGACTTCCTCGCCCACGAGGTCCACGAGCACGTCCTCCGAGCGCGGGCCCTGGATCTGCATCGGGGCGACGTCGATCTCGTCGACCTCGGCGTCGAACTCCATGCCGACGTTCACGCCCTGGATCCACTGCATCAGATCCGAGTCCGGGATGGAGAACCAGAACTCGTCCTCGCCGAGTCGGAGTAGCACGGGGTCGTTGAGGATCCCGCCGTCCTCGTTGCAGGCAATGACGTATTTCCCCTTCATCGGCTCGATTTCGGTGGCGTCACGCGTGACGACGTAATCCACCAGATCCTCCGCTTCCGGGCCCTGCACGCGAATCTGGCGCTGGACCGCGACGTCCCAGAGCGTGACCGTATTGACGAGGGTCTCGTGTTCCGACGTCGGGCCGCCGTCCTCGAGATCATCGAACCCTCGCGGGTGATACATCCGGTTGTACGTGGTCGCACGCCAGGCCTCCTCCTCGTTGAAGGACTTGTGGAAAAACGGCGACTTGCGGATGCGCGTCGAGACGAGCATTTCGATATCCGGGGCCCCGGTCTGTCGGAGGTTTCGGGGCAGGACTCGGTCGGACTGGTCTACTTGCGGGTGGTTTGGGTGGGCCGCTTCGCCTGCGTCGCGTGCGCTGTCGTCAGAAGACACACTGTCCCTATTCGCGGGACCGTATTAAAGGAGCGGGAAGGGGTAACCCACGGTGGGCCAGTTTTCCGAATGGGTCCATCTCCGCGACCGACAGACCTACCCCCCATCGTCCGCTATCCGGTTTCGATGAGTGAGGAGACAATCGAGGTCCGCGGGGCCGAGGCGCACAACCTGAAGGACCTCGACGTTTCCATTCCGCGCGAGACGTTGACCGTCGTGACGGGACTGTCGGGTTCCGGGAAGTCCTCGCTGGCCTTCGATACGGTGTATGCCGAGGGCCAGCGCCGGTACATCGAGTCCCTCTCCGCGTACGCCCGAAACTTCCTCGGGCAGATGGACAAGCCACAGGTCGAGTCGGTCGATGGCCTCTCCCCGGCCATCTCGATCGACCAGAAGAACGCCGCGAACAACCCCCGATCGACGGTCGGGACCGTGACCGAACTCCACGATTATCTCCGCCTGCTGTATGCCCGGGTCGGGGTCCCGCACTGTCCGGAGTGTGGTCGCGAGGTCGGCGAGCAGAGCCCCCAGCAGATGGTCCGTCGCATCCTCGAATTTCCCGAAGGCACCCGGGCGAAGATCGCCGCGCCGATCGTCCGGGACCAGAAGGGCGCCTTCGAGGACCTGTTCGACGACCTCCTGGGCGAGGGCTACGCCCGCGTGGAGGTCGACGGTGAACCCTCCGACCTGGCCACCGAGACGCCCGACCTCGACGAGAACTACGATCACACGATCGACGTGATCGTCGACCGGGTGAAAGTGAGCGAGGACGCCCGCTCGCGGATCACCGACTCGGTCGAAACCGCCCTTGAGGAGGCCGATGGCGTGCTCAAGGTCATTCTCCCCGACCCGCCAGCGGACGTGGACGTGGGATCGACGGCCCGATCCACGGGCGATCTGGCGGCCGAGGAAGAGGATGAATCGCTCGCGGTGGAGTTCTCCGAGGAGTTGGCCTGTGTCCACTGTGGCATCGACCTTCCCGAGATCGAGACCCGATCATTCTCCTTCAACAGCCCACACGGGGCCTGTCCGGCCTGTGAGGGACTGGGCGAGACCAAGGAGGTGAGCGAGGACCTCGTGGTGACCGACCCCGAAAAGCCCCTGCGTTCGGTTTTCGAGCCCTGGAGTTACGACCGCTCGTACTACCGCAATCTGCTGGACAACGTGGCCGAGCACTTCGACGTGAGCGTCGAGACCCCCTTCGAAGAACTCTCCTCGGCCGTTCAGGAGGCTTTCCTCTGGGGGACCCAGGAGGACGTCCACTTCGAGCGCCGGACCAAAAACGGCGTCCGGCACAAGGACGAGCCCTTCGAGGGTGTCATTCCGAACCTGGAGCGCCGCTACGAGGAGACGGATTCGGACCGGGTGCGCGATCACATCGAGGACTACATGTCGGTCACCACCTGCCCGGTCTGTGAGGGGTCCCGTCTAAAGGCCGAGAGCCGGGCGGTCCTCGTCGACGGCACCTCGATCACCGAGGTCAATCGAATGAGCGTCGCGGAGGCCCACGAGCACTTCGCGGGCATGGAGTCGAACCTCTCCGAGCGGGACCGAACGATCGCCGAGGAGATCCTCAAGGAGATCCGGGCCCGCCTGGGCTTCATGCAGGAGGTCGGCCTTGACTATCTCACCCTCGATCGGGAGGCCAGCACGCTCTCGGGCGGGGAGAGCCAGCGCATTCGGCTGGCGACCCAGATCGGGTCCGGGCTGGTCGGCGTCCTCTATGTCCTCGACGAGCCCTCGATCGGGCTCCACCAGCGGGACAACGACCGCCTCCTGAACACCCTGGCGGAGCTTCGGGACCTGGGGAACACGCTGGTCGTCGTCGAACACGACGAGGAGACGATGTGGCGGGCCGACGAGATAATCGATTTGGGTCCCGGCCCCGGCCGACATGGCGGCCAGGTCGTCGCACAGGGCGACCCGGAGGACCTGATGGCCGCTTCAGACTCGCTCACGGGGGACTATCTCGCGGGGCGAAAGCAGATTCCGGTCCCGGAAACTCGTCGGGAGCCCGACGGTCATCTCACAGTGCAAGGAGCCCGTCAGCACAACCTCGCTGACCTGGACGTGGAGATTCCGCTCTCGGTGTTCACGGCGATCACCGGGGTCTCGGGGTCGGGAAAATCCACGCTCATGCACGACGTGCTCTACAAGGGCCTGGCCCGCGAGATGAACGACAACACCTCGGTCGTGCCGGGTGAGCACGACGACATCGAGGGGCTCGATGCGATCGAATCGGTGCGGCTGATCGACCAGTCCCCGATCGGGCGCACCCCGCGGTCGAACCCGGCGACCTACACCGGCGTCTTCGATTACGTCCGGGAGCGATTCGCGGAGACCAAACTCGCCAAGCAGCGCGGCTACGACAAGGGTCGGTTCTCCTTCAACGTCAAGGGCGGCCGGTGTGAGGCCTGCGGTGGCCAGGGAACGGTCACCATCGAGATGAACTTCCTCTCGGACGTCGAGGTCCCCTGCGAGGAGTGTGGCGGGGCCCGGTACAACGACGAAACGCTTGACGTGACACTTCGCGAGAAGACCATCGCCGACATCCTGGATATGACCGTCGAGGAGGCCCTGGAGTTCTTCGAGGCGGACTCCCGGATCAGCCGGCGGCTCCAGTTGCTCGCGGACGTCGGCCTGGACTACATGCGCCTGGGCCAGCCCTCGACGACGCTCTCCGGCGGGGAGGCCCAGCGGATCAAACTCGCGGAGGAACTGGGAAAACAGGACTCGGGGGAAACCCTCTATCTCCTCGACGAACCCACGACGGGCCTGCACAAGGCCGACGAGCGCAAACTCATCGACGTGCTCCACCGGCTGGTCGAGAAGGGCAACAGCGTCGTCGTCATCGAGCACGAACTCGATCTGGTGAAAAACGCCGACCACGTGATCGACCTCGGGCCCGAAGGTGGGGAACGTGGCGGCGAAGTCGTCGCGGCCGGCACGCCGGAGACGATCGCGACGAACGACGAGTCTTACACGGGTCGGTATCTTCGGGACAAACTCCCGACGGTCGAACTTGACGGCCCCCGGGCCGGGGAACGAACCGCGGGTCGGGCCAGCGGGGACTGATCAGTCCTCGCGGTCGTTCGAGCGCTGGGCGGCGGCCAGATACTCCTCGAGCAGCCCCGGAAACTCCCGGCCGCGCATGTACCGCAGGCCGAACTCCTCGGCCCAGTTGATGATCCCCGCGTCCTCGGTCACCACGCCGGCGTTCATCTCGCGGGCCAGCACGAGCAGGTCAAAATCCTCCCGCGAGTCCAGAATTCCCTGTCTGAGGGCCCGGCGATACTTGTCCCGCAGATCGGAGATCACCTCGTCGGTCGGGGTCTTGTACTCGTGCTCGTCCAGGGCCTCGGCCTCTGCCTCCTGGGCATCCCGGACGGCTCGTTCGGAGACTCGCAGCCCCCGGTCCACGCGGTCTGACATCTCCTGGACGAACTCGTAGACGACCTCCGCGGGGATCATCACCTCGTAGTGGGCCGGGTTCTTCCGGATGATCCAGGTGTTCAACCGTGAGCGCAGCTCCTCGCTCACGTTTCGGGTCTCTAGCATCCGCATGAGTTCCTCCTGGATCGAGGGCGGCATGTAACAGGAGATCCCCAGCTCCAGCTTCGCGTCGGCGATCAGGTCCACGAACCGTTCGAGGGCCGCCTCCAGGTCCTCGTCCTCGCGGCGGATCTCCTCGGTGAGGAAAGCGGAGGTGTCGACGACGAACCGCTGTTTGAGAGGTTCCTCGGCCATGGGTTGGGGTTCTCTCCCAGGGGGTAAAGTTTAACCGGCGGACTGCTTTTTGTGCCCGACCGAGTATGACCGGTATGGACGAGGCCTCCCTGTTCGGGGTCGAACCCGAGGAACTCTCGGCGGTCCGATCGGCGTTTACCGAGGCCACGTACCGGGGGCTGGAGTACGCGTATCTGGGTAGCCCGACCCGTGGCATCGAGCGCGGGACGGTCCGTATCGCCGACACGCTGGTCCGGGGCTATCCCAGCACGCCTCGCGTGCTCATGCTCGACCCGGGCGTCCCGACGTTCTTCGATGGCCCACTCGCCATCGAGGAGAAACTCAATGGGTACAACGTCCGGATCGCCCACGTCGGCGAGCCACTGGCCTTCACCCGGAGCGGGCGGATCTGTCCGTACACGACACGAATCGCCCGCGAGCAGTTAAACCTGCAGGCCTTCTTCGCCGCCCATCCCGACCGCATGCTGTGTGCGGAGTTCGTCGGCCCGGAGAACCCCTACACGCCCCACGAGTACGATGTCGACTCCCTGGAACCGCGTGTTTTCGACGTGCGACATCGGGAGACTGGCCGGCCGATGCCGGTGAAACAGCGCCGGGCCATCGCCGAGCGCTTTGACTTTCCCCAGCCGGACTGGTTCGGGGTGGTCGACCCCGGGGACATCGAATCCATCCGAGAGGCGATCACGGAACTCGACGCCCGTGGCCGGGAGGGGATCGTCATGCAATCGATGGATGGCCGGGACCTCCTCAAGTACACGACTGCGGCCACCCACCGCCAGGACCTCGAATCGGCGTTTGCCCTCCCCTTCGACTACGGTCAGGAGTTTCTCTTCTCGCGGCTGATCCGTGAGGGGTTCCAGGCCGTCGAATTCGACGCGGACGAGACGGCGATCCGGGAACGGGCCCACGGCCTCGGTGAGGCCATCCTCGAACCGATGGTCGAGACCATCCGGGCCGTCGAGGCGGGCGAGACCGTCGGGGAGCGCCACACTGTCCGGGGCAGTGACAGTGCGGTCGGGGAGTTGCTCATCCACCTGGAGGAACAGGGGCTCAGCATCGAGATCGAGGCCGACCGCCGGCAGGGCGGGGAGCGAATCGTCGAGTTCGTCAAGATCTCGAACACCACCCGGGACAAGATCGAACACTTCCTCGCGGGCGGGACCATCGATCAGTAGCCGACACACACTTGAGGAGTCGACTGCAGGTCGAAACGATGGGAGCCGAGGCCGAAGATCGGGTCTATTATGTCATCAGTGACCTCCACATCGGCGGCGACGAGCAACTCGAAGCCGTCGAGTTCCTCCCGGAGTTGCTGGCGTTTCTCGACCGACTGGCCCACACAGAGGAAAACGCCGAGCTGATCATCAACGGCGACGCCTTCGGACTCTGGGAGTTCACGGAGATCGAGGGAATCGAGAAGTTCGAGGCCCTCGAAGAGCGGTACCCGACCCTCTTCGAACAGCTACGCGAGACCGGAGCCAACATCCCGATCACCCTGGTGCCGGGCAATCACGACCACGAACTCGCGGCTCACGAGGCGTACGTCGAGCGCTTTGCGGCCTACAACGTCGATCTGGTGGTCGAGCAGTCCATCGAGCGCGTGGTGGGCGAGACCCGCATTCACTTCGAACACGGCCACCAGCAGGACCCGAACAACCGGATCGAGGACTGGGGCAATCCCCACGCGAGCCCCCTTGGCTACTACTTCAACACCCTCGTCACCAGCCGCGCGGGCCGGCTCTCCGACCGGGGGCGGTTCAACTGGCTCAAGGACGTCCAGGCGGTCACGCCCACCGAGCGGATCCCGGCCTGGCTGATCTCGAAGTACTTCTATCGTGAGATGAACCCGCTGATCCGCTACGCGCTGGTCCCGTTTCTCCTGCTTTTCAACATCAGCGCCGTTCTCGCGGTGCTGGCCGGCCTGGATCTCGTCGGGATCTGGTCCTGGCCCGTGGAGTGGACCACGACCGCGCTGGGCCAGCTCGGGACTGCCGGCACTGCGATCTGGTTTCTCCTCGCGGTCAACGTGGCCGTCGCGGGCCTGCTCTTGCTCGTCGGCATCCCGCTTTACTTCCTCCGGCGAGACGTCAGGCAAACCGTCAACCGCTTTGGCGTCTTCGAGACCGATCTGACCGTCAACACGGTCGAGCCCTACGAAGACGCGGCCCGGGCCGTCTTCGAGGCCAAACCCGACACGCGGATCTTCTGCTATGGCCACACTCACCGCCCGTCGATTCGCCCAGTCGAGGACGGCCTGCTGGTCAACACCGGCACGTGGCTCAAACGACTCCACCGTCGCGAGGGCGTCATTGGCATCCTCCCGTCGGTCTTCTACCCGACCTACCAGCTCAGCGCCGTCCGCATCGCGGCCGAACCCGAGGGCGTGAGCGTCGAGTTCGAACCCATTCAGAAGCCAAATCCCACGCCGGAAGAACTCACGCGCACCGAGCGTTTTGTCACGCTGGGCCGCGAGCCGGATCCGGATCTCCCGGATCGGGCCGTCCTCCGGACCGAGCAGTCACGGCGAGAGTGATCGTGGGCACAAGGGATTTTGCCCGTGACCGGGTAGGCCGGGTATGATCGACGTCGCCGTCGTCGGGCTGGGGCCTGCGGGGGCCCACTACGCCCGCCGCGCGGCCCAGCAGGGTCAGTCCGTCGTCGCGTTCGAGCGTGGCTCGGTCGGCGAGCCACTCGCCTGCTCCGGGCACGTGAGCCGCGACCTCTGGGAGTTCCTGCCCGATGCGGCCCCGGATCGACTCCGGCAGCACGAGATCCGCGGGGCTCGCTTTCACGTCGCTCCCGAGGACGACGGCTATCTGTTCTACCGGGACGAGCCCATCTCGAATGCGATCGATCGGGTCGACCTGGACCGACTGCTGGTGGAGTTGGCCGCCGAGGCCGGGGCCGAAATTCGAACGAATCACCTCGTGACAGCCGTCGAGGAAGGGCCCGAGAGCGTCTCACTCACCGTTCGTGGCCCCGACGGTGTCGAACGCGTGGAGGCCGCGATGGTCGTCGGGGCCGACGGCCCACAGTCGACGGTCAGGCGTGAACTCGGGCTGCCAGAGCCGGAGCGGTTCCTCGTGGGCACACTGCGTCACGTGCCCGAACCGGACCACGCCGACCACGTCGACGTCTACCTGACGGTTCCAGGATTTTTCGCCTGGCGCATTCCCCGGGGGGACGCCGGCGTCGAGTACGGCCTCGCGGGCCCGCCCGGTTACGATGTGGTCGACCACCTCGACAATCGACTGGCCGGGCATGGTGTACCAGACGGCGAGCGCTTCGGGGGGCATATCCCGATCGGGCCGCCCGAGCGGGTGCACACGGACCGGGCGATCCTGCTGGGCGATGCGGCGGGCCAGACCAAACCGTTCACTGGGGGCGGCATCCTCTACGGGCTTCGGGCCGCCGAGATCGCCGCTCGAAAACTCGATCCGTCAGCCCTGGACACGACCGCCTACGAGCGGGCCTGGCGGGCCGAACTCGGGACCGAGATCCGACTGGGGCGGTGGCTCAGACGGGCCTACTCGCTTCCGGACCCGCTGGCCCGACTGGGACTGTCGACACTCGCCGGCGAGATCGACGTGCACATGGACGAACCCTCCTCGCTTTTCTCGAAAGACGCACTCACGACCCTGTTTCGGGGCTAGAACCCGATCAGCTCCCGGAGCCACTCGAAAAATCCGGGTTCGGGTTCGCCCGTTTCGGCTTCGATCGCCGACTCGGCCACCACGAAGACCGGTCGCTCCTTCCCGTCGTCGATCGAGACGAGCCCCGCGGACTGCAATCCCGAGAGGGCGGCCTCCAGGTCGTCGATGTCGGCCCCCACGATCGATCGCAGTTCGAAGACGGTCATTCCCTCCTCGTGGCGGTCGGCGAGGGCCTGGAGGACGGCCACTTCGGTCTCCTCGCGGTCTCGATGCTCCCGGCGGAGCTTCATGCCCGCTCCTACGCTAGCCCTTGCCTTAGGTAGTCGGGCCGCGGTGGCTGAGCGGTACCCTTTTGCGGGTGGACCGGAAATCACGCGCCAATGGGTCTCAGGTGTTCACTGCTGGGTCACGCCTTCGGGGAACCGGTGACCGAGCGCGACCGCGAGCAACGGGGGGACGAGGCGGTGGTCACGATCCGGAAGATCAAGACGTGTGACCGCTGTGGTGCCGAACAGGTCATCTCGGAGAATACGGAGGTCAGACACCTCGGAGCGGCGGATTCGGAACCCGAACCGGAGCCAGAATCGGAACCGGCCCCCGTCTCCGAGTCCGCAGAAGCCGAGGCGGACACGGCAGTCGACGTCTCCGAGCTCGTCGAGGACGCCGAGGCCGAACCGTCCGTCGAGGCGGACACGGACGAATCGATCACCGACACCGAACCGTCCGTCGAGACAGACACGGACGAATCGATCGCCGAGGGCGAGGACGCGGTCATCCTGGACGACTCAGCGGGCCCCGACGAAGCGACGACGGAACCGGACGATTCCGAGCCGGCGTCCCCCGAATCGGTCGAGGAAGTGGACACGGTGGAGTCCGAGGACACCGGCGTCGTCATCGAGGACGAACCCGCAGATGCAACCGCGGATACGGCCGAACCGGCCTCCATGTTCGGGACGGAAACGGAGGAATCGATGGCCGAACCGACGGATCCGGCCGAGGCGTCCGGGCCAGCCGACTCCGAGACGGCGACCGACACGCCGACGGAGACGACCGCGGCGGCCGAATCCACGACCGAAGCGACGGACACGCCGGCCGAACCCGACGGCGAGACCGGGGCAGGCGACGAGGCCGAACCCAGTGCGGCCACGGCCGAGACCGACGAGTCACCGATCGAAGGGACGGGAGACTGGCCAGCGGCCGACCAGGAAGCAGCGACAGACGCGGCGGCCGAGACGGGCGGTTGGTCGGCCAGTCCACCCGGGGACGAGGAGCCACCCGCCGACGACGACCCCGCCTTCCAGTTCGACACCCAGAGCGAGTCGGCGGCCGCCGAACCCGCAAGCGGGAATCGTGGCCCAAGCGGGATCACGAGCGAAGGGCCACTCGAGGTCGACGAAGACCCAGATTCGCCGGCCCAGTCCCTCGAATGCCCCGAATGTGGCTTCACGGAGGGGCCCGGCTCCTCGCTGCGGGCCGGGGACATCTGTCCGGAGTGCCATCGCGGCTACCTCGCCGGACGCCGGTGACGAAGGCGTTTTACCCATCAAAGCCGATTTCCTCAGCATGAAGGAGTACAAGATGCGTCGGGGGGAGTACCTCGAAGAGCGAGTGCCGGACCTGCAGGCGAAAATCGAGGAGTACTTCGGCCCGGTCGCGGGCACCGAGGAGTTCGAAGGCGTCGAAATGTACGTCGTCGAGGACCCGTCGAACCCGGTCTTCGACCGCATTTTGGCCGGCCGATCCGATTACGGTTCCAAGAAGGACCGGCTTGCGGTCCACTTCGATGAGCGACCGGCCGAGGAGGTCATCGCGGCCGGGCAGGCCGACGCGGCCGCCGAGGCTGTCGACCTGAAAAACGAGTTCCTGCTCGAAGTCACCGGCCGGGACGCCAAGTCCCGCCGCGAATCGATGAAGCGGACCGTCGAGGACTCCGACGACGTCCCCGAAGAAGTCTGATTAGCGGTTGAGCTTTTCTCGGCTGATGCCCACGCCGGTCGGCGTGATGATGATCTGGTCGTCGCCCTTCTTGACGATGTCGCCGCCGACCTCCTTTGCGGTCTCCCGGAGTTCGTCGATCGCGTGATCGATGGTCGGGTCCTCGGTGCGCAGCCGGGTGATCTCCGCGACGACGAGGTCCCCGTCGTAGACGGCGTCCTTGATCGCGATCACGTCCTCCTGGCCGTCGATCTCGGCGATGTGAAGTTGCATCTTCGTCTCCGCGTCGGCGGCCACGTCCTCCAGGTCCAGTTCCACGTAGTCCCCGGTACTCCGGCTTTCGCCCCCGAGGATGCGATCCATGAATCCCATGTCAACAGGATGCCCCGGGGCGGGCAATAGTGTTTCCCCTCGTCACACTTCGAACTCGAAGAGTTCGTCGCCGACGTGGTGTAATGACTCGACGACCTTCCCGGCCTCGCCGACCATGTCCTCGCCGTCGGTCAGTGCACGCCCGATCGCCAGGGCCTTGCCGTGGGTCTCCTCGACGATGATGACCAGATCCCCAGCCTCGATGTCGGGGTCGGCCTCGGTGATCCCCGGGCGCATCACGTCCGCGCCGTCGCTCACGAAGGAGATCGCCCCGGTGTCGACGGTCACGAGGTGATTTGTCGGTTCGTAGACGTTCGCGCCCTTGACCGTGAGAAACGGCTCGTCGTCGGGATACCACACGAGGGCGTCGCCGTCGATGAGGCCCACGTCGAAGTCAGCATCTGCCAGTTCTGCCAGTTCGAAGGCTTCGGCGGTGACCTCGATCCCGAGGGTGTTCGCCAGCGTGTCCTCGATGGCCGCCACTTCGTCGCTCCGGAGGTGATGGCGGGACGAAACTTCCATATCCGGGACTCGGCCCGGTCCGTACTTAATTGACCCGCTCGGCGGGCGGCCAATAGGACTAACTGCTGGCTTCGTGTACCCAAACCCATGACGACGGACCAGCAGGCCGAGGCGGGCACTGCCGAGGGGCAGGGACCGGTCGAGATCAGCCCGGATCTCGCGGATCGACTCGCCGCGAAACGCGAGGACCTCTTCGAGAAGTTCGAGATCCCCGAAGGGTTCCCGGCGGCCGTCCGGGAGGAGGCCGACGAGATCACCGACGACGTCCAGCCCGAGGTCGAATCCGAACTCGAAACGCGAACCGACCTGCGGGACATGACGACCTGGACGACGGACCCGATCGACGCCCAGGACTTCGACGACGCGCTCTCGATCGAGGAGCGGGACGACGAGTTCGTCCTCTGGGTGCACATCGCCGACGTGACCCACTACGTCCGCCCGGGGACGGCCATGTGGGAGGAGGCGCTGCGACGGGGGAACACGGTCTATCTCCCGGGGCATACCGTCCACATGCTGCCGCCGATCCTCGCCGAGACGGTCTGCTCACTCGTCGCCGAGGAGGATCGCCTTGCCCACACCGTCGAGATGCACCTCGACAAGGAAACCCTCTCCTTCGAGGACATCGAGATCTACAAGTCGGTCATCCAGAGTGACGCCCGGCTCACCTACACGGAGGCCGTCGATCGGCTGGCGGACCCGGATGCAGCACTTCACGACGAGATCGAACTGGTCTGGGAGGTCACCGACCAGCTACACGAACAGCGGAAGGCAGATGGCTCACTCGTGTTGAATCCCCGCCGGGACAAGGCCCACACGATCATCGAGGAGGCGATGCTCAAGGCCAACAAGGCCGTGACCCACGAGTTGATGTGGAATCGCGGGGTCGAGGCCGTCTATCGCGTTCACCCCCAGCCCTCGCCCGACGAGTGGGACGAGGCGCTGCGGGAGATTCAGGAACTGGATGGGGTCTCCATCCCCGGGGATTCCTGGGACGACCCGCGGAAGGCAGTCAACGCGACCCTGGAGCAGGCCCCCGAGCGCCAGCTCGGCAAGATCCAGTGGGCGGTCATGAAGGTCATGCCCCGGGCGAAGTACATGAACGACCCCTTCGGCGGCCATCACGCGTTGAACTTCGAGATCTACGGGCACTTCACCAGTCCGATCCGGCGGATGAGCGACCTGGTCAACCACTGGATCGTCTACCAGAACGACGTGCCGGAGAACCTCATCGAACTCTGTGATCGAGCTTCGGAGCGACAGAAAGCCGCCGAACAGTGCGAACGGGAGTACGAGAACTTCCTCGAAGAGGTGGGGCTGAATCCCGATGCGGTCACGAATCGCGGGCTCGAAATCCTCGCGGAGGACTAGAGGACACTGGGCACGATCAGTCCCAGCGCGAGGACCGTGTTCGTCGCCAGGATCCAGAGGACGTTGTCACGCTGGGCCCCGACCGGGAGGTCGGTGTCCGGTTCGGTGATGGCCCAGCGGGCCGGTCGAGCGAGTAACAGTGACGGAAGAATCCCGAGCAGTCCCCAGGCCGGAAAGATCCCAGCCGCCCAGCCGGCGACGATCGCGAGTGGCACACCAAGCCCGGCGATGACGTAGATCCAGCCCGCCGCCGACCGGCCCAGCCGGTGAATCAGGTTTTGTCGATCGCCACGTCGGTCGGCCGCCACGTCCGGGAACTCGTTGAGCAGGAGCAGGTTGAAGGTCAAAAGCGTCGCCGGGACGCTGGCCACGACCATTTCGGGCGTGATCGACCCGACCTGGACCAGTCCCGTGCCGAGCACCGGCAGCCCACCCAGTCCGAGCCCGGCGAAGAGTTCGCCCAGGCCATAGCGGGTCAGGTGGCTCGTGTAGAAGAGCACGCTGATCGCGCCGACGATCGTGATCGGAACGAGCAACAGGCCGACCTCGACGATGAAGTAGCCCCCGATGACGGCCCCGATCCCGGCGGTGACCGTCGCCAGGCGTTTGGCTGCGACTGGTTCGAGTTCGCCCTCGGGCAGGGTCTTGCTGCCGCCGCTGAACGGGGTCGGGTCGGTTTCGTGGTCCACTCCGGACTGGTAGTCACGGTACTCGTTGCGGGCGTTGATCGAGACGTGCAGGGAGAGCAGGCCCACGAACGCCAGGATCGCCGCCACCGGGTCGAACCCGCCGGCGACGACGGCCGCTGCCGAACCCAGGAGGATTAGCGTCACCGGGAGCGCCAGAAACGGGGCCCGGGCCACCTGGAGATAGCCCTGGACGCGATCCGTCGCGGATAACGTTTCCATGCTCGATTTTGGGGGCTGTGGCGATTAACGGTTTCCCATCCGGCAGGGGGCAACTACCGGAACGACATGATTAATACTGAAGGACTCGACGAGTCGGGTATGGAAGCTGATCGCTACGAGTGCTACCAGTGTGGGCGAACGGTCACCGATCCCGGAGCCCGAGTCTGTCCGGCGTGTTCGGGACGGCTTCGGAACTGCGCCCGGCCAGTCGAGTAGCTCACTCACTCAGATATCCGTCCTGGGCCGCGAGCAACAGCCCTTCAAGCGTGGCGTCGTTCGCGGGTGGCTCCCGGGCGATTTCGATAGCTTCCGTCCTCGGAACCCGACACACCGAGAGAAACTCGTTTTCGTCCAGATTCCGGGTTCCCTCCGTGAGGGCAGTCGCGACCACGATCCCGCGCTCGTGGCGCAACACGCCGGTGGCCACGTCCATGGTCTGGAGTAGTTCGACGCGTTCGGGCACCAGTCCGGTTTCCTCCGCCAGCTCGCGCCGGGCTGCGTCCAGGTAGTCCTCGCCGTCTTCGACGATGCCGGCCGGCAGCTCCAGGCTCTCGACCCGTGTCGTCGGGCGATACTGCTCGACGAACACCACCTGTTCGTCGTCGATGGCGACGACGATGACCGCCGGGGCGAGGTCGGCCCAGTAGTAGCGTTTGGTCGTGCCATCCGGCTGTTCGACCAGGTCATACCCCCCGTCGTACCACCCGGTCTCGTACTCGCGGACCGACTCCCGGACTGGCCACTCGTCGGTGGTCATTCAACCACCAGGTCGCGGTAAAACCGGCCGAAGGCCTGCCGGCGGAGCGAGGCGACCGCGGCGTCTGGCTTGTCCTGGAAGGAGACCGCCACGACCGCAGCCCGGGGCCAGACCGGGTGCCAGGCCCGCCGTGGGACGGTCTCGGTCCCGGCGAAGACGACTTCAAGGTCCTCGCGGGCCGCGAGCCAGTCCTCGTACTCCTCGGTGGAACCGACCTGCACTGCGAGCAACGAGGCAAAAAGCGCCTGTTGGGCGGTTTCGTAGACATCCTCATTCGTCAGTGCCCGGTAGGCGTCCCGGTCTGTCGTTCCCGCCTCGGCGATCTCCTTGGTCACCGTCTTCGCGGGGCCCGCGAGGGCCGCGTACTGTTCCCGGGCCGCTCGCTCGGTCTCGGGAGCGAACTGTCCGCGTGTCTCCATGGTGGTGCCAGGGAGCGAACCGACAACACGTTTGTGGCGCTACCCGAGTTCGCGGGTCAGCAACAGGGCGTCCTCACCGTTCGGGTAGTACTGCTCCTTGCGGCCGGCGACGGCAAACCCCGTGGAGCGATACAGCGACCGGGCCACCTCGTTGCTCGGTCTGACCTCCAGTCGAGCGGCCGTCGCGCCCTGGCTTTCGAGAGTTCCCAGCGCCCCCTGGAGCAGCCGTCGGCCGAACCCCGCGCCCTGCCGGGCCGGCTTGACGGCCAGGTCCTTGATGTGCCCGACCCGGGTCCCACCAACGCGCATGAGCGAGGCGACGACGTAGCCCGCGATCGACTCGCCCACGGCATCGCTCTCGGGATCTTCGAGCACCAGAAATCCGGGCGCATCGAGATAGTGCTCGAAGGTCGACAGCCGCCAGGGCTCCTCGAAGGTCCGGGCTTCGATCCGGACCACGGCGTAGAGGTCGGCCCGCTCGACGGGGCGCAATCTGGCACTGGCAGCGTCTGGGACCGTCACGAACGAGTCAACGCCTTGCGGTCAAAAGAGGGTCACGGTGACCGAAAGCACAAAGGCCATACGCCGGCCCGACCCGGATTCGAGCATGTTCAGAAGCGGCGCGTTCGTCGCCGACCAGCTCGATGGGATCGACGCCGAACAGGTCCAGCCAAACGGCGTCGATCTCCGCCTCGAAGCGGTCCTCGAACCGGTGGGAACCGGGCGAATCACGCGCGATGGGAAGGCGATTGCCGACCGAGACCAGGTCGAGTCGGTCGCGATCGGCCCCGAGGACCGCGAGGGGTATCGACTCGCGCCCGGGGGCTACATCCTCCAGTACGCCGAGACAGTTTCGATCCCTGAGGAACACGTTGGGTTCGTCCTGCCCCGGTCGTCGCTCATGCGCAACGGCGCAATGCTCAACACCGCTGTCTGGGACGCCGGCTACTCGGGTCGGGGCGAGGGGCTCCTCCAGGTCCACAACGAAATCGAACTGGAGCGTGGGGCCCGGGTCGCCCAACTCGTCCTGGCGGCGGCCGACCACGAGGGAACCTACGACGGGAGCTATCAGGGGGAGCGACTGGACCGGGCCTGAGATTATTTAAGGGAACGCGCGTCAATGGGTAGGCATGTCCGTCTCCGTGCGGCGAACCGTCGCCGTTTCACTCCTACTGGGGGCCCTCGCGCTGCTAGCGGTCTCGGCACCGGCGGCCGCCCAGGCAGGGCCGACGGTCGTCGAGCACAACGTCACAGAGACGACCACCTGGGATGGCGAGTACCGGATCGTCTCGAACGTCACGGTCGCGGAGAACGCGACCCTCGAAATCGAGCCCGGCACCACCGTCGAACTCGCGGAGGGAATCTCACTCTCCGTGGCCGGGACCCTCTCTGCCACCGGCACCAGCGAAGCGCCCATCAGGTTCCGCGCCTCGAAACCGGCGGCCACGGCCGGGGCCTGGGACGCCATCCGAACCACGGGAACGGGGTCGGCGACGCTCACGCTCGCACACGTCGAACTCCAAAACGCCACGAACGCGATCCGAATCGAGACCCCGGATTCGACCGTCAGGCTTACTGAGTCCACGACCCGGTCGACCGCGGGGGATGGGATCGCCGTATCCGTGGCCGACCGGAGCACGGATTTGCAGGTCCACTCGACCCGCCTGGAATCGATCGGCGGCGACGGGATTTCGGCGACCCGAACAGCGATCCTGCCGGTCGAGAGCGTCTCGGGGTGGGAAATTTCGGACACCACGTTCACCGACATCGAGGGGGCCGGCCTCGACCTCCACGCGACGACGGTCAGGGGCCTCTCGGTCCGTGACAGTGCCTTCACGGGACTCGAGACGGGGATCGGGATTGATACCGACCAGATCCGAACCACGGCCATTCGCGCGACCGCGATCGAACCAACCGGAACTGGGGTCGGTGTCGAGACACTCGACGTGCAGGGGTTCTCGATCAGCAACAACGAGATCACGGGCGCGGAGACGGGCGTGAACCTCCGGCTCGAGCGGAACGTCCACTCGCTGGTCCTCTCGGCCAACGAAATCACGTCGGGCGACCAGGGTGTCGCCATCGAGCACGACCCGCGAATGGATCGGTTCTACGGTTTTGACTTTGTCTTCGACGGGAACACGGTCACCGACCACACTGCGAACGGCCTGAGCCTCCACTCGAAACTCTTTGCCGACTCGTCGATCGCCGTCCGGAACAACACCGTCAGCGACAACGACGGGCACGGAATCGGTCTCTTCGTCGGCGCCTTCCAGGACGCGACAGTCTCCGGGAACGCACTCCGCGAAAACGGGGAAAGCGGCCTTTCGATGACGGCTCGACACGTCAGGAATACCCAGGTCGGGGACAATCTCGCCCGCGAGAACGGCGGGTCGGGCCTGTCGATCGCCGCACGACAGTCGATGACCGGGCTCCGGGTGGCCGAGAACGAACTGCTCGACAACGCCCGCGAGGGGCTCGCGATCGAAAACGGCGTTCGCACGGCTGGCAACTACACGATCGAGGAAAACTTCCTCGCGGCCAACGCCTACGGAATCACGGCTTCGGGCCCCCAGCGGGCGACGATCGAAGCCAACGAGATCGTCTTCAACACGGTGGCGTTCGGTGACCTCGATCCCCGGACAGACGCCGACCCTGGTGTGGGCGTCCTGTTGACCGAGGGGGCCAGCGGGGTCGACCTGCGGGCGAATGACATCTATGGCCATCGCGTCGGCCTCCTGACTGACGTGTCGGGAACGGTCCGGGCGGAAGCCAACTACTGGGGCGCGGCAAACGGCCCGTACCACCGCTCGATCAATCCCGAGGGCGAGGGGAACGCCGTGGAGACCCGGAACGGGTGGGTGGACCTCCACGAGGTGAGCCCGGACCGACACGGCCCGGCTTACGCCCGCCCATCCGCCGAAATCGAGTTCGCGCCATCGGCCCCCGCCGTGGACGAATCGATCGAACTCTCGGCCGCGGGTTCGAGTGATTCTGACGGGGCGGTCCGGACCTACCGATACTCGGTGAACGAATCAGTGACGGTCACGACCGAGGCCAGCCTCGACACCGCCTTTGACGCGGCTGGCTCCTACCCGATCACGCTCTGGGTCGAAGACGACATGGGCATCGAGAGTGCGACCCCGGCGACGGCGACGGTCACGGTCGAAGCCGCACCGACGCCGACCACGACCGGTCAGACCCAGCCACCCACGACTCACCCCGATCCGGGTTCGAGTGCCCCGCTGGGGCTCATCGGTGGGCTGCTCGGGGCTGGCCTGTACGGTATGGCCGTCCTGCTCGGGGCCCGTGGGCTGTATCAGACCCTCACCGAATCGTTGTTGACGGTCAGGGGGCGCCGGCTTCACGTTCTGGCCGGGGCCGGCATCCTGACCTGGGGGCTCGCGTCCATTCCGGGACCGTCGATTCTCCGCCTGGTCGCCGTGGCCGCCTTCCTGGTCTGGGTGGGTCTGACCGGGGTAGCGTACCTCGTGGTTCGGCTCCGCTGAGTCCGACTGAACCCCTCATTTTGAGAATCCTACCTTAGTTCGCAGAGTCTTGGATGGCGTCTGGGAACGGGCTGTCGGGAATGTTTCGCGGGCCTCCCAATACTCCACTATGTAAATAGCCCTCCGTATATTGGGACGTGTACTACCCCCATGGGAACCCACTATCTGTATGTTAATGTCCAGCATAAGTTTCGAGCGACGGGACTTCCTCAAGGCCGCGGGCGGGACCGCCCTCGCCACGGCCGCCGGGAGTTCTCGAGTCCTCGCACAATCGACCGAGGAAGACGGGGCCGCCGGTGATAGCTCCACCGAGACGGTAAAGACCATCTGCACTCACTGTGCCGTGGGCTGTGGGCTGGAGATGGAGGTCGAGAACGACGCCGTGGTGGGCTTACAGCGGTGGGAGGAGAACCCGATCAACCAGGGTGGGCTCTGTTCGAAGGGTGCCAGCCTGACTGACACGGTCAACTCCGAGACCCGTCTGAAGGAGCCGATGAAGAAAGTCGACGGCGAGTGGCAGGCGATCTCCTGGGACGAGGCGATGAGCGAGATCGCCGACGAACTCGACCGGATCCGGACGGAGTACAGCCCGGACTCGGTCATGTGGATGGGGTCGGCGAAGGTCAACAACGAGGAGGCCTATATGTTCCGGAAGCTCGCGGCCTTCTATGGGACCAACAACGTCGATCACCAGGCCCGGATCTGTCACTCGACGACGGTCTCCGGCCTGGCGAACACGTGGGGCTTTGGGGCCCAGACAAACCCCATCAACGACTATCGCAACCAGGACGCGAACCTCATCATCGGGCACAACCCCTCAGAGTCCCACCCCGTGATGATGCAGTACCCCCAGAAGATGCAGGACAACGGGGGCACCATCATCGTCGCGGAGCCGCGATTCTCGAAGACCGCCGCCCAGGCCGACAAGGTCGTCCGGTTCCGGCCGGGCACGGACACGGCTTTCATCAACGGCCTGCTCTATCACATCGTCTTCAACCTCGAGGCCCACGACGAGCAGTTCATCGAGGACCGGGTCTACGGCTGGGACGAGGTGAAGGAGAACCTGCGGGACTACGACCTGGAGACGGTCTCGGACATCACCTGGGTCGACGTCGAGGAACTCAAGGAGGTCGCCGAGATCCTCGCCGACGCCGAGGTCTCGACTGTGGACTGGGCGATGGGTGCGACCCAGCACAACAACGGGACCCAGAACATCCGCTCCTTTGCGACGCTGAACCTCGCGCTGGGACACGCCGCTCAGCCGGGGGGCGGCCTGAACGTCGTTCGTGGTCACGACAACGTCCAGGGGGCGACTGACCTGGGTGTCCTCTCGAACACCCTGCCCGGCTATTACGGCCTGGGTGAAGGGGCCTGGCGACACTGGGCCCAGGTCTGGGACCAGACCCCCTCGACCAGCGGCTCGACGTCCTACGACGAGCTATTCGATCGGTTCCACTCCAAGGAGATCATGGAGAAAAACGGCCTCACCGTCTCCCGCTGGTACGAGGCCGCTCATCCCGAGAACACCGTCGGCGAGGACTTCCATCAGCCCCATCCCCTCAAGGCCGTGATGATCTGGGGCCACTCGCTGAACTCCGTCTCCGAGATGAAGCGGATGCAGACGGCCATGGAAGAACTGGATCTCATCGTCGGGATCGACCCCTACCCGGCCCTGACGTCCTCGCTGCCGGACCGGGACGACGGCATCATCCTGCTGCCGGCCGCGACCCAACTCGAGACCAAGGGCAGTGTCACCAACACCCACCGCTCGATCCAGTGGCGCAGCCAGGTCGTCGAACCCAGGCACAACTCCCGCCCGGACTTCGACATCATGCAGGACCTGGCCGAGCGACTCGGCTTCGGGGAACACTTCGACTACGAGACGGTGGAGGACGTGACCCGGGAGTGGAACCTCGGCATGCGCACCATCGGCATGATCGGGCAGACGCCCGAGCGGCTGAAAGCCCACCAGCAGCACGCCGGCATGTTCAGCCCGGTCGATCTCAAAGCCGAGGTCACTGACGATCACGATCTCGCGGGGGACTACTACGGGATGCCCTGGCCGTCCTGGCACGACGAACATCCTGGCACCCCGATCCTCTACGACGCCGGCAAACACCCGGCTGCAGGCGGAGCCGACTTCCGAACCCGCTGGGGCACGGAGGGCCCGGACGGCGAGACCCTGCTTCGGAACGACTACGAACCGGACTGGTGGGACGGCACGCTCGAGGGTGTCCCGCAGTATCCGATGTGGCACACTGCGCTGCCGGATCCCGAGGACCCCGCCGCGAAGACCATCCCGATCGAGTACGCCGAACGGGAGGATACGTCGGTCTACGACGCCGCCCAGGCGCTTTCGGAGGCGGGGTATGACGTCGATCCGAGCGAGTACAGCGACTTCGATCACGCACAGCCGGACCCGCCGACGGGACGTGGGCGAGCCCGCGGCTCGGCCTGGAACCTCTACGATGCGGTACCGGTCCACCGCGAGCCGATCGAGACCCCGCGGCCGGACATCGCCGAGGAGTTCCCGACTTACGGGGACATGGAGGATGTCTTCCGGGTCAACCTGGAGGACCGCTCGAAACAGGAGAGTCGGGCGGACCTCAAGGACTCCCACCCGATGATCATGACCACCGGCCGGCAGGTCGAACATACCGGTGGCGGGGCCGAGACCCGGAACAACCCCTACACGGCCGAGCGAGCGCCGTTCATGTACGCCGAACTCAACCGGAAAGTCGCCAACGAGATCGGCGTCGATACGGGTGAGTGGATCAAGGTCGGGACGAAACGCGGGACGATGGTCGTGCAGGCTCGGGTGACCGAGCGGGTCAACCAGGAGGAGATATTCCTCCCCTTCCACTGGGGCGGGATCTTCGAGGGCGAATCGCTCGTCGATCGGTACCCCGACGGGCTCGAACCCCTCACGATCGGGGACTCGGCGAACATCGGGACGTCGGACGGCTACGATCCACACACGATGATGCAAGAGACGAAAGCCAACCTCGCGCTCGTCGAGAAGGCAGGTCCGGAGGAGATCCCGGAACTGCCGGAGAAGCAACTGGCCTACCAGGAGGAGAAAGGGATCATTCGCCGCCCGCTCGGAGGTGATGCGGAATGACGAAACGCGTCGTGCCCGACACTGACCGCTGTATCGATTGTGGCGGCTGTGAGGTCGCCTGCAAGGTCGAGTGGGACATCGGCCACACCGAGGAGCGTATCGAGGTCGTGACCCACAACGAGGGCCAGGAAGGCACCCGGTACTCCGGCGGGGAGTCCCACACGCCCATGCAGTGTTACAACTGCGCGGAGGCTCCCTGTATCGACGTCTGTCCCACGGACGCGTTACACCGGGACGAACACGACCTGGTGCAGGTGGACAAGGATCTCTGCATCGGCTGTTCGTACTGCTCCTGGGCGTGTCCCTTCGGGGCGCCACAGTACCCCAGCGAGGAGGAGACGGCCGGTGGCTCGGGGATCATGGACAAGTGCACCACCTGTGTCGACCGCCTGGAGGAGGGCAAGGACCCGGCTTGCGTGGAGACCTGTCCCACCGACGCGCTGGTCTTTGGCACCCCGAGTGAGATCTCCGACGAGATGCGTCGCCGCGGGAGCGACACGATGTTCACCGAGAGCGAGGCAGCCATCGTGTTCGGAACGGGAAGTGACTAACCCGTAATCGATCGATGAACGCAGATTACGTCCGTCACGCTGTCGCCGCAGTCGCCGCGGTCCTGATCGCCGCCGGAGTACTGGCCTGGCTGAACGGCCTGTCGCCGGGGCTCACGACCGGCGTGTGGATGCGCGACACGCTGGCGCTCGTTGGTGAAGGGGTCTCCCAGTACGAGTCCATGTCTGGCAACTGGGTGTTGCTCCGTGGCCTGCTCGGCGTGTACCTCACCGGCCTGGTCGCGACCGTCTCGGTGTTGCTGCTGCTCTCGCTGCGCACGCACCCGGGAGGTGTGGATCGATGAGCGGCTCCGAGGAGATCTCCCGGTTCTCGGCCGTCCAGGTGTACGTTCACTTCCTGATGGCCGCGGCCATCCTGATCCTCTTCCTGACCGGGGTCGCGATCACCTTCGGCGGCCAGGTCGGATGGATCGTGTCCCTGCTGGGCAACGAGTCCATCATCCTGATCCACATCATCGCCGGTGTGGCCCTGTTCGTCACCCTGCTCTACTATCTCGTCTTTGCGCTCACCGGCCTGGCGACTGGGGACTTCCCGACCAAGTGGCTTCCCGGCCCGAGTACGATCCGGGAGCTGATCACGTATGTAAACTACCACATCCTTGGTCGCGGCCCAGAGCCACGCCCCGGGAAGTACACCTGGATTCAGAAATCCGAGGTGCTGATCATCGCCGTGGAACTCACCGTCCTCACGGCGACGGGACTCGTGCTCACGTTCCCCGGGCTGTTGCTCCGTTATCGCCCCGCCTTCCTGGTCGCGAGTGACCTCCACGTGGTCTTTGCCTTCACGCTCCTGATGGGCGTGACCTTCCACCTCTATGACACCCATCTCCTCCAGTTCCCGCTCGACACCTCGATCTTCACCGGTCGAGTCTCCCTCGACCGGGCCCGAGAGGAGTGGGCGGGCTGGGTGGATGCCGGCCAAACCCGCTCGGACGGCGGCAGCGGCGACCGGTTCATCCAGGTCCTCGGTGTGTTCGCGGTGCTGTTCGTGTTCGCCGTCGTCTACTCGGGGGTCCTGATCGACCGGATCCTGGCTCCCATTCCGGGGACCCAGGAGACTCTCTATCTCCTGGAGCGTCCCGAGACGATCCTCGAGGGGCCGGCCGGGATATTCTGGACCGTCGGGTTCAACCTGGTGGTCATCGTGATTCTGGTCGGACTGGTGGCCCTGCTCTACGGCATCACGCTCCGATTCGGGGACTGATAGGCGAACTTTTCACTTTCAAATGCGAACTTCAAGACAATGAGTACGGAGGACACCGACGACGCAACGATGGCACAGCTCTATGACCTGCTCGCGGGTGTGTTCGCGGATCCACCGGACGAGGAGACTGTCGCCGCCCTCGCCTCGGGGCCGCTACCCGATCCCGGGGTCGCTCCGAACGACCGGTTGGCCGCCGGCCTCGAAGGCCTCGATGCCTGGGGCGAGACCGTCGAGGATCCGGCCGCGGAGGCCGACCGACTCGCGTCGGAGTTCACCCGACTCTTCATCGGCCCACGCCCCAAGCTCCAGATCCACGAGTCCTACTACGCCGGGGACTACCTCGGGGAACCGCTCGCGGCCGTCAAAGAGACCTACCAGGCCCTCGGGATCGCTTCCGCTCCGGATCGCAAGGAGGAGGCCGACCACGCGGCCGTCGAACTCGCGGTGCTGCGGGAGCTGACGGCGACCGACGGGGACCGGACGGCCCCCTTCCTCCGCGAGCACGGGGACTGGTTCGATGACCTCGCCCAGGACATCCACGAGCAGACGGATGAACCGTTCTACGAGGCGATCGCGGACCTCGTCGCAGGAGTCGTGGCTTTCGACGCCAGCCGGCAGGGGGTCCGTCAATGACTGTCGCCGTCATCAGTGATTGTCGCGGGACGGCCGACATCGACCGCAACGCCGTCGCCGAGGCGATCGACGTCGAGGAGGCGATTCTCACGAGCGCGGTCGCGGACCATCGCGAGGCCATCGCCGAGCGAATCGAGGACGCTGACACGGACGCAGTCCTCTTCGTCGCCGGCGACGGGCCGGTCGTCACCGAACTCCTGGAGGCCCTCGAGGAAGCCGGCTACCGAACGGACCGCGTGAGCCCCTTCATCGGTGCGTCCGTCGACTCGGCGGTCGGGACGGCCGTGGTGGCTGGCGCCGCGAACGCGGCCGTCCGACAGCTCGCGATCCGGCCGGAGATCGATCTCGATCCCGCCCCGTCGGGCGAGCACGTGGTCGTCGTCGGAGACCCGCTGGTCGCCCGGGACCTGGCCGGAAACGTCGACGTGACGCTGATCGCCGATCACCAGGACCTGGCGGGCACGTCACTTCCCGATTCGGTGACTGTGCGGCGCGGGACTGCAACCGCCCTGGAGCGTGTGGGTGGCGGCTACGAAGTGCAACTCGAAACGTGGGTGACCGAGGACTGCACGGGCTGTGGGCGCTGTCTTCGGCGCTATCCCGAGGCGACGACTGACGTACCGGTCCAGGTCACAGCGGACACCGTGGAGCCGGCGGTCTGTCCGGCCGACGCGATCCGGCCGGCCGATGAGCCACTCGTCGAACAGGTAGAAGCGAGCCAGGTCGTCTGGCCGAATCACCAGGGCCCCCTGGCAGCGGACCGCTGGGTGCACACGATTCGAACTGGCGTCGCCGGGGCCGTGAACCGGGCGGCCTGGATGCGAGCCCGACCGGAGGTGACAGTCGATCACAGCACCTGTGCCGTCGGCACAGCGGGCAACGAGGGCTGTTCGGCCTGCGAGGAGGCCTGTCCGAACGACGCCATCTCGATCTCACTCGCCCACGACGGGGGCGTCAGCATCGAACCCGACCGCTGTGTCGCGTGTGGGACCTGCGTCTCGGTCTGTCCGACCGCGTCCATCGAACCCACCCGGGCTCACGACGTGGCGACGACGGCGGACTTCGTCGAGGCGGCGATCGGTCCGGTGGCCGACGCGACCGCCGGGTCCAGTCTGCCGTGGGGTGGCAGTGCCACACCGTTCGGCGTGGTCTTCGTGAGCGAGGCGATCGAACCGGCCGTGCGGGCCACCCTCAGTTCTCGGTCGGTGCCGCCAGTTATCCCCATCGTGCTTCCGAACGTGCTCTCGGTCTCGGACGCGGTGGCGATCTATGCCGTGGCGCTGGGGGCCGATGGCGTGTTGCTGGCGAGTGACCCCGACCGGGCGACCGAACCCGTCGAGGATGCGGTCCGGCAGGCGAACCTGGCCCTCGACGATCTCGGCCTCGGGGAGCGGGTGGCGGTGGCAAACACTGCTGACCCCGACGCGCTTGCCCGGGCAATGGACGGTCTCGTTGCCGATTCGATCGACGCCGTCGAGACCGGTTCCGTGCGGACCGACTCCCGTCACGCCCTCGGTCTCGATGCGAGTGTGGCACTCGCGGCCGGGCACGGCAGCAATGCGAGCATGGTCGCGGCGCCAGGCTCGGGGACCGTCACGGTCGAGGAGTCGGGTTGCACGCTCTGTACTACCTGTCACGACGTGTGCCCGACCGGGGCGCTCGAACAGACCGAGGGGCAACTGCACTTCGATCCCGAGGCCTGTGTCGGCTGTGGCCATTGCGAGACGGCCTGTCCGGAGGACGTGATCGACGTCAGTCCACGGGTGCCCCTGGAGAACGGGGCCGTCCCGGAACGGGACGTCGTCGTCGAAAAAGAGATGGTCGAGTGCCGGGTGTGCGGCGAGCCGTTTGCCTCTCGGGCGGGTATCGAAGAGATGGAGGCCCAACTGGACGAGGCGGCACTCGAAGCACTCGATCTGGAGGTCTGTCCGGACTGTCGCTCTCAGCGGGCTGCGGAGACGGAGTTCCTGTAGCTACCGCATATCTTCGAGGGACACGAAGTCCTCCCCGGTGGCCGATACCCACTCCGAGAGAAGCCGCTGGGCGCTTTCGGGAACCGGCGATATCGTGCAGATCCACTCCCCGTTGGCGTCTCTGGTGACGTTCGCCATAAATGGTTCTCCACCTTCGGTCGTGAGTGGCCCCGGCGGGTTCCTGTCCCGTGGTGCGGTGTCCATGGTGATTCTCCTCGCTCGGTGGTTCATGCTACGGGACCCTCTCACATAGCTATTGGTTATGATTCCAAGATGTTGGGGGCGGGAGAGCGGCTACTCCTCGGCCTCGAGCATCCATCCGAAGCGCTTCTCCCAGAACTCCTCTGACCGTGGCTTCTTGGACTTCCCGTAGGTCTTCTTGTCCCGGATCTGGCGTTCGAGAACGTCACGAGCCTCGTTGATGGCGTGACTGGCACCGTAGCCTTCGCCGGAGGCGATGTACAGGCCCTGGTCGGTGTACAGACGGATCCGGGCGAGCAGCAGCGGCGTCCCCCGCAACTTCTCGTCGTGTTTGTGGAGATGCACCTTCGCGTCGAGGACCGACATCCCGTGATCGCGATCGTCGAACTTGTCGATCATGGCGACGATATCCTCGTAGCTGATGTCATCGACCAGGTCGCTCCCGTAAACCTGGACGGCCCGGTTCCCCCCGGCTTCCCAGGTCAGGGAGTCGAGGATGTCTGTTTTCGTGAGGATGCCGTGTGGGGAGCCCTCCTCGACGACCACCAGGGACGATCCGCTGTCCTCGAACAGCTTTTCGACGGCGACGTCGAGGGTCTCGGTCGGGTCGATCGTTCTGGCCGGGCTGTTCATAATGTTTCGCACCGGAAGGTCGAGCATTCGAGCGAGCTCGCCTTCTCGGGCGCCGAATCCGCCCCGTCCAGACCGGCCCGTGCTGGCCGAGACGTCACCGCCGTGGGGATCAGTGCCTGAAGCGTCGCCGCCCTGGCTGCGGTCCACGGAGCGAACCGTCATGTTGGTGACGTCATAGAGGCTCACCACCCCGACAGCGGAGCCAGCCTCCACGACTGGCAGGTGGGTAATGCGATTCTCGCGGAAGATGTGTAACGCATCGCCGAAGGTCGACTCGGGATCGAGGGTCACCAGATCCGTCGTCGCGGCTTCCTGAACCGTCGCCGCGTCGAGATACGGCTGGACCTTCCGCAGGATGTCGTTTGCGGTCACGACTCCAATGAGGGACTCGCCCTCGAAGACGGGAAGCAACTGGGAGTCGCTATCGATCATGAGCTGGGCGACCTTCCGGATGTCCTCGTCGGGAGTGAGCTGCGGGACGTGCCAGACGAGCGAGTTGAGCTTCTCGTTTGGCTGGTGCTGGGAGCTCGCGAGCTGGCGTCGGGTGACGACCCCCTCGAAGGTATCGCCCGCGACGATAACTCCCGGGACCGAGGGGTCCTCGAAGGTCCCGACGAGTTCCGAGACGGTGGTGTCCGGTGAGCGAGTGACGTAATCTTCCGAGACGATGTCTGCGATGTCCATGGTTGGTATTGGTTCGCACGTAACCTAATGGTTCCCCCGGGCGGCTCGATACTGTCAACATACACCAGTTGGCGTGGACGAACCAAGTTCCCGGTGGCCTTTCTCAGGAATTGGTAACCAGTCCAACTAATAGTTCCTCGCCATGAGGGCCCTTGCGTGCTTTTGACAAGGCGCATACGAAGGAGTCCGGAACCAGGCACATTCTGAACGGACGAAACCTCTCCGTGATCCTAAATATCCATAGATCTAAATATTTGAGTATCCTAATATTAACCGGAGGAAAACCTGATGCCACCACCCAGCCAACCCCAATCGACCGGACGAGCGGTACAGTTTCGTGGGCAGACCCGGAGCCGAGACGACGTTTCGACGGTCGATACGGCGGTCGTCGTCACCGGGGAGACCGTCTCCGTGAACCCGCTGGCGGGCGTCGAGATCGACTCGGCACTCGACTTCTCGGTTCCGCTCGCGGATATCACGGCGCTGCGGTGTGAGGGGATGCTCTGTCGGGCCATCACCCTCGAAACGGACACGGCGGAGTACCGGATTCCGACCGCGGACCTGGACGAGACCGCGTTCCGCAACGCGATCCTCCAGGCGACGGATCTGGAGAACTCGTGTACACGGCTGAGTCTGGGCCAGTACGGGATCTGTCTCTGTGGCCCGGGGACATACGCCGGCTGTCTGCTGACCGTCGCCGGGCTGGGGATGATCCTCTCGGTAGTCGGGGCCGCGCTCGGCGTGCTCGTGGCTGGTGCCGGTGTGTTGTTGCTGGCTGCCGTTTTCCTGTCCCGGACCATCTCGAAGTGGCGTGGGGCAAACGTCTGGGAGCGCCCCCGGACGGGAGCCACCGCGTGATCGTCCGACCCCACGTCACTCGTTCAGTTGATCTCTGATCACGCCCTGGATGACTTCGATGCCGTCGACGATCCGGTCATCAGCGATCGAGTAGAAGTTTCGCACGCCATCCCGCTCGCGGGTGAGCATCCCCTGATCGCGCATGACTTTGAGATGCTGGGAGAGTGTCGACTGGGGGATGCCAGTCTTCTCTTCGATCGTCGAGACCGAGTAGGAATCGCCGGACTTGAGCAGATCCAGGACCTTGAGCCGGTTCGCGTTCGCACAGATGCCACAGTACTCGGCGTGGGCTTCGTAGAACTCGTCGCTTTCGAGTTCAGTCATAATTGTGCTAGGGCTGTTCGCTGTAAAGAAGATTCGCCGTTGGCATCGAATCCATTTCTATCTGCACTGGCTCATCGTGAACGTGCCAGTGCCCACCCAAACATCCCCAGGGCGACGAAGTACAGCACGATTGCCGTCGTCACTGACGCGGTGACGACCGTTCCTGTCAGGAACCCGGTGCCAAGCAAGGTATGGAACCCCCCTAGTCCGATCCAGAAGTTCCGTCGAGAAATTCCAAGTCGTGCTCGGAGGACGGACATCTCCCTGTACTCTTCTACTGACGGGTTAACCTGTTTCGATAAGTGGGCCAAAACGAGTTCAAGAAATGGAGGGCGGAAGACCTCAAGTCCATCACGCTAAAGAACCAACTCGGGGCCGTTCGATTATTCTTTCAAGTCTGTGAACGGCTGGGAGTCACACCGACGGATATCAACCAGCGGCTTACATTGCCGGACCTCGGTCGTGAAGACGAAGTCCGGGAGACGATACTATTTTAGGAGGAATCACAGAGGATTCTTGACTATCTCGAACGGTTCGAGTACGCAATGTTTCGTAATGCCTTATTCTATCTGCTGTGGCACACTCGTTTGATATCTACAGGCTCACTCGTCCATACTACGCAGATGAATCCCCACATGGACGGTCACGCGACAAATGTGAGGCTACGACCAATGCCCACGCCTCGAAATGTCCGTCATCTGTGAGCCCGCACGCAATTCGTCGAAGGTCAATTACTGCTCATTGGAACGGGAACATCCCAAAGGACGTTGCATCCGACCGAATGGATGTTAGTGGCGTGGTTCTCGACAAACATCACGACATGGCGGCCCCGAAGGAAAGCAAAAACGAAGACAGGAGTTCCTTAATAAAATCTGGAACCCTTCATTCCAAGATGTGAGACGAGGCACACAATCCCAAGCTTATTTTGTGATATAGCCCGCTACTATCGCATCAGTGACGCTACCGAATCGGTCCCACTCTTATCGTGAATTTATCGACCCCTCTGAACCGATGTATATCTCGGATAGGGATATACTGGCAAAGCTTGTTGAATTTGAACACGCGAGCCCCGGTGAACTCTCCCAACAACGCTTTCGTGAGAATGTAATTAGGCTCCAACTTCGGGATTTAAAACGTATCGGCCTTGTGCAATCTTTATCTCATGACACCTATGAGATGACTGACTTTGGTAGGAGCGTATCTGAGGGTGAAGAATCACTTCCATCCAAAGACGGGCTTTTCATGGTTGCCGAAATTGATGATAGGACCTTTCCCGACTCAAACTGGCATCTTAATGATTTTTCCAACTTAGACGGGGAGACAATCATCGCTGTAAATTTTGATATCATCGATGATTCAGCAGAAGAGTATGGTTGGATTCAGGATTCACCAGAAAAAACACGACACAAAATTGGAAACGTTTCCGAAACCGACCTAAATCGTATTATGAGAGAGTTTCCAACGCATGAACCCATTCCACAACAGAGTGCCCATTGGGTCAGGGCCATTGCAGGGCTTCATTTTTTTCCTGATGCTAATCACCGTACTGCGATGAACACACTTTCCGTACTCTATAGGACCTTAATGGATGGGCCGCTTCCAATTGGTGACAATATCGGGCGTGTAGTATTGGAGTCCAAAATCGCTCGTGTTCTCTTAACCGACGTCCGATTTGACACTCTTTGGAAACGGGACGCTCTTTACCAAGTGTGGCACCGATACTTTCGGCGCGTTCTCTGTGGAGATGGGGACAAAAGACATGAACCACCAGAGCACAAGCTACGGTTGATTCTTAACTATGCGAGAGAAATTCTGTAGGGGAGTTATTCAGCGACGCCAAAGGAATCTGTATGCTCCGCCCGTCCCATGGCGAAGTAGAACTCGCTATTCGCCTCACGATGTTCACGTGCCATTGACAGGCCTTCCTCTTTCATTACCAGTAGGTAGAGAGTGGTGCCTATAAAATCTGTTGGTAATGCCTAATTCAGGTCGATTAACCGCTAAAACCAGCTACCAGTGATATGCAGTAGTATTCTACGGTTCAAATCACCGGCGATCAGAACAGGGCCGGCCAGGATAGCAACCTGTTCCCATTGACCGTAATTCTCGAAGCGTTTGGCTTGCGAACTCATCATAGCAGACCCGGCACTGGTAGGCCACGTATTGCTCCCACTCGGTCACGCAGACCACCCCGATAATTCGACAAAACCACCAACCGGCGGAGAGCCGGATTCAGTCGCTCCGTTACTTCGGTGATTTTGGGTACCCCTATTCCGGGGTAAATTTTCGGAGAATGCAAAATTGAAGGCCCAAGCTACGTGATTTTGAGACCTTCGAGAAGATGCGCGACAGTTATGGACTCGCCGGGATTTGAACCCGGAGGAAGACGGTCGCCTCACTCCGTTCGGCGCTGCGCCTTCCAGGGCTTCAAATCCACGCGTTTGCTCCGCGAACGCTCGGCTCGTCCATTCGCTCACTCGCAAAACTCGTTCGCTCCGATGGACTCGCCGGGATTTGAACCCGGGGCCTCTTCCTTGCGAAGGAAGCGATCTGCCACTGATCTACGAGCCCGCGCAATCATTCGTATCCACTGCGATGCCTTGAGGATTCTGCTTTACCGTCGAAACAGAATCGCGGCCAGCACGAGAGCGCGAATACCGGTTAGTCCTCGAGGACGATCTCGATGGAGACGTCGTTGGGGACCTGGATCCGCATGAGCTGGCGCAGTGCGCGTTCGTCGGCGTCGATGTCGATCAGCCGCTTGTGGACCCGCATCTCCCAGTGTTCCCAGGTGGCGGTCCCCTCGCCGTCGGGGGACTTCCGGGCCGGAACCTCCAGGGTCTTGGTGGGCAGCGGGACCGGACCGCTCATGCTGACGCCGGTCTTCTCGGCGATCTCCCGGACGTCGGTCGAGATGTCGTCGAGCGCATCCGGACTCACGCCGGCGAGACGCACGCGTGCTTGCTGCATTATTCGGACTCGGTGACGGAGAGGACCTTCCCGGCGGCGATGGTCTGACCCATGTCACGAACCGCGAAGGAGCCCAGTTCGGGGATTTCGCTGGACGGTTCGATGCTGAACGGCTTCTGCGGGCGGACGGTGACGACCGCGGCGTCGCCGGACTGGATGAAGTCGGGGTTCTCCTCCTCGACCTGACCCGAGGACGGGTCGATCTTCTTGTTGATCTCCTCGATGGTACAGGCGACCTGCGCCGTGTGCGCGTGGAAGACCGGGGTGTAGCCGGCAGTGATGACACTCGGATGCTGCATCACGACGATCTGGGCCGTGAAGGTCTCGGCGACCGTGGGCGGATCGTCGGCGGGACCGAGGACGTCACCGCGGCGGATGTCGTCCTTGCCGATGCCACGGACGTTGAACCCGACGTTGTCACCGGGGCCGGCCATGTCGACTTCCTCGTGGTGCATCTCGATGGTCTTGACCTCCCCACCGACGTCGGAGGGCTGGAAGGAGACCATGTCACCGGGGTGCATGGTACCGGTCTCGACGCGGCCGACCGGGACCGTCCCGATGCCGGAGATGGTGTAGACGTCCTGGATCGGCAGGCGGAGCGGCGCGTCCGTCGGCGGCGAGGGCTCGGGCAGGCCGTTGAGTGCCTCGAGGATGGTCTCGCCGTCGTACCACGGCGTGTTCTCCGAGTGTTCGGAGATGTTGTCGCCCTCGAAGGCCGAGATCGGGATGAAACTCGCGTTGTCCGAGTCGAACTGGACCTGCTTGAGCAGTCCCTTGACTTCCTCGACGGTCTCGTCGTAGGTGTTCTGCTCGTAGTCGACGAGGTCCATCTTGTTGACGCCGATGATGAGTTCCTCGATACCGAGGGTGCGAGCCAGGAAGACGTGTTCCTGGGTCTGCGGCTGGACGCCGTCGTCCGCCGCGACGACGAGAACGGCGTTGTCAGCCTGGGAGGCCCCCGTGATCATGTTCTTCACGAAGTCACGGTGACCCGGCGTGTCGACGATGGTGTAGTTGTATGTGTCCGTCTCGAACTCCTGGTGGGCGATGTCGATGGTGACCCCACGCTCACGCTCCTCGGCGAGGTTGTCCATGACGTAGGCGAACTCGAATCCGCCCTTGCCCTTCTCTTCGGCTTCTTCTCGGTGCTGTTCGATGACGTGCTCGGGAACGCTCCCCGTTTCGAAGAGGAGTCGGCCCACGAGCGTACTCTTCCCGTGGTCCACGTGGCCGATGATGGCCAAGTTCTGGTGTGGTTTGTCGCTCATGATCGTATTCGCGCTTTATACGCGCTCTGTGGAATCCCTTCGACAGTTCGGATTAAAACCATTTCGAAAGCGCCTGACACCCATCCCGACGCCGTCGGGTGGTTTGTCTTTTGGGCACGTTCGCGGCGGCCCGGATGACCCCCCTATCGAGAGCCGGTTCGGACGCTCGAAGTCGTATCACAGCTCAATCGGTCGACGTCCGCGAGGACCGCGGAGGCGGTTTCCGGGCCGCCCGCGCCGCGACCGCTGATGTTCAACTGCCCCGCGTGCTGGGTGTCGAACTGCAGGATGTTCATGGTGCCCGTCACCGCGAGCGTGGAGTTCTCCGGAACCAGCCGCGGCCCAACCCTGATCCGGTCGGCGGTGGCTTCTGCGATCAGGCGGACGGTCATCCCGTCGTCGGCGGCGACGTCCAGCGCGTTTGCCGGGAGGTCTTTGATGCCCTCGATGCGAGCGTCGGCGAGTGTGTGACCGCCACCGTCGAGGACGTTCGCCAGGATCACTCCCTTCAGCGCGGCGTCGGTCCCCTCCACGTCGAAGCTGGGATCGGTTTCGGCGACGCCCAGGTCCTGGGCCTCCGCCAGGACGTGTTCGTAGGCCAGTCCCTCGGCCTGCATCCGCGAGAGAATGAAGTTCGCCGTTCCATTCAACACCCCGCGTGCGGCCGTGACGTGCTCGGGGCCGAGGCCCTCGGCGGTCGCGATCGCGGGGATCGCTCCGCCCACGGTGGCTTCGAACCGAACAGCCCCCTCGCTGTCGGCGGCAACTGCGGCGAGGTCGTCGTACCGCTGGGCGACCGGGCCCTTGTTCGCGAGGACGACATCCCGGTCCCGTTCGAGGGCTGTGGTCACGTGACCGAATCCGGGTTCGGCGTCGCCCAGCGTGGTCGGGGTTGCTTCGATCAGCACGTCGTATTCGGCTCCGAGAACGCCCTCGGGATCGTTCGGGCCGACCGCACCCGACTCGCTTTTGCGTGTGAGTGCCTCCGTGACATCGACACCGTTCTCGTCCCAGACGGCACTGCTCGAATCGGCGATGGCCGTGACAGTGTGGCCGTACTCCCCGGCCAGACGGGCGACGGACTGCCCGACATCGCCGGCCCCCATGACAGCGAGTTTCATCGTGATCCCTCCACGAGCGGGGCGACGAACCGCAGATCCATGTCCGTGGCCACCTGCCGGACGGCGTCGAGTGCTGCGTCCGCTGCACCGGCTTCGAGTGCCAGCCGGAACCGACCGCTGGAGACGGCCTCCGAGTCGGTCGCTCCCGAGAGCGAGAGGTCGATGACCGAGGCCGGGGTCTCGGACTCGATGCGTTCGATGGTCGCCGAGAGGTCCTCCTCCAGGCGGGCGCCGATCAGGAGCACCAGCACCTCCTCACCGTACTTCTCGGTTCCGGCCTGGATGACGTTGATCCCGCGATCCCTGAGCGCCGCGGTGATCTGTTCGAGCTGTTCGGGCGCACACTCCAGATCGATCTCGACGGGGATCCGTCCCCGCGGGGTGACCGAGCCCCGCTCGTGAAAGATACTGAGCAGGTTGCCGCCGTTCTCGGCGATCGGTTCCAGCGCCCGCAGAAGTTCGCCCGGCTCGTCGACCAGTTCGAGCCGAACCGTATGGGCGCGGGTACTCCCGTGTTCGTCGCTCATACGTGCTGTCGACGGCCCGGTCGGTATAAGCCTTCGGCGATTGTCGACCCCGAAGGGATTCCCAACCTGCCGATACGTACCCGGTGGCTTTTTTATACCCCTCCACCAAAGGCAGATATCGAGATGGTACTGACCCGCAGGCCGGTTTCGGAGACGTCGGATATCGCAGTTTCGGCTGGGAGCACTGCGAAGGGGCCAGGAAGAAACGCGGAATGTGGGCGCGGGGACAAGCACACATGAGTGAAGCTACGCCGACCGTCCTGATCGTCGACGACGAGGTGAACATCACCGAACTCTTCGGCGTCTGGCTCGAGGCAGCGTACGACGTGCGGATGGCGAACAGCGGGGAGGAGGCGCTTGCGGAACTCGACGAGTCCGTCGACGTGGTCCTCCTCGACCGTCGCATGCCGGGGCTGTCCGGGGACGAGGTCCTCGAGGAGATCCGGGACCGGGGCTATGACTGCCGGGTCGCGATGGTCACGGCCGTCGACCCGGACTTCGATGTCATCGAGATGGGCTTTGACGATTATCTCACGAAGCCCATCGACCGGGAGGGCCTGGAGTCGGCTATCGAGTCCCTGCTCGACCGGAAGGAGTACGACGACGCGATGCAGGAGTACTACGCGCTGACCTCGAAGAAGGCCGCACTGGAGTCCTCGAAACCGGCCTCGGAACTGGAGGCCAGCGAGGAGTACGCCGAATTGAAAGCCGAGATCGAGACTCTCGAAGGGGATCTGGAAGGGGCCCTCGAGACCGAATCGGACTTCGAGTCCGCGTTCCGTGATCTTGACTGACCACTGCCGGCTTAATAGCCTCCATTATTAATCCGAACCCGAAAGCCGGGGGCTCGCGTTCCGTTGCACATGGCGGAGCAACAGCGTTCCGACGGCGACAGACAACCGACCCCGGCCGGTGAACACCTCAATCGAAGAAATCTTTTGGCCGCGCTCGGCAGCGCGGGCCTGCTCTCGACGGCTGGCTGTCTTGGCATCCTGGGGGACGACGAGACCGGCCCGCGCGCGGACGATCCCACTCCAGTACCAACCACCGAGGGTGGCGAGGGGACGACCACCGGTCCCGTCGAGACATTCGACATCGAGTGGACTGTCCAGGGGGCGACGACTGCGGTCGCCAGCAACGAGGTCCTGCTCGACGTGGCCATCGACGAAGGGCTCGACGTTCCATACCAGTGCGAACAGGGGATCTGTGGGGTCTGTACCTCCACGGTTCCCGGCGACGGGACCGACTACGTCGAGCACACCGGTGCCGACTATCTGAGCGACGAGCAGATCGCCGGCGGGTTCGTGCTTCCCTGTGTCGCCTCCCCGAAACAGGATTTCTCCATCGAGACCGGCAAGCAGGACGCGGCTGACGCCTACTCGCCCGACGGTGCGGAAACCGAGGAGACGACCACCGCGGCCGACGTTGAGTCCTTCTCGATCGACTGGACCGTTCAGGGTGCCACGACCGATGTGCCGGCCACCCAGACGCTGCTCGACTCGGCCCTGGATAACGACCTGGACGTGCCATACGAGTGTGAGCATGGCGTCTGTGGGGAGTGTACCTCGGAGGTTCCGGGTGCTGGTAGCGAGTACGTCGACCACGACGGCAACCAGTATCTCAGCGACGAACAGGTCGAAGCGGGCTATGTCCTCACGTGTGTGGGTTCGCCCAAGCAGGACTTCGAGATCACGACTGGCGTGAAAGACGACGCGGACGCAGTCTAGGTTCAAATTCGGCCGGGGCCGCCAGACTGCCGTGGTACCGTGTCGCTCCGGTATAAAAAACTCTGCAAAATTAACGACCACCCCTATGCCCGACCGTAAACTACCAGTGGATATGGATTCGACCGTCTCGTTCACACACACGAGTACCGCACATCCCGGTTGTCCCCGGGCGTACGCGGAGGGATATCCATGGTAAATCCGCTCCTGCCCGCCGAGTTCTGGGGGCTTTCGATCGGGATCTATCTGTTCCTGGGCGGCCTGGCCGGCGGGGCGTACGTCGCCGGGGCCGTCGCCGACCTCCTCAGTACCAGACACCCGGAACGTCGGGACTCCTACTTCGCCACGGCCCGCTGGAGCATGGTGATCGCGGTCGGGGCGATCGCCGTCGGTGGGGTCTTGCTGGTCTCACACCTCGGCGAACCGCTGAACGTGCTGAAGTTCTGGCTGTTCACGAACTCCCAGTCCTGGATGACGATCGGGATCTGGGTCATCGTCCTGTTCACGCTCCTCGCCTTCGTGCAGGCTCTCTGGCTGGGCTTCGGTCGCGAGAACGGCTTTGCGGTGACCCTCGGACCGATCGACACCCTCGCCAGGGTAACTCGCCCCTCCGAACCGGTTCGACGGGGAATCACCGCCTTCGGAATCGCCATCGGCATCCTGCTGGCGGTCTACACGGCACTGCTGATCAGCGCGGTCGGGGCGGTCGTTCCGCTGTGGGACCCGACCTGGCTCCCGCTTCTGTTCCTGACCAGTAGCCTCTCGATCGGCATCGCGGCCGTCTTCGGGTTAACCACCCTGACACAGGGCATCATCGAAACTGGCGTGGAGACGTTCAGCCTCGCCGACGACGCGATCATCCTCGCCGAGATGGGTGTGCTCGCGGTCCTGCTGGTGACACTGCAGAACGGCAACTCGACCGCCGTCGAAACCGTCCAGTACATCATGCAGGACGGCTGGCTCCTGTTCTGGGGCGGCGTGGTCGGTGTCGGACTGGTGGCGCCACTGGTCCTCTCGGCGGCCCTGATCCTCGTCGAGCGGCGGGTCGACCTCCACGGGAACGCGAAAACCCTGCGCCGGGTCCGTGGGGCCTACGTCCTCAAGTTCGGCCTCGTGGTCGTCGGTGGCCTCCTGCTTCGGCTCACGATCATCTTCGGCGCGCTGAACGTGCCGATCATCGGTGCGTGATAACTCATGACTGACAAGATAGACACAGACGACATCGACGACGTGGTCGGGGACATCCTCGCGGACGTCGACGCAGACGAGACACTCGGGAAACAGATGGCCACGGACGCCCGCCGGGTCTCGGCGGGTGAACTCTCCCGGGCCGAATTCGAGGACCGGTACGCCGAGGACGTGGCCGAGGAGTTCGGCACGGACCTCACCGGCGGCACGGCCGGCGCTTCGATGCCGGGTACCCCCTCGGTCATGGACCAGGCCTCGCGGCGATCCGTGCTGAAAGCCGCCGGTGTGGCCGCTGTGGGAGCCGCGGCCGTGGGCGCGGGCGTGTCTTCGAACAACGCCGCTGCGCAGTCCGATTCGGGCAGTTCCGTCCAGCGCGGGATGGTGCTGGACACGGAAACCTGCATCAAGTGTCTCTCCTGTGTGGAGGCCTGCAAGGAGGAGAACCACACGCCGGAGGGCCACTTCTGGATGGAGGTCCACCGCTATCAGCGGGCCGACGAGGAGTACGATGGGCCCACGGACTGTGACTCCCTGCAGCGACCCTGTCAGCACTGTGAGGACGCCCCGTGTATCGAGGTCTGTCCGAACAACTCCCGGTTCAAGACCGAGAACGGCCGGACGGTCTGTGATTATGACACCTGTCTGGGCTGCAAGTACTGTGAGGTCGCCTGCCCGTATCACGTGAACTCGTTTGTCGGGACCGGCGTCCCCGAGTACCTGGACGGCCCGTTCGAGGGCCAGCGCCGGGACGCGGAGGGCCACTGGCTCGCCGGTACGCCGCCGGAGGGCTCCTGCAGCAAGTGTACCTTCTGCATCCACCGCGAGTGGGACGACGAACTCCGCGGTACGACCGCCTGTGAGGAGGCCTGTCCGGTCGACGCGATTCACTTCGGGGACCTCAACGACCCCGAGAGCGCGCCGAACCAGTACCTCGAAGACTACGACGAGTCCGAGACGTTCAAGGCCCGTTCGGAGGTCTCGGATCCGAACGTGATCTACGTCGGCGACGAGCCGGAAGGGGTCGAAGTCGAACCGGTCCCGGGCCCGACCACACACCAGGACCTCGGCCTGGAGGAGTCCGAACCGACAGGGCACTGACCGCGGCTGCACGCTTTTCTGGCACGCATGCGGGTACGTCCCGGGGTGGCCGGACCAATCCGAGAGTGTGACGTGCAACTCGCCGCTCGAAATCGCTCGTTCGGTATTTCACGCCTTCTATTGCCGAAATTTCTGACCCCTACTTAATGACCTAAATTGTGCTCATGAACCCCTTTTGAAGTAGGGTTGGTAGGAGAAATTGCAATGGAACCTGATAGAAACGCGCGCATCGGATCTAACCTCTCGCGCCGGAAGTTCGTCGCTGGAACGGCCGCCGGTTTCGCGACGGTCAGTCTCGCCGGCTGTACGGACGGCAACGGCGAACCGACCACCACTGCGGAACCCGAGCCGGAAGACTACGTCGTCACCGACGACATCATCGTCAGTTCGTCGTACGTTCCGGAGAACGCCGGCTTCGCACAGGCCTGTTCGCCCTCCCGGATGTTCGTGCCGGGCATGCACCCGGTCTTCAAGATCGGTGTATACGATCCCGAAACGGGCGAGATCCTGGGGAACGACGAACTCGAATCGGTCGTCGTCAACATCGATGGGCACGGCTCGGTCGAGCTGGCCTGGAGTGGGGACGACGAGGAACATCCCGCTGACGAGTGGAGTGGGAGCTGGGCCATCCCCGAGGATGTCTCCCCCGGGACGATCACCTACACCGTCGAGGTCACCGACGGCGACGCCGAGTTCCAGCGGGTCGGCATTCTGGAGAGCTCCTTTACGGTTATCGAGTACACCGATCCGCGGAACTACGTCATCACTGATGACGTCTACGCTGGCTCGGCGGGGATGGACGGCTACGGCGACAACGAGTTCATCTCCTCGTGTCAGCCGAGTCGACAGTTCGCGCCCGGGATGATGGTCGGCTTCGACATCGGCGTCTACGAGGGACGGACCGGGAACCCGGTCGGGCCAGCCGACGGCGACCAGGAGGACGTCATCGCGGGCATCGAGTCCGCGACGATTACTATCGACGGCTTCGGCGAGACCCTCGACCTGGAATGGGCCGGCATTGACGACGAGGGCGAGCCCACCGAGGATCTCAACTGGAACGCGACCTTCTACATCCCCGAGGACGCCGAGTCGGGCAGTTACACGTACACCGTCGAACTCGTGCCCGCCGACGACGATGTTAGCTCCGGCGAGGTCGGGGCCACTGCCCACGTCGCCAACGAGTTCACGGTCGTGTAAGCCACTCGGCCTCAGTCCACTTCGACCCGCGATTTTACGTTCTCGAAGTATCGATCGACGTCGCCCTCGATGAACTTCTTCAGGAGTCGAGCACCGAGGCTAGCGACGCCGCCGGTGTAGAACAGTTCGGCCGCGTAGGAGAGATCGACTTCGCCGGTTTCGGTCTCCTGCATCTCCATCGCCGCGAGCACGTCGAAGGTACTGCCGGTCGTGGCGTCAAAGGCCTCCCCCTCCGCGATGATCCAGTCCGGTTCGTCCATCTCGACGAGTTCGAACTCCCCGTCGAGCGAGACCGAGACGTGGCCGATCCCACGCTCGATCTCGAGGGCATAGCGCCGTTCTGTGTGTCTGGTGACATTTTTGGCCCCCGGAACCACGTCCGCGAGGTTCTGGGCATCGGAGATGAACTCCCAGAGGGTCTGTTTGTCCGTATCGGCTCGCACGGTGTCCGTGAATTCGAGACTCGATCGATCGTCGTCTGTGTCGGGTGTCATGGATGTGTTGGGTCGTGTTTTATTGCTGCTGCCAGGGAGTGAGCCAGTCGCCGATCTCCTCCGGTCCGTGGACGAAGACCAGGCCGAGCACGTTGATCGAGAACAGGGCCACGTACAGCTCCAGGATCTTGAACTGCTGCCAGGACGTCCAGATCACATAGCCCAGGCCGCTGTCCGCCGCGACCATCTCGATGATGACCAGGAGGACCACGGCGATGCCGAGCCCGAGACTCAACCCGCTCGCGACCTGTGGGAGAATGCTGGGCAGGACGACCTCCCGGTAGATGGCCACGCGACCGGCCCCGTTGTCCCTCGCCGCGGCGATGTACTGGTCTTCGATCTGTGTCACGGCGTCCATGGTGTTGATCGTCACCAGGAGAAACACCGCGAGTGCCATCGTGAGGATCCGGGCCGTCTCGCTCACGCCGAAGATCGAGAACATCACCGGCAGGATGGCGATCTTCGGGAGCGGGTAGAGCACACTGAGATGCGGGTCGAGAATCGCCCGTACGCCGCCGTTTCGACCGGCGAGCAGTCCCATCGTCACTCCACTCGCCGTTCCCAGCAGCCCGCCGAGGAGGACCCGCCGGAGGCTCGCGAGGAGATGGGTCAGAAAGTCCCCGTGAACGTACAGTTCGACGGCCAGCCCGAGAACGGCCGTGGGCGGCGGGAAGAAACGCGCATCGATCACGCCGCCACGCGCACCGGCCTCCCAGACGACCCCCAGCGCTACAAACGGCCCCAGCAACAACAGGAGCCGGCTGCTAGAGCGTCGAGCGGCCGTCATTCCTGGCCTGCCGTGTCGTTGACGACCGTATCGAGGATCGACCAGACACGGTTCTGGAGCGCCTCGAACCGGGCGAAATCGAGGGTTTCCCTGGTCCGTGGTCGATCGAGGTCGACATCAATTACCTCGGCGATCTGTCCCGGCCGGTCGGTCATGACCCCGAGCCGATCGCCCAGGCGGACGGCCTCCTCGATGTCGTGGGTGACATACACCACTGTCTTCGGCCGTTCGCGCCACAACCGGATCAGCTCCGCCTGGAGCCCTCGTTTGGTCTGGGCGTCCAGATCACCGAAGGGCTCGTCCATCAGCAGGACCTCCGGATCGTTGGCGAAGGCCCGGGCGATGTCCACCCGCTGTTTCATGCCGCCCGATAGCTGATGGGGGTAGGCGTCCTCGAACCCGTCGAGGTTCACCTTTCGAATGTACTCCCGGGCGATCTCCCGGCGCTTCTGAGTCGGCACGTCCCGCATCTTGAGCCCGAATGCCACGTTCTCCAGCACCGTCTTCCAGGGGAAGATCCCCTTCTCCTGAAAGACGAGCCGGGACTTGGGGCGGTCAGCCGCGGACTCCTCGATCTCGATCGTGCCGGTGTCGGGTTCGAGTAGTCCACTGAGTCCCCTGAGAAACGTGGATTTCCCACAGCCGGAGGGCCCGAGCAGACAGAAGAACTCCCGGTCCCGGACCGAGAGCTCCATCCCGTCGAGGGCCTGGACGGTCGTGCCGTTGGACTGGTAGGCCATCGTCAGACCTTCGACACGAATACGGACCTGTTCGGCCGGTTTCGGCTGGGCCGTAGCCGGGGTCGGTCCGTCGCTGTGGGCGCTCTCGGGTGGGATCATCGGGCAGGTTAACAGCTCGAATCGGTGGGGAACTCACTCGGGGTTCGGCGCTCGCCCACGGGTGGATAGGGGGCCAGTGCGTTCTCGCCCCACTGTTCGATCGTCTCCACGTCGGGCCTGGCGGCCTCATCATCGAGTCGGCCGACCGTATCGAGGGCCGACTCCAGGAACGTCTCGTCGATCACGTCCTCGACGGGCACCGTCTCCTCGACGTTGCCCCGACAGGCGTAGAACGCCTGCTGGTTCTCGACGCTGTCGGCGTTGAGGTGGCCGTTCTTGTGTGGGAGGGAGGGGATCGAGGCCTGGATGGCCGCCTTGGGCAGGTCGAACGCCTCGCTGACGATCGTCGCGACCTCCTCGCTCGGGAACCCGCCGAGTTCGTAGTACTCTCGGACGCCTTCGAGGTACGCCTCGACCCAGCGAGTCGCCACCTCGGGGCGCTCCTCGACAAATGGGCCGCCGAACAGGTAGGCCCCGATCTGCATCCGTGGGGCGACCATGGAGGCATAGCCCAGTTGGGTCGCGTCCGCCTGGTCGGCGACCTGCAGCCCCAACGGGTCCGGAATCGCGCAGGCGTCGATCTGTCCCTCGGCCATCGTCACGGGCATGTTGGTATAGAGGACCTCGGTGGTCGAGACGTCCGCCCAGGTCATGTCGTTCAGCGCGAGGATCCGGCCCCAGACATACGAGTCGACGTTGCCCGAGCCGTGCAGGCCGATCGTCAACCCCCCGGGCAGGTCGTAGATCGAGTCGGTGTCCGGAACGGCTGCCGAACGCGCCCAGATTCGGTTCGCCGAGGGCTGGCCCGGCCAGTACTGGGTCTGGTCCGCGACGACCCGGATGTCGATGTCCTGGGCCACGGAGTTGAAGAGACTGGCCCCGATCGAGCCGGTGGCGACGTCCAGATCGCCGCTTGCAAGTTGTGGGGTCGCCTTCGGGGCACTCTGGATCCGCTTGACTTCGAGTTCGATATTTCGGTCCTCGAAGTAGCCGCGATCGCGGGCGATCAGCACTTCTGCCACGGCTGGGATCGTGAGCGTGCCGAAGGTGACTTTCTCGGGGCCGCCATCGACCGCGCCGAGACAGCCGCCGAGGGCTGTCGCGGTGGCGACCCCGGCACTGGCGAGGTACGCCCGTCGCGAGAGTCCCTGGCTCTTCCGCTTGTTATCGACTGATTCCGATACGGGTCCGTCCATGCCAGTGGGTAGTCTCCCCGTGACCGAAACGATCCACCTGCATTTTCCAGCCTTTTTTCCACGCCCCCACTTCAAGAACAGCCATTTGCTCGGGTCGCTTTAAGGTGGATCTTCGGGTGCCCGATGGGCTACTCGTCCCCGATTTCGCCGCCGTGACGGCTAACGGCCACTCCGCCACCGATCGGGAGCAGTTGGGTCTGGAACCGTGGCTCCGTGCGGACCGCCTGGAGGAACTCGAAAACGCCGCGCGTGTGCGCGTTGGTATCGGCTGAAAGCGTTCCGTTCTGCAGGCCCGCCAGAAGCGGTTCCGTCTCGATGATCGCTGCGGTCATGACGTTGTCCGCCACGAGGAGCCCACCCGTTGAGAGGCGATCGGCCACGGTCTCGAACGCCGCCGGATACTCGTCGTTTTTGTGATCGAGCAGGACCAGGTCGAAGTCCCCCGTCGTTCGCTCGAAAATCGACCGGGCATCGCCCTGCTCGAACCGGATCGACGCCCGAAACTCGCCCCGTTCCACGAACTCTCTCGCGAGGTCCAACTCGTCCTGATCGCGTTCGGTCAACACGAGTTCGCCCGAGCCATCGAGGGCCCGAGCCAGCCAGTAAGCCGAATAGCCAAAGCCCGACCCGAATTCGAAGACCCGGTCGATTCCGGGGCGACTGGCCAGTTGGTGGAGCCATCCGCCGACGGTGTGGCCCACGGTCGGGAACGAGGCTTCGCCGGGGAACCGGTCCCCGCGTTCCTCGGCCAGGGCTGTCATCTCTTCCTGGACCGCATCCGGCTCGGGAGCAAACGTTTGCACGAACTGTTCACTGTGGGTTGGCAGGATCTGGATTCGAGGTGCGGCCATGGTCAGGGGTTGATAATGGTGTGATCCCCCATCCGGTCCCAGGGGATGAGCCGAGTCCGCAGTGTTGCCAGGCCGTCCGTGACCAGGACCCCGATGGCCCCGATAACGACCAGGGTGGCATAGAGGTCCGGCAGGACCGAGGCCTGCCAGGAGATCCAGAGCACGTATCCCAGGCCGTCGGTTCCGGCGACGAACTCCACGGCCGTGACGATCAACAGGGACATGCTCAGCCCGAGTCGGAGTCCGACGAACACGAGCGGGAGGGCTCCCGGAAGCCACACTTCCCGGAGCTGGGCCAGTCGGGATCTGGCGCCGTTGTCCCTGGCTACTTCGAGGTAGACCGGGTCGATGGCCTTCGCGCCGTTGCGTGCGTTCCAGACGATCAGGATAAAGGAGCCGACCGCGCCCGTAAACACCAGCGCGGCCTCCGTACTCCCCATGACGAGGATGAGAAGCGGGAAGAGCGCGATGACCGGGAGCGCGAAGATCGCGGAGATCACCGGCGAGAGGACGGCCCGAATCCGCTTGTTGGCGGCCATCGCGAACCCGATCGGGATGCCAAAGAGCGCGGAACTTCCGGCCGCCAGGCCCGTCCGCCTCAGAGTCGCATAGACGTGCCCGCGGAAGTTCGCCTCCGTGAGGAGATGGAGTGTTCGCTGCCCGATTTCTATCGGTGGCGGGACGAAGGTCGGATCGAGGAGGCCGGCACTGACTGCTCCCTGCCAGAGGACAATGGGAAGGGCAAGCGAGAGCGTGCGAGTCAGCTTCGGCCCGACCATCGGTTATTCGGTGATCTCGATTGTCATGTGTAGCCCCGGGAGCGGCCGGATCGGGTGGTTGTCGAGATAGGAGAGGTGTGGTGTCAACTCGAAGTTGGGCTCGTCGTCTTTCACGTCGAAGAAGCTGGGGTAGACGTCGATGAAGTGATAGCCCGGCTGGCCGCTGGCGGTGATCTCGGTCTTTGCGGTCCGGGCCTCGAGCCCACAGACATAGCCGATGGGCTTGTTGTCATAGACGAAGTAGTAGGCGTTCTCGTAGGTCGGCCACCCGATGCCGCCGAGTTCGATCTCGATCGTCTCGCCCTGTTCGGCGGTCTGTGGGCTCACCTCCAGGATGTCCGCCTGCATCATGAAGCCGGTCGTGGCGACGGACCGGTCGTCGATCTTCGCGGCGATCGGCCTGGTCGAGCCCTTGTCCTGTGGGATGGTGATCTCCTCCTGGAAGCGGCCGTCTTCATCGGTGGTGACGGTGGGCAACACTTCGGGCAGTGGCTCGGGTCGGATCGGGATGTCCTTGACCCGGTGCCCGGAATGTGAGTGCCAGACCAGTTCGACGTCGGTGTTCGCGGGGAAGTCCGTGCCCGTGATGACCGCGTCGGTGCCCGGCTGGCCGGACTGGGGCGTGATGTCGATCGTGGCGTCGTGTTCGACCTCGGGGTCGGGGACGTGTACCTGGAGTGGGGACTCGTCGAACAGTTCCTCGACCCAGTAGCCGCCGAGTTCGGAGTCCGGTTCCGTGACCTCGACGTCGAACTGGTACTGGCGGCCGGCGGCGACCTCGCCGAACGGGGACTGGGTGTTGTTCTGCATGAACGGCACGCCGCGATAGTTGCGCCAGACCTGGATCTGGTGGCTCCCCACGGGGCCGGCCGCACGGATGCGAGCCGTGGCCGTGCCGTGATTTTTCACGCCGGTGATGAACCCGACCATGCCGTTGTCCCAGGTGAGCTGGTAGTTGTTCTCGACGACGTTCGGGCCGATGCCGTATCCCGTGACGGTGAAAAAGCCGCCGAGCGGGGCTTCGGTCTCCTCGATTTCGAAGTGCGGACGGATGCGAACGGCGGCCGTCGCGATCGCCTCGTCGTCGCCGTTCCGGACCTCGATCGTGTGCTCTCCGCCGTAGTCTTTGGGGACCGTCCACTCCTCGGAGAACTTCCCCTGGTCGTCGGTCTGGGCCGTGAGCGCGTGGATGGTCCGGGGGCGATACTGGGCCCCGTTGACCTCGTTGCCCTGCAGGACCCCCCACTTTCCCTCGACGGTCCGCCAGAACACGTCGAGTTCCGCGTCTGGGGGGAGGTTGAGCCCCCGAATCGTGATCGTGTCGTGTACGTAGGCCTCCTCGTCGCTGAGGATGAGGGTGCCACTCGCGCCCTGATTGGCCTCGCGGCGCTCCGAAAGCCGGTTTTTGACGTCACTGGATAGGCCGTCGTCTCCCATGACTCGAATGCCGCGACCGTCGGCGAAAGGGATTCGTCTGAAATATGCAGGGTTTTAGGCGAGCCGCGACTCGCTACTTCGATTTTCGCGTGTGGACGTCTTTGGTCCCCAGTATTGCGGGGATGATTTTGGATTCTGCCGCCCGGAGTCGCTGGGAGACCGCGGACTTCGAGATCCCCAGGTCCGCGGCGATCTCCTCGAGGTGGCCCCCGCGGGGCGAGGTGTAGTGCCCCTTCTCGTGAGCGACCCGCAGCGCCTCCCACTGTTTTTTCGTCAGATTGCCGACCTCGATCGTGAGCGGATGTGAGTGCTCGTTTTCGGGGTCGACGATCGTGATCGTCTCGATGTCTGATTCCATCGACCCGTAGGCCTGGATCACCTTCCGCAGGGCTGCCCGATCCGCGATTCGAAAGGTCACGTAGAGCGGTGGGTCACTATCCGACATGTGGACCACCGGTGCGAAGGATCGCCGGGTGGGTTCGCCGGGCTCTGTTCGGTCCCCCACCCGCCCGACGCGTCCTGGCCGTCCACCACTTCGGGCACATACTGGGACCGACGGGTCTCTGGCCCCTGTAGTTTAACCTGTACTTTCCTCCGCTTCAAACCGTCACTGGCCCGAAAGCTGGCCGACGAGTTTGCGGGCCAGCCGGGATTCGACGGCCTTGAGCCGCTGAGAGATCGCCGACTTCGAGACGTCCAGTCGGTCGGCCAGCACCTCCAGGTCGGCCTGGCGCGGGGAGTCGTAGTACCCAGTCTCCACGGCGACCTCCAGGGCTTCGAGTTGCTTCTCGGTGATCTCGGAGGTGTCGATCCGGATCGAGCCGCCCGAGTCGGGGGCGGACTGGGTGATGCTGTTGACACTCACCGTGGAGCCGGTGGCCCGGAGCCGACTGATGAGATCTCGAAGCGTCTCCCGGTCCGGAATCTGGACGGTGACGATGACCTTCTGCCGGTTGGTCCGCTCGAAGGTCGGGATGCAGTCGACCTGGTGGAACTGGAGACAGAAACAGCCGGGGGTGATCGCCGCGCGCATGAACTGGCTCTCACCCTCGTTCCCGTCCGCGGCCATGGCGGTGTTGCAGGTCCCGTGGTCGTGGGTCCCCTGACACGAGTTCTCCGAGCAGTCCGATTCGAAGGTGAGGTTCTGTTCGAGGGAGTCGACCTCCTCGGTCCCCTCGAATAGCGGGCACTCCATCTCCTGTTCGGGTTCGATGGCCAGGGTGGCGACGAGTGGCGGACCGGTCGACGATTCGCCGGAAACCGCGGTGTGGGTGTGTTGGGAGGACATATTTGCAGAGGGTTGTGAATACCGTGGGACCTGTCAAATATGTCTACACTATCCAGTTATTTAAGTGGGTTTCCGATTTCTACAACCATGGAATTGGGGGCTACTGACCCGCGGAGGCCCTGGAAAAGGCCCCGGTCACAAGCTTGGATTCGGCGGCTTTCAGCCGCTGGCTGAGTGCCGACTTCGAGATGTCCAGGCGGTCGGCCAACTCGCCCAGCGAGACCTCCCGGGGGGTCTCGTAGTAACCCGCCGCGACTGCCGCGGTGATCGCCTGGCGCTGTTTCTGGGTGAGTTCGTAGAGATCGAGGGTGACGAACTTCTGGCGGTCCCGCTCGTCCTGGGTGTCAACGCGCTTGAGTCGTCGGACCGAGACGCTCTCGACGGCCGCCCGGAGGTCCCCGATCAGGTCGCTGAGTCGCTCGCGATCGGTGAGGTAGGTCTTCATGAGGACCGTCGAGCCGTCGCTCTCGGTGACCTGGGGGACACAGCCGTACTTCACGAAGACCGGGCAGGCACAGTCGGGTTGGATCTGTGTTTCGATGTGTTCGACCGTGGTGCACTCGTGGGGACAGGAACAGTAGGAGTCGGTCATCTTCGCGTCCAGGTGACAGCGCTTCTGGCCGACCTGGTGGCGCACGTCGACGATGGACTCCTCGAACCGGCAGAGCGGACAGGGGTGTGTGTCGGCGAGTTCGACGTCGAGTTCGACGAAGAGCCGCTGGGTGCTGCGATCACCCTGGGCCCGGGTCGCTCCCGCGACGTCGTTTGCCATCACCCAATCTTCATTTCCGTTTCCTTAATGTTCGATGGGTTTTCCCACAAACCTGGAACGACTGCAAGAGCGCGGTGTGGTGGGACCTGGGATGACACCGCGATTGTGCGCACCGACACCGCACTCAGCCCTCACCGTAGCGCATTTCGAGTCGCGTGCTCAATCGGCCGTCAACGATCTCCCAGACGAGGCCGATCGGGTTCGTGTATTCGGGTTCGAAGGGGTAGTAAACGTAGTCCTCGTCAGGTGAGTCCCGCTCCTGGTAGTGGTCCAGGCCGTCGACGTGGTCGTTTTCGTGACGATGCCACCCACAATCGAATCCCGAGCTATCGTGGTAGTGAATTCGATACCAGTATGCATCACTGTCGGGCTGGGGCCACCAGTTCAGCGTCACGGTGGCAGCAGCGACATCGAGGATTCCGTCCCCGTAGATGTTCGGATCCAGTTCACCCACGAGTTCTTCGTCGACACCGGTTGTGCTTGACTCGAATCGAACGTTCGTGGTCCCTGGGATCTTTCGCAGGTTGGTCGCCATCGCGGTCAGTGCCCGCTCGCGGGTCCCCCCGATTGGATGGTCGAAGGGATTCCGGCCGGGTGTCGGTGGGGCCGGCATTACGCTATCGCCCGTTCTCGGCTGAACTCGTCGTAGCGCTCCAGGGCCTCTTCGAGGACGTCGAGTCGGTGGACCAGGGTCTCCCACTCGGCGGCCGCTTGCTTGTACTCGCGGACCGTCTCACCGCTGGTGTCTGCCTCGGTTGCCCGCAGCCGCAGTTCGGCCGGCGTTTCGACCCCATAGCGGGTTTTGGTCGTCGCGATCTGGTCCTGGGTCGTCGCGATCCGATCCATGAGCGTGTCCCGATCGAACTGTTCGACGTACTGGGCGACCGCCGTGAACCGTCGGTATGCGCGATCGAGTTGGTACTTCGTGACGCCGCGGGCTTCAGTCGTCGCGACAACTCCCAGGGTGGTCAGGCTGGCGAGGTGGTCACGAGCGGTCTGTTCCGCGACGGCCGCTTCCTCGGCCACCCACGCCGCAGTTCGGGGCTGATCGAGCGTGAGTGCGATTTCGATCACACGATCGATCGCCTTGGTCTGGGCCGTCCACTCCTCGCTGCCTGGCGGGGAACCAGATGTCTCGCGCGCGCCCGTGACTTCTTTCATGCTCACCATGTCGGATCCGATTTGATATTGGTCGCCCGAGACTAATTATCTTTGGATGGGAATGAAATAGTTGAGTTCCACGAGTCGGGGTTTCGAGTTGGGGTAACGAACTCGTTTTCCATCACTCTCACCCGCCTGGCTCCAGACGCCCGCGACAGGCCCGCAGCGGTCCGTGTGAACCGTTGCCAGACCGAGACGGCCACACAAAGCATTTATAGCAGTCTTGCCTTTGTTCGATTACCCCTACCCACTCCCACAGCTGACCGGGAGCCGTTCGCATGGAAACATGCAGACGGGAAATCAGTCAGCACGAACGATAATCATGACAAGCAATAACGGAAAACTCCGCGCCCTCTTCCTTGCGGCGCTGATGGTGCTCTCCATTACGGTGGGCAGTATCGCGTTTGCAGGTGGAGCGGCTGCGGCAGTTCAAGGTGACAATGGCGGCGCAGAAGTTGTCACCGTCACGGATGGCACAGCAAGCCAAAATGTCACATTTAATGTGACGAATGGCACAGATATAGTAGCTGATGGCGGTAACGTTGTCAACATTTCATTCACTGAAACCAATGGCATCAGCTTCGACGGCGCTACTGCTTCTGCAACATTGACAAACGCATCTGGAAACGAAGTTTCCGCAATCAACGCGGAAGTTGTCAATGATTACGGGGCAGACGACGTGAACGCTGTCAACATTACGATTACTGAAAATAGCCTCAACGCCTCGAACTACGAAGATGGCGATGAACTTCAGGTTGACGTCACTCTAACCGGCCTTGGTGTCTCGGACGCCGAGCACGGTGACGCGACGTATACGCTCACGAACGATGCGTACGATGTGAGCGACCTGGAGCTTGACTTCACCGTCGCAGACGACAGTGCCCAGGGAACCCAGTACCTTGGTCAGTACCTGAGTGCCGCCACTAACAACCTTGTCGCTGCGGACACTGAACTTCGTAGTGTTGATGACGGAGAGGTCGGCAATCTTGAACAGGTTCTCACAGTCTTTAGCGATCAGACTTCCGTTGATACTTCTGACCTGGCAGCTGGCCAGTACGTCATCACGGACAACGCGAGCGGTACCGAAATCGGCTCTGATGACGTGCGGTTCGAGCTGGTCCAACAGGACCTTGATGCCGAGTGGGACGAGGAGAGCATCGAAAACGAGGGCGACGATACGGAGACCTTCGTTGAACTCTCATCTTCGCTCCGGAACGACTACAATGTGATTGTGTCGGCAGATAACCTCGACCACGAGGATCTGACTGACATCTTCACTGAAGACACTAGCTCCCCCTATGCGTCCGAGGATGACGATGAGATCGTGATCGAGGACGCAGACGGTGAAATTAGCGCAGACTTCGACGGTATCAGCACCGGTAGCTACTCGTTCAACTTCGAGGTTGTCGACAGCACCGCCTCTGCTTCCGCATCGATTGATGTTGAGGAGGAGGCAACTGGCGAACTTGGCCTCGACGAGACTTCGGTCACTCAGCAGCAGGGTGACGTTGCATACATCCCGGTCACATTCCAGGACACGGAGACGGGTCAACTGGTCATCGGTGATGTCTCAGACAATAACTACCAGGCAAACATCTCGATCGACAGCGGTGGCGAAGACCTCGTGACCGTGGCCTTCAACACGATGGAGGCAGGCAACGACACGATCGGTGACGCTGTCTGGATTGCGGACGACGACACGGACGCTGAAATTACGGACGAAAGCGAAATTGTCGCCGGCGATGACGACAAGTTCGCTGATGTGCTGGACACCGGTGACTACCAGCTGAGCGTCAAGTCTGGTGAATCTGGCACGAACGGTGCGAACACAATTGACCAGTCCGATAACGTGGGGACGCTCTGGATCGAAGAGCGCTCGACGGATTCGATGAATGTGTGGACTGCGTCCAGCAGCAACGCTGGTGACATTGAGACGATCGATGACGTTACCACTGCGGTCGAAGACGGTCAGCTGACTCAGACCGAGACGGTCGCGATGGATGACGAAGTCGTCCTCGAAATCAGCGCAAGCGGTCTGAACGGCTTCATGCTTGACTCGTCCTTCGAGGATGGAGTTGTTACGGATGAGTTCTACACTGCGCTGCAGGGAGCAGAGAACGAAACGTTCAACATTACGTTTGAGCAGGCAGCACCGGGTGCGAACCGGGATGCTGAGACTCTGAACCTCGCAGACCTCGACAAAGAGGACCTTACGGTCTTCTATGACGAGAGCGGTGACAACTACTACGTCCTGGTCAATCAGGTGGACCTTGCGGACAGCGATAACGCAGATCATCTGAGCACTCTCGAGGACGAGGAAGAGTACGAAGTCAGCTTCGACGTTCAGGATGACTGGCTCCTGCAGTACGCTGCAGACTACAGTGGTCCTGACACGTACGACGGTGACGAGGACTCCCTCGAAGACGAGTACGAGACGGTTACGGCCTCGGTCACGTTCGAGGACATCACGGCGTCCTTTGACCTGACGGATGTCGAGGGTACGGATTACATTGTCGTGGAAGCTGCAGAGGAGCAGGAGATCACCGGAACTACCAACATCGCGCCGGGTAGTGAAGTGACAATCCGTGCCTCCGGCACGGGTGACGCTCGCTTCGTCGAAGAGAAGACCGAACTCGTCGTCGCGGAGGACGGCAGCTTCGCTGGCACGTTCGACTTCAGCGAGCAGTCTGATGGCGACGAATTCGAAGCTTCGCTCCGCGGTGACCTGCTGAACGATGACGACGGCGACAACTTCGCCGCTGATGGTCTCGTCCAGGAGGCGCAGCCGGCCGACACCACGACTGAGGAACCGGCCGACACCACGACTGAGGAGCCGGCCGACACGACGACCACGACTGAGGAACCCGCCGACACGACCACGGAGGCTCCGGCCGACACGACGACCGAAGCCCCCACGGAAACCCCGACTGAGACGCCCGGCTTCACCATGGGCCTGGCTCTCGTCGCACTGCTCGGCGCTGCGCTCCTCGCGCTCCGCCGCAACTAAGTAAGTAAAAACGACTGACCGGCGTTACCGGTCACTTCGACCTCCAACCCTGGGGGTCGAATTACCCCTACCCAACTTTTCATTTTTCACGCCCGATCAGCGACAGCTGTGGCACCCGATGATTTGACTGCGTTCCTCGCTATCAACTCGGGCTGCTGGGCCAGCGCTACCCCGCGAGCGTCTGCGGTACTGATCACGAATACGAAGCAGTCGGTCAATTCCGAATGGGTAGCGCGATGAAACACAACCGGATCGCTCCGTGACGAATCGGTGGTGGGCTTTGCCTGCCGTCTCCATTGATCGCGAACCCCCATGAACAACCGGCTACCCCCCAGCACATTTCTTCTCGCCGTCCGGAGGCCTCGAAACCAAGCGATCGAATCACGAGACGTGCACCGTCGTCGTGAGTTTGGTGGGAGCTCTCTCTCGTGAAGCCAATCGAACTCCGAAGCCCCCAACAAAGACGGGCTACTCGCGACCACCCCTCCCAAGAGTACGACCGTGACCGACCACACTGCAACGCGTTTGATCGAACCCACAGCAACGAGGCCGCGGCTTGTAGACACGAACCCAACTCGTAATGGGACGGGCTCGGCCATGCGAGCCAGGATCTCGTACCAATTCACGTCCGACAGAAAAGCCCACCAGCCGCGAACGCCCCAGGGAGCTAGACCGCGTAGCCGTCCCAGCGAGCGTAGGCCTGCACGGCCGGCGGCAGGACGATCACCGAGGCCGCAAAGGAGTAGAACACGCTCAGGGCCATCAGGAAGCCGAAGTCACCCAGCACGGGCGAGATCGCGAACGCGAGTGCGCCCGTCCCGAGCGAGGTCGTCGCCATGCTCCCCGCGAGTGCGCCGCCGGTCCCGGTGAGCGTGGTCAGCAGTGCCTCCTGCGTGTCGGTTCCGTCGCCGACCTCGTCCACGTAGCGATGGATCACGTGCACCGAATAGGCGATTCCGACCCCCATCGCGATCGAGAGGATCGTCGCGGTGACGGCGTTCAGCGCCATGTCCAGGGCCCGCATCGTGGCCAGCAACACCACGACGGCCACGACGATCGGGAAGACGTTGATGACCCCGAGCATCGGCCGCCCTTCGAGCAGCCAGTACACGACGATCAGGAAGGCCCCGGAGAGGACGATCGCCAGGATGAGACTCTGGATGGAGGACTCGAAGACGATGTCCGCGATCGCCCCGAAGACGATGGTGTCGCCCGTGGCCGTCGCCGAGAACCGGAAGTCATCGGCGAGTTGCGTCCCGTCCGTTTCGATCTCGTTCTGGGTCGCGTCGGCATCGACCGCATACGAGATGGTGGCACCGCGCCGGTCCTCGGTCAGGTACTCCGACGCGCGATCGCTGTATGGCGAGTCCTCGAGTTCGTCGTAGATCCGTTCGAGGTTTCGATCCGGCACGCCGTTCCCGTCGATGTCGTTGCGGGCCACGAGTTTGGCAAACGCCGGATTGGCCTGGGCGTAGGATTGGATGACGGTCACGATGCTCCGGCTGTCTGCCTCCCCGTTGGGGCCGACCGCGAAGGCGTCCGGTGGGTCCGCGTTGGGTTCGACCAGCGCTTCGAGGGCGTAGTCCGCGTCGAGTGGCCCTTCGACGTACACCATCACCGATTCGCTCTCCGCGGTCGCAAAGCGATCCTCGATGAGGTTCGTGGTCTCGGTCATCGTGTACTCGCTGGGGGCGAGTCCGGCGGGGAGGTTCTCGACGTAGTCCGGCTGGTCTTCCGGCGGGAGGAAGTCCTCGGTCTCGAAGGTGTTGTCGACGCCAGCCCCGTAGGCGGTGGCCCCGGCGGTCAAAAGCAGGATCACGAGGACCACCGCCACCGGGGCCCGGTTGCTGATCCGTGCCGGGACGGCGAGAATACGCCCCAGCGCCGACTCGTCACTGCTGATGGGGGTGTTGTCGAACTCCGGGAAATCGAATCGCTCCCGGAGCCGATCCGACTCGATCTTGGCGGCCGGGAGGAACACCCCGAAGATGAAGAAGGTGAACAGGATCCCGACGCCGGCCGCAAATCCCATCCGCTGGATCGGGACCAGGTCCGAGGACATGTTGGCCCCGAATCCGAAGAGGGTCGTCACGGCGACGATGACAAAGGCGACGAGGAGCTGTCCCAGTGCGACCCGCATCGATGGAAGATGGTCCCGCCCGATCGCGGTTTCCTCGCGATAGCGGTTGATGATGTGGATGCCGAAATCCACTCCCACGGCGAGTAGCAGCACCGGGACCGTGATCATCGTCAGGTCGAATGGCACGTCTGCGAACCCGAGGAAGCCAAACGTCCAGACGATGGTCATCCCGAGGGCGATCAACCCGAGTACCATGTCGATCGGGTCGCGGTAGGCGACCGCGAGAAAGCCGAGGATGAGCAACACGACGATCGGCATCACGATCGCAAGCGAGTCGTTGATGACGTTGTTCATCTCGGACTCGATGAGCCCGTCACCGATGACGAAGATCGTCGCGCTGCTGTCCTGGGCCATCGACTGGATCGACGTCTGAATGGACTGGATCTCGTCGGCCCGTTCGGGTGGCGTGTGGGTGATGACGGTTATCGCCGCGGAAGCGGTCCCCTCACGGGGGTTGAGATCCGTGCTCAGTGTTCGCTCGATGGTGGGCTGTTCGACGACCGCCTTGACGGCCTGTTCGTACTGTGTCTCGCTGGCTCGCTCGATGGCTCGTCGCTGCTCGGCGGGTGTCTCCGCGCTCGGATCGATCGCCTGGGCGATGGCGGTAGCGGGGCCCTGTGCAGCGTCCATGTACAGGTCCTCCCGCTGGTCGATCGTTTCCAGCAGGAGCAACATTTCCTGGGTGGAAGACCGTGAAAGGACGTTGTCCCCTTTCTGTACCAACTGGGTGGACTCCGAGTCGGTCTCGAATGGCCCCTGGAACTCGGCCTCGATGCTATCGAGGGCCTCCTGTTCGGGCACCCCTTCGGTGAACGAGTCGAGTTGATCGGAGCCGCCCATCGTCACCTGTCCCATCCCGAGACTGAAGACGGCGGTCACCAGCAGAAACCCGGCAATAACGGCTCCCGGTCGGTCGACGACGGTGTCGACGACCGTTTGCACCGCCGAGTCGATCCGCTCGCTGGCCGCCATCGGTCACCCCCTCCAGTACCAGAGGCCCCCGATCACGAGCACGAGGAGCAGGCCGACGAGAGCGATCTGCATCCACCCGATCCCCGTGTCCTCGGCCGTCGTGACAGTGATCGGGACGGTCACGGTATTTGAGATCTTCGAAGTGCCGTCCGCATCCTCGTACTTGACGTGGAAGTCAGCCGGATGGACCTTCGGAACCGCCTCGCCCGTGGCGCTCAATTCGAGGGTGACAGTGCGTGACGCTCCGGGCGAGAGCGAGCCGATGTATCCCTCGTCGTCTGCGCTATCGAGTGGATCGTCCACGAAGAGTTTCACGTCGACGTTGGTGACCTCCTCGTCGAGTTGGTTGGTGACCGTCGCCTCGATGGTGCGCTCTTCCCCGGCCTGGATGGTTTCGTCTTCGACCACGACATCGAACTGGTCGCGGCGCTCGTCGACAGCAGCTGCTGCGTTCACGTCCTTGTAGGCCCGTTTTTCGTTGTCCGCGTTGCGGTACGTGACCGCGAGGTTCAGGGAGTGGGTGATTGCCTTCCCGCTCGTGGTGACCTCGAGGGGCAGGACGAAGTCAGTAGACGCTCCAGGTTCGAGATCACCAACTGCAATCTTGGTCTCGACGGGGATGATCGAGGTGGTCGACTCCTCGGCGTACTGGACGACGACATCCTGGACCGGTTCCGGACCCGTGTTGGTCACGGTTCCTCGAAGTTCGCCCTCCTCACCGATCCGAAGTGTCGACTCGGTGGTTTCGACATCGAAGGTCTGTTCGGGGAGCGGTTTCACACCCACGGATAATCCTTCGTGGACCCCGGGCAATCCGTCCGGATCCGTGTACTGGACCGTCCCAGCGAGCGAGAACTCTCGAAGGCTCGTCTCCGGCGGGACGGTCACGTCGTACTCGAGGGTCGCGTTCTCGCCTGGCTTGAGTGTATCGACACGGCTCGTGTCGGCCTGGGCCTGTCCGAACAGGAACTTCCCACTTGCGGATTCCAGTGCCAGCCGAACGTCCTCGGCCGTCTGTGATCCCGTATTAGCAAGCGTTACGGCCATCGACCCCCGGTCGCCGATCCGAACGTCGGTGGTGGCGTTCTCGATCGAGAAGCGTGGCGCGTCGTCGACCTCGACTTCGACGGTTCGGGTGACCTGTTCGGTGTCTTCATCGACCCGTGTACTGCCGATCCAGACAATATCAGTGTAGGAGTATTCGAGATCGACATCGATCTCGTAGGTTCCTGGCTCCGTCCCTTCGGGCACCTTGAGGGTTAGTGGCACGTCACGTGGTTTGTTCGTCGTAATCGTTCCAACGGCCATTTCACCGCCCTGCACCTCGAGCGGGCCCTCGGCCTCCATGTCGACCCGAACGTTTCGGGCCGAGGTTACTATCTCCTGGTACTCCGCGGTTCCCCATTCCATCTCTCCGTCGTTGGATATCTGGAGGTCGATCTGGGACCGCTCGCCGGGCATGACGGTGTCCTGGGGCAGGTGGACGTCGAGATCCGGTTCCCCCTGGGCGGTCCCGGCAGCCGTTGCCGTCTGAGCGGCGCCGACCCCGGCCATCGCGACCGTTCCCGAGGCGATCAGCAGGACCGACAGTAGCAACGCGAGCCCCGACTGGCGGGAACTCATCGGCCTGGTGTCACCTCGATTGGGGCGCCTGATCTATCTCGATCCAACCGTCGCTGCACTGCGAGGCGGGTGCGACCAGTCGTTTGCCGGTTCATGGCTCGAAATAGGAATTCAAAAATACAAAATGTTTTTGTTCACAAGTTCGTAGCAAGTCCAGTATGACCGAAACACACGTGGCAATCACTCCGGGTGAACGACGATGAAGGGATTCTCCGAAGATGAGCGGGAGCGGATTCGTGCTGAACTCATCGAGGCGGGGAAAGAGTTGTTCACGGCGATTGGCCTCGAGCGAACCCGCGTCCGGGACTTGACCGACGAAGTCGGTATCGGGACCAGTACGTTCTATCAGTTCTTCGATTCGAAGGGGACCCTGTATCTCACCGTTCTGGACCACGAAGTCGAGCGGATCGCCCAGTCCTACGAGGGAAAACTCGACTCTGCACCGGATATTCGATCCGAGGTCCGGCTGGGTCTCGAAGCCCTGTTCGAGGAACTGGAGACCAATCCATTGTTCTATCGGGCAGTCGTCGAGAACGAGCGCCAACAGCTACTCCGGAACCTCCCGCCGGAGCAACAGCTGGGCAACTTCAAGGAGGGGCGGGATACGCTTGTCACCCTGGCCGAACGCTGGACGCGCAACCCGCGATTCCAGCTCGACGATCCGGTGGCCGTCGTCGACCTCTTGCGGTTGCTCTCCCAGACGGTTCGTCTCCGCGAGCAGTTCGAGACGTTGAGTTCCATCGAGGAGTACGAATCGGCCCGCAACGTGTTGATCGACTCGTTAGTCCACGGCCTGACTGACCAGGACCACACGGAGGATTAGCGCGTGAACCATCCCCAAGGCACTCGCCGTGCTCATCTGCAGAAATGGAGCGGGACTTGAACAACGCGAAACGCTCGCTGCGCTCGCGTTTCTCTCGTTCAAATCCCGACGGGGTTCACAACCGCAATCACGCGTTTCGCAACACAGCAAAGCTGGTTGCTCAACGGCGTGAGTTACTGAGAACGCCCGGAGCGGGATTTGAACCCGACGCAAACGCTCACTACCGTTCGCGTTTGCTTGATTCAAATCCCGCCGGTCGTTCACCACCGCGAATTCACGTCTCGCAACACAGCAAAGCTGGTTGCTCGACGGTGAATGTCGAAGAGAAGCGCCCGGAGCGGGATTTGAACCCGCGTCACGACCGTGACAGGGTCGTATGATGGGCCACTACACCATCCGGGCTTCACTCCTCGATAACTGGGTGATGTGTATAAGGCTTTCCAAAGGAAGGCCCTGTGGTTACAAGTACCAACTCGTGGTCCGAAATAGCAAGGCCGGTTGAGTTGACAAGACTTATCCGTTCGCTTCCTTTAATAATCTGTAGTATCTCGTGAGCAGTTCTCCCCACAGCCAGGTGCATCCATGGTAGATGTAAGCCAACACGAACTCGTACCGGAGCATACCGTCCTCGACGATGCGGCCCTCGAGGGCGTTCTCGAAGAGTACGGGATCAAGCGGACCGACCTCCCCAAGATCAAGGCCAGCGATCCGGCCCTGCCGGAGACGGCCGAAGAGGGGGATGTCATCCAGATCACCCGTGAATCCCGAACGACTGACACGGCCACCGTGTATCGACTGGTAATCGAATAATGCAAACGGAACAACGACGCAAACTGTCCCGGTCGTACTTCTCGAAGGAACGACTCGCCGACCACCACTTCCGCTCCTTTAACGCGTTCCTCGAACGCGGCATGCAGGAGGTCGTCACCGAGAAAGAACGCATCGAGACCGAAATCGGTGACAAGGAAGACGAAGAACCGGTCTGGGTCGAACTCGGCGACGTGCGCGTGGTCACGCCCCGCGTCCGCGAGGCCGACGGCTCCGAAGAACTCCTCTACCCCCAGGAGGCCCGCCTGCGCAACATCACCTACGCCGCGCCGGTCTTCATGGAGATGACGATCAAACGCGGTGGCGAGGAGGAACCCATCGAAGTGCTCGACACCACCGAGACCAAGGTCGGCCGCATGCCGATCATGGTCGGCTCCCAGAAGTGCAACATCGCCGGCTTCGACGACGAGGAACTCATCGAGATCGGCGAGGACCCCGCCGACCCCGGTGGGTACTTCATCATCAACGGCTCCGAGCGAGTCCTGATGACAAGCGAGGACCTCGCGCCGAACAAGATCCTCGCGGAGTACGACACCAAGTACGGCGACGAGATCCAGGTCGCAAAGACCTTCTCCCAGCGCCGCGGGTATCGGGCGCTGGTGCTCGTCGAGCGGAATCGCGAGGGCCTGCTTGAGGTCTCCTTCCCGAGCATCTCGGGTTCGATCGACTTCGTCACGCTGGTCCGGGCCCTCGGCCTGGAGTCCGACGAGGAGATCGTTCATCGGGTCTCCGACGACCCGGAGATCGTGAAGTTCATGCTGGAGAATTTGGAGGAAGCCAGCGTCCAGACCCAGGAGGAAGCCATCGAGGAACTGGGCAAGCGCGTGGCCTCCGGCCAGGGGAAGAACTACCAGCTCAAACGCGCGAACTACGTGATCGACCGCTACCTGCTCCCACATCTCCACGAGGACGAGGTCGAGGAGGAGGACGTGCGGATCAACAAGGCCTACTATCTCTGCCGGATGGCCGAGGCGGCCTTCGAGCTGGCCTTACACCGCCGGCAGTCCGACGACAAGGACCACTACGCCAACAAGCGCCTGAAGGTCTCGGGCGATCTGATGACCGACCTCTTCCGGACGGCGCTCAACAAGCTCGCTCGCGACGTGAAATACCAGCTCGAGCGGGCCAACATGCGCAACCGACAGCTCACGGTCACCACCGTGGTCCGATCCGACGTGCTCACCGAACGCCTCGAGCACCCGATCGCGACGGGGAACTGGGTCGGCGGCCGATCCGGCGTCTCCCAGCTGGTCGACCGCACCGACTACATGGGGGTTCTCTCACACCTTCGCCGGCTCCGGAGCCCGCTCTCCCGGAGCCAGCCGCACTTCGAAGCCCGTGACCTGCACGCCACTCAGTGGGGGCGGATCTGCCCCTCCGAGACCCCGGAGGGTCCGAACTGTGGGCTCGTGAAGAACTTCGCCCAGGCGATGGAACTCTCCCAGCACGTCGAGGACGAACGGGAACTCAAGGCCGAACTCGCCTCGATGGGCGTCGAGGGCATCCCGGAGATCACTACCGAACACACACCGGCAGACGATTAATATGAGTCAGGGACGAGACGCGAAAGTCTATGTCAACGGGAGCCTCGTGGGGACCCATCCGGACCCCGAGGGGCTCGCAGCACAGATTCGAGAGGCACGACGCCGCGGGGACGTAAGCGAGATGGTCAACGTCTCGGTTAGCGAACGGACCGACGAGGTCATCGTCAACGCCGACGCCGGCCGGGCCCGTCGCCCGCTTCTGGTCGTCGAGGACGGCGACTCGCTGGTGACCGAAGCCGACGTCGAGGCCGTGCAGAACGGGGACCTGGAGTTCGAGGACCTCGTCGAGGCCGGCAAGATCGAGTACATCGACGCCGAGGAGGAGGAAGACATCCTCGTCGCGGTCGACGAGGACGAACTCACCGAGGATCACACACATCTGGAACTGGACCCACAGCTCATCTTCGGTATCGGGGCCGGGATGGTTCCGTACCCCGAGCACAACGCCTCGCCGCGCATTACGATGGGTGCAGGGATGATGAAACAGTCCCTGGGGCTGCCGGCGGCGAACTACCGGATTCGCCCGGACACCCGCCAGCACCTTATGCACTACCCCCAGAAGGCGATGGTCAATACTCAGACCACCGAGCAGATCGGGTACGACGAACGGCCGGCCGGTCAGAACTTCGTCGTCGCGGTCATGTCCTACGAGGGGTTCAACATCGAGGACGCCCTGGTCATGAACAAAGGCTCCGTCGAGCGCGGCCTCGCCCGCTCTCATTTCTTCCGCACCTACGAGGGCGAGGAACGGCGCTACCCAGGCGGCCAGGAGGACCGCTTCGAGATCCCGGACACGGACGTCCGTGGCTCTCGCGGCGAGGACGCCTACACGCATCTGGACGAGGACGGTCTCGTGAATCCCGAGACCGTCGTCGACGAGAGTTCCGTGCTGCTTGGAAAGACCTCTCCACCACGCTTCCTCGAAGAGCCGGACGACATGGGCGGACTCAGCCCGCAGAAGCGCCGGGAGACCTCGGTCACCATGCGGTCCGGGGAGGACGGGGTCGTGGACACGGTCACGCTGATGGAGGGCGAAGACGGCTCGAAGCTCGCGAAAGTCTCCGTGCGTGACGAGCGAATCCCCGAACTTGGGGACAAGTTCGCGTCGCGACACGGCCAGAAGGGCGTGGTGGGCCACCTTGCGCCCCAGGAGGACATGCCCTTCACCGAACAGGGTGTCGTTCCCGACCTGGTCCTGAACCCACACGCCCTGCCGTCACGGATGACGGTCGGCCACGTGCTGGAGATGCTCGGCGGGAAAGCCGGGTCCCTCGAGGGCCGAAGCGTCGACGGAACGCCCTTTACGGGCGAGGACGAGGAGGAACTTCGCGACAGCCTGGTGGAACACGGATTCAAGTCCTCCGGGAAGGAGGTCATGTACTCCGGTGTCACCGGCGAGAAGATCGAGGCCGAGATCTTCGTCGGCACCATTTTCTATCACAAACTCTACCACATGGTGTCGAACAAGATCCACGCCCGGTCGAAGGGACCGGTGCAGGTCCTGACTCGCCAGCCCACGGAGGGGCGTGCCCGCGAGGGTGGCCTTCGCCTGGGTGAGATGGAGCGTGACACCGTCATCGGTCACGGTGCGGCCATGGTGCTCAAAGAGCGCCTGGTGGACTCCTCGGACAAGGAGTACATCCACGTCTGTGGCAACTGTGGCATGACCGCAGTGGAGAACGCGAACGAACGACGGGTGTACTGCCCGAACTGTGGGGAGGAGACCGACGTCCACGAGATCGAGATGAGCTACGCCTTCAAGCTCCTGCTCGACGAGATGAAGGCCCTTGGAATCGCTCCCCGACTCGAACTGGAGGACGCCGTATAAATGTCATCTGGACAGAGCCCCAAGTCGATCGGGAAGATCAGCTTCGGGCTGATGAACCCCGAGGAGTATCGCGACATGAGCGCCACGAAGGTCATCACGGCCGACACCTACGACGACGACGGGTTCCCCATCGACATGGGACTGATGGACCCCCGACTTGGCGTGATCGACCCCGGGCTGGAGTGTAAGACCTGCGGGCAGCGTTCGGGCTCCTGCAACGGCCACTTCGGTCATATCGAGCTTGCGGCCCCCGTGATCCACGTCGGGTTCGCGAAGCTCATCCGCCGGCTCCTGCGGGGGACCTGTCGGGAGTGCTCCCGCCTGCTCCTCGACGAGGAGTCCCGGGCCGAGTTCCAGGACGACCTCGAACGGGTGCGGAGCCTCGATCAGGACGTTTCAGACGTGCTGAAATCGGCGATCCGGGAGGCCCGGAAGACCGACGTCTGTCCCCACTGCGGGGAGAAACAGTACGACATCAAACACGAGAAGCCAACGACCTATTATGAGGTCCAGGACGTCCTCGCGGAGGACTACTCCGAGCGGATGGCTCAGGCGATGCAGCCCGACCCCGAGGACGAGGCGTCCGAACCGGTCGCCCCGCAGGACCTGGCTGACCAGACCGACATCGCCCTCGATCGGATCAACGAGATCCTTTCCGGGGAGTTCCGACCGCGCAAGGAGGACCGAGAGGCCCTCGAACGCGCGCTCTCGACGGATCTGACGACCGAGGACATGAACAAACTCATGCCCTCGGACATCCGGGACTGGTTCGAGGACATCCCCGACGAGGACCTGGAAGTGCTGGGGATCGACCCCGAGCACTCCCGGCCCGAGTGGATGATCCTCACGGTCCTGCCGGTGCCGCCGGTCACCGCCAGGCCGTCGATCACCCTCGACAACGGCCAGCGCTCCGAAGACGACCTGACCCACAAGCTCGTGGACATCATCCGGATCAACCAGCGGTTCATGGAGAATCGTGAGGCCGGCGCGCCACAGCTGATCATCGAGGACCTCTGGGAACTGCTGCAGTACCACGTCACCACGTTCATGGACAACGAGATCAGCGGGACGCCGCCGGCCCGACACCGCTCGGGTCGGCCGCTGAAGACCCTCTCCCAGCGACTCAAAGGCAAGGAGGGACGGTTCCGCGGGTCTCTCTCCGGGAAGCGCGTGAACTTCTCCTCGCGGACGGTCATCAGTCCGGACCCGACCCTCTCGCTGAACGAGGTCGGGGTGCCCGACCGGGTCGCAAAGGAGATGACCCAGACGATGGTCGTCAACGAGAACAACCTCGAACGCGCCCGGAAGTACGTCTCCAACGGGCCCGATAAACATCCCGGCGCGAATTACGTCACCCGGCCGGACGGGCGACGCGTTCGGGTCACCGAGAAGGTCTCCGAGGAACTCGCCGAGCGAGTCGAACCCGGCTGGGAGGTCCAGCGACACCTCGTGGACGGCGACATCGTGATCTTCAACCGGCAGCCCTCGCTGCACCGGATGTCGATCATGGCCCACGAGGTCGTGGTGATGCCCTACAAGACCTTCCGGCTGAACACCACAGTCTGTCCACCGTACAACGCTGACTTCGACGGCGACGAGATGAACATGCACGCCCTGCAGAACGAGGAGGCCCGGGCCGAGGCCCGTGTCCTCATGCGCGTGCAAGAGCAGATGCTCAGCCCGCGGTTTGGGGAGAACATCGTCGGCTCCATCCAAGACCACATCACGGGCACCTACCTGCTGACGAACTCCAACCCGACGTTCAACGAGACCCAGGCACTGGACCTGCTCCGCCAGACCAGCATCGACCAGTTGCCCGAGCCGGCAACCGAAGACGAGAGCGGTCAGCCCATGTGGACCGGCCGCCAGCTGTTCTCCGAACTGCTGCCGGAGGGGCTCAACCTGGAGTTCACGAGTTCCGCCGGGGACACCGTTATCGTCGACGACGGCCAACTCGTCGACGGAACGATCGACGAGGACGCGGTCGGTGCGTTCGGCGGCGAGGTCGTCGACACCGTCGCCAAGCAGTACGGGAAGACCCGGGCACGCGAGCTAATCAACGAGATCTCCGCGCTCGCGGTTCGGTCGATCATGCACTTCGGGTTCTCCATCGGGATCGACGACGAGACGATTCCGCCGGCCGCTCAGGACCAGATCGATGAGGCGATCGAGAACGCCTACGACCGCGTGCAGGAACTCATCGAGACCTACGAGCGGGGGGAACTCGAGAGCCTCCCGGGTCGAACCATCGACGAGACCCTGGAGATGAAGATCATGCAGACACTCGGCAAGGCCCGGGACTCCGCAGGTGACATCGCCGAGGAGCACTTCTCGGATGTCAATCCGGCAGTCGTGATGGCCCGGTCCGGGGCCCGTGGCTCGATGCTCAACCTGACCCAGATGGCCGGCGCGGTCGGCCAGCAGGCGGTTCGGGGCGAGCGCATTAACCGCGGGTACGAGGACCGCACCCTCTCGCACTTCAAACCAAACGACCTCTCCGCGGAAGCCCACGGGTTCGTGGAAAACTCCTACACGGGCGGACTGACGCCCAAGGAGTTCTTCTTCCACGCCATGGGTGGCCGCGAGGGGCTGGTGGACACGGCGGTCCGGACCTCGAAGTCCGGGTACCTCCAGCGGCGGCTCATCAACGCCCTCTCCGAACTGGAGACCCAGTACGACGGGACCGTCCGGGACACGAGTGACACGATCGTGCAGTTCGAGTTCGGCGAGGACGGCACCAGTCCGGTCGAGGTCTCCTCGTCGGTCGATCACGAGATCGACGTGGACGACATCGCCGATCAGGTGCTCGAAGCCGAGTTCGCCGACGAGGCCGAACGGGCGGCCTTCCTCGGCGAACGCGACGAGACGACCAATCTCTCCGAACACGGCGAGAGCTGGGAGGTGACACAATGACGACTATTACAGACGACATCGAGGCCCTCGTCGAGGATTCGGATCTCACGCGCCGCCTCAAAGACGAGGTCTACGAGACGATCGAGGAACGCTCCGTCTCCACGGAGGAGGCCGCACAGATCGTCGATGCGGTCGAGGCCCAGTACGTCGACACCCGGGTCGACCCGCTCGATCCGGTGGGCACCGTCTCCGCCCAGTCGATCGGGGAACCCGGAACGCAGATGACGATGAACACCTTCCACTACGCGGGCGTGGCTGAGATCGACGTCACGCAGGGCCTGCCACGACTGATCGAACTCGTGGACGCCCGGAAGACCCCGGATACCCCGATGATGACCGTCCATCTGGACGAGGAGTACGCGACCGACCGCGACCGGGCCCACGAGGTGGTCTGGCAGATCGAGGCGACGAAGATCCTCGCGCTGGGGGACATCTCGACGAACGTCGCGGACATGATCGTCCGCATCGACCTCAACGAGGACACACTCGAAGAGCGCTGGCCCACGGTGCCCGACACCGCTGAAGTCGCCGCCGAGATCGCCGACGTGATTCGGGGCGAACTCGGCGTGGAGGTCCGTCGCGACGGCATGATCCTGGAGTTCGGTCCCGAGCGGCCGAGCTACCGCGAACTCCTCCAGCTCGTCGAGCAGCTTCGGGACGTGGTGTTCAAGGGGATCGAGGAGGTCTCCCGGGTCGTCATCCGGAAGGAGGAGACCGAAAAGGGCGAGGAGTTCGTCCTCTACACCGAGGGCTCGGCGTTCAAGGACGTCCTCGACATCGAGGGTGTTGATGCCTCCCGGACGACGTGTAACAACATCCACGAGATCTACGAGGTCCTTGGCGTTGAGGCCGCCCGCGAGGCCATCATCGAGGAGACCCGGGACACCCTCGAGGAACAGGGCCTTGGCGACGTGAACATCCGCCACCTCATGCTGGTCGCGGACATCATGACCAACGAGGGGACGATCGAGTCGATCGGCCGCCACGGCATCTCGGGCAACAAGAAGAGCGTGCTTGCGCGGGCCGCCTTCGAGGTGACGGTGAACCACCTTCTCGATGCGGCCATCCACGGCGAGGTCGACGATCTGGACGGCGTGATCGAGAACGTCATCGTCGGCAAGCCGGTAAAACTCGGGACTGGCGACGTCGACCTGCGGATGCGGGCGAGTCGCTCGGACTGAGATGCGTGTCAGCCTCTCCGATACGGCACGGCAGTACCTCGTCCTCTTCGAGGACGTGACCGGGGCGACGGCCGTCGATTGCGTGCTCGACGAGGACCACGAGCAGGTCCTCTTCGTCGTGGCCGCCGGCGAGATGGGGCAGGCGATCGGGCCGGACGGCAAACGGGTCAAACGACTGGAGGCCCGTCTCGGGGAGGACGTAGAACTGATCGAGGACGCCCCCACCCCCGAGGGGTTCGTCGCGAACGCGCTCGCGCCCGCGGCGGTGTACAACGTGACGATTTCGGAGAACGACGACCGGGTCGCGTACGCCGAGGTTGATCACGAGGACCACGGCATCGCGATTGGCGAGAAGGGGCGCAACATCGAGGCCGCAAAGCGATTGGCAAAACGGCACTTCGACGTGGACGACATTCAGTTGACCTGAGTTTGGGTTCTGGTTTGGTCCAGCTTTTTGGCGGGCCGTCAGGCCCGCGAAAAAGGTGGGTGTGACTGGTTGAAGTAACTAATCTGTGTTGTCGTTTCGCTCCTTTTTGGTCCAGCTTTTTGGCGGGCCGTCAGGCCCGCGAAAAAGGTGGGTGTGAAAGGCCGAGTTTAAGTACATGGGTGGGTTAACCGAGCGTATGTCGAACGGCAAGTACGCCGCCCGCAAACTCAAGAAGGACCGCCAGAACCACCGGTGGTCCGACTCCGATTACGCGCGGCGGGAGCGAGGCCTTCGCACCAAGTCCGACCCCCTGGAAGGTGCACCCCAGGCCCGTGGCATCGTCCTCGAAAAAGTCGGCATCGAAGCCAAGCAGCCAAACTCCGCGATCCGGAAGTGCGTGCGAGTCCAGCTGATCAAAAACGGCAAGCAGGTCACCGCCTTCGCCCCCGGCGACGGCGCGATCTCCTTCATCGACGAGCACGACGAGGTCACCATCGCCGGCATCGGTGGGGCCAAGGGTGGCTCGATGGGCGACCTCTCCGGTGTCAACTACAAGGTCGAGAAAGTCAACGGCGTCTCGCTCATCGAACTGGTGCGCGGAAACGCGGAGAAGCCGGTGCGATAACATGTCCGAGGAAGCAGATCCCGAGGCCGAGACCGAGGCCGAAACGGACCCGGAAGTCGAGGAGGAAGAAGAGACCGTTTCTGCCGAGCTCTTCGGCAAGTGGGACGTGACCGGTATCCAGTACACGGACCCGAGCACTCGCCGGTACATCAGCGTGACTCCTGTGGCCCACACCATGGGCCGACACGCGGCCAAGCAGTTCAAGAAGTCGGAGATCTCCGTGGTCGAGCGACTGGCCAACCGGCTGATGCAGACCGAGGAGAACACCGGCAAGAAACAGAAGACCCTCAAGATCGTCGAGGAGGCCTTCGAGCTGATCGACGAGCGCACCGAGGAAAGCCCGGTGCAGATTCTGGTCCGCGCCATCGAGAACGCGGCCCCGCGTGAGGAGACCGTCCGCCTGAAGTACGGTGGCATCTCGGTCCCCAAGGCCGTGGACACGGGTCCACAGCGACGGGTCGACCAGGCACTGAAGTTCCTCGCCGAGGGCACCTATGGGGCGTCCTTCAAGACCCCGACCGACGTCGAGGAGGCACTCGCCCAGCAGCTCATCGGCGCTGCGGAAGGCGATGTGCAGACCTACGCGGTCAACCAGAAAGAAGAGAAAGAGCGCGTCGCGGCGGCGGCCCGCTAGACTCTCTGTCTTTTCTCTCTCCCGGCTGCAGAGCGGCAGCGCTGTACTCCGTTTCGCATTGTGAGTGGCTCACAATGCCATCTGTGCGGGAATCGCCGCGCAATCGGAAACACTACCCTTTTGAACCTGCTCTTGATACTACGGATTAATAATGGGCCGACGCAAGAAAATCGTCGAACAGTGTGAGCGGCTCATGGACCAACCGGAGCAGATCCGGAACATCGCTATTGCCGCTCACATCGATCACGGAAAGACCACGCTGACTGACAACCTCCTCGCTGGGGCCGGGATGATCTCCGAGGACCTGGCCGGCGAGCAACTCGCCATGGACACCGAGGAGGACGAGCAGGAGCGTGGCATCACCATCGACGCGGCGAACGTGTCGATGACACACAACTACCAGGACAAGGACTACCTGATCAACCTCATCGACACGCCGGGCCACGTCGACTTCGGGGGCGACGTCACCCGTGCCATGCGCGCGGTCGACGGGGCGCTCGTGGTGGTCGACGCGGTCGAGGGTACCATGCCTCAGACCGAGACGGTCGTCCGCCAGGCCCTGCGGGAGAACGTCAAGCCGGCACTCTTCATCAACAAGGTCGACCGCCTGATCAACGAGCTCCAGGAGGGGCCCGAGGAGATGCAGGAGCGGCTCCAGGAGGTCATTCGGGACGTCAACGAGCTCATCCGCGGGATGGCCGAAGAACGCTACGAGGAGGACAACTGGAAGGTCAGCGTCCAGGACGGCACCGTGGCCTTCGGCTCGGCACTCTACAACTGGGCGATCAGCGCGCCGTCGATGGCCGAGACGGGCATCGACTTCGGGGACGTCATCGAGATGGAGCGCAACGACAAGCGGGCCGAACTCCACAAGCAGTCCCCGCTCTCCGACGTCGTGCTCGACATGGTCGCCGAACACTTCCCCAACCCGGTCGACGCCCAGCCCGACCGGATTCCGACCGTCTGGCGTGGGGACGACTCTACCCAGCTGGCCGAGGACATGCAGATGGTCAACAAGGACGGCGAGGTCGTCTTCATGGTCACGGACATCTCGATGGACCCCCACGCGGGCGAGATCGCCACGGGGCGGGTCTTCTCCGGGACGCTCCGTGAGGGCCAGGAGCTGTACGTCTCCGGGACGGCCGGCAAGAACCGGCTCCAGTCTGTCGGGGTCTTCATGGGCGGCGAACGCGAGGAAGTCGATTCGGTTCCGGCCGGGAACGTCGCTTCGGTCACCGGCCTGAAGGACGCGATCGCCGGATCGACGGTCTCCTCGGTGGAGATGACGCCGTTCGAGTCCATCGAGCACATCTCCGAGCCGGTCATCACGAAGTCCATCGAGGCCCAGAAGATGGACGACCTCCCCAAGCTGATCAAGGTCCTCCAGCAGGTCTCCAAGGAGGACCCGACCATCGGGGTCGAGATCAACGAGGACACCGGCGAGCACCTGATCTCCGGGCAGGGCGAACTCCACCTGGAGGTCATCACCCAGCGCATCGAGCGCAACCAGGGCATTCCGGTTCGCACGGGCGAACCGATCGTCGTCTACCGTGAGGCCCCCACCCAGGAGTCCGAAGAGGTCCAGGGCATCTCGCCGAACCGTCACAACCGCTTCTACGTCACGGTCGAACCTCTCAGCGACGAGCTGATCGACACGATCAAGCTCGGCGAGGCCTCGATGGACATGCCCGAACAGGAGCGCCGTGAGGCCCTCCAGGAGGCGGGCATGGAGAAGGAGACCTCCCAGAACGTCGAGGAGATCGTCGGCACGAACGTCTTCATCGACGACACGAAGGGGATCCAGCACCTCAACGAGACGATGGAGCTCATCATCGAGGGCCTGGAGGAAGCCCTCGAAGACGGCCCGCTCGCGGCCGAACCGGTCGAGGGCGCGCTGATCCGACTCCACGACGCGCGGCTCCACGAGGACGCCATTCACCGTGGTCCCGCCCAGGTCATTCCGGCCATGCGCGAGGCCGTCCACCGGGCGCTCATCGACGCCGAGATCCGCCTGCTCGAACCGATCCAGGACGTCCGGATCGACGTTCCCTCCGAGCACATGGGCGCGGCTTCCGGCGAGATTCAGGGTCGCCGGGGACGGGTGGATGACATGTATCAGGAAGGCGACCTGATGGTCGTCGAGGGCATCGCCCCGGTCGAAGAGATGATCGGCTTCTCCTCGGACATTCGCTCGGCCACCGAGGGCCGTGCCTCCTGGAACACCGAGAACGCCGGCTTCCGGGTGCTGGTCGACAACCTCCAGCCCGAGAAGATCACCGAGATCCGCGAGCGCAAGGGCATGAAGACCGAACTGCCCGAGAGCATCAACTACTTCTAAGCTCCGGGTCCGGCAGGCCTTTACCCGCTCCGTGGTAACACTCGGGCGAACGAACATGCAGGGTCAACAGCAGCAGGCCTACGACCGCGGGATCACCATCTTCTCCCCGGACGGACGGCTCTACCAGGTCGAGTACGCACGCGAAGCAGTCAAACGGGGCACTCCCTCTGTCGGGGTTCGAACCGCGGAGGGCGTGGTCCTCGCGGTCGACAAACGATCGCGTTCGGAGCTCATGGAACCGGACTCCATCGAGAAACTCCACAAAGTCGCCGATCACGTCGGCATCGCCAGCGCCGGCCACGTGGCCGACGCGCGCCGACTGATCGACTTCGCCCGTCGCCGGGCCCAGGTCGAGGAACTGCGCTACGAGGAGCCAGTCGGCGTCGAAGTCCTCACCAAGGCCGTGACCGACAACATCCAGCAGTACACCCAGATGGGCGGCGTGCGCCCGTTCGGGGCCGCCCTGCTGATCGGTGGGGTCTCCGACGGGGAACCCCGGCTCTTCGAGACCGATCCCAGTGGCACGCCGAACGAGTGGAAAGCCGTCGCCATCGGCGCGGATCGCTCGGACATCCAGGACTATCTGGAGGAACACTGGACACCGGAACTCACCCTGGATGAGGGGATCGAACTGGCCCTGGGCGCACTCTCCCACATCCGTGAGGAATCGCTTTCGGCCGGCGAACTGGCGCTGGCCGCTATCGAGACCGAGACCGAAGCCTATCGCCGACTCACGGAGGCTGAAATCGCCGATCACCTGGAGGCCGTCACGGAGGAAGAATGAACGTCGAGGACCCCTACGAGCCCGAACTGGGGTCGCTGCCCGAATGGGAGTCGGCCGGTGGAGACACCAAACACACCGAGACCGGGACGACCTCGATCGGCGTCACTACCGCCGATTCGGTCGTGATCGCGACCGACCGGCGGGCGAGTCTCGGTGGCCGGGTCGTCTCGAACAAGAACGTGACCAAAGTCGAGCAGGTTCACGACACCGCGGCCCTGACCATGGTCGGCTCCGTCGGGGGCGCTCAGTCGTTCATCCGCTCGATCCGGGCCGAGGCGAACCTCTATGAGGCACGCCGGGACAAGCCGATGAAGATCGACGCCCTGGCGACGCTGGCCTCGAATTTCCTGCGTGGTGGCCCCTTCTTCATGATCAATCCCATCCTCGGTGGCGTGGACGACACCGGGCCACACGTCTACAGCATCGACCCGGCGGGCGGGCTCAGCGAGGACGAGTACGTCGTGACCGGCAGCGGCATGCAGTTCGCGATGGGTGTGCTCGAACAGGAGTACCGCGAGGATCTCTCCCACGAGGAAGGTATCGAGATCGCGGCCCGTGCCGTCCAGAGCGCGAGCGAGCGGGATACGGCCAGCGGCAACGGTATCACCATCGCCGAGGTCACGACCGAGGGCGTTGAGATCCACGAACACGAGGATATCGACGACGTCCTCGGTGGGGCCTAACGGACCGGTTCGTCCCGCAAGAGGACTGCAAACACTTTCTTCTGGGCCGTCCGCAGATGCTGGAGGAAGGTAGATTGGGAGATCGCCATCGTCTCGGCGATCTCCTCGCCGGAGTTCTCCCGCGGCCAGTCGAAGAACCCAGCGATGAAAGCCGTATGCAACGCCTCCCGCTGTCGATCTGTCAGTGACTCTTCGATGGTCGTCCGGACTTCCTCGGCGGTTGGCGCCGGACGCTCGGTCTCGCGTCGGGCCCGCAGTTCGATCGACGGATGATCGGTCTGGAGTCCCTCGATCACGGCCCGGACGTTCGCGTTCGGCGAGAGGTGAACTGTCAACCGGGCGCGACCGTCGGCGGCCTCGATGTGTCGGAGGTCGCCCCCCGCCTCACCGATCGGTCGTGCGAGGGTGGACTCCTGTACCTCGAAGCGAACCTGGAGCTCGGCATCGTCCTCGGTGAGGATGTCGACGGCCGTTAGGCTGGGGGTCCCAGCCACGTATTCCCGTATCGCTTCGGGTTGGAGTCCCGTGACCGTGAAGTACTGGACGAGCGTGTCGCCAGTCCCGGGGGTCATCCAGGTGAGTTCCATCGACCCGCCGTCCGCTGTCAGGGCCACTGGGAAGTAGGATGGGTCGGTCACCTGGAACTCGATCTCGGTCACACTGTCGGTCAGGAGCGCCTCCTTGCTCTCGACGGCGTTGATCGCGTACCCGATCGTCTCGCCCAGTTCGGCGAAGACGGCCGTTTCGATGTCCTCAAACGCATCTCCCGCCTCGGTCCCGATACAGAGCACGCCGTACTGGCGGTCGCCGTAGGTGAGTGGGATGGCGACGGTCGCCCGGTACCCCCGATCGAGCCACGGGTCACACCACTCGGCCTCGGGGTCCGCACAGCTGCTGATCTGGACGGTTCCGGTCCGGGCCGCCGTCCGAAGCGGGTCAGCGCCCTCGAGGTCGTTGATGGCCGCGATGAGCTCCTCCATGTCTGTGTCGTCGATTCCGGCTTTCGCCCGGGGGCGGATCATCTCGGCGTCGACGGCCTGATCGGAGAGGCAAGCGAAGGCATACTGGTCCGAGTTGGCGAACTGCTCGACGACGGCGGTCTCGATGTCCGCCCGGCTATCGGCCTCTACCAGTTCGCGATTGATGTCTCTGAGGACCTCGTTTGTCCGGTTCAGGGTCGCCAGGCGCTCTTTCTGCTCGGTAATTTGCTCCTTGCGTTCCCGCCGATCGGTGATGTCGGTGTCGACGGCCACGTATTTCTCCACGGCCCCCGAGTCACCGACGATGGGTGCGATCGTCATATCGACCCAGACCTCCGCACCGGATTTGGTCTCGTTAACGATCTGTCCCTCCCAGATCGACCCCGCCTCGATCGTCTCCCACATCTCCCGGTAGAAGGCTGGATCGTGATAGCCCGACTTCCACATCGAGGGGTCTCGTCCGATGACCTCGCCCCGGGTGTACCCGGTGACCGATTCGACGGCGCGGTTCGCGTAGGTGACCGTGCCGTCGGGCTCGGTGATGAAAATCGCGTGGCCCGCGTGTTCGATGGCTTTCTCGAAGGTCCGGAGGCGGTCGTTGGTCGCTTCGATCGTCTCCCTGATCGTTTGCTCCTGCTCGACGTACTCCGAGAGGTAGTAGACAGTGAGCACGGCGAGGACGCTGACGACCAATCCTGGCAGTTCGTCGATGCCGGAGGTACCAGTCTGATAGCTCAAGATCTGTCGTGATGCCATCAGCCCCAACATTAACGTGAAGAACCCGAACCGGCGGTCTTCGACCTGATACAACAGGTAGACCGAGTACCCCAGTCCGATAAGCCGGAGCCCGATCGAGGTCAGGATGACGAGGCCGTCAAGCGGGAACACGTGTACTGCACGCGACTTGAGCCGCCGAGAGTATAGGCTCGTCGCCTCCGGTCCAATACCTATTGGCCCGTTCTTTTTAAGGCAGCGAAACCCCTCACGCTGAACCTATCTATATTGGTCGACCGCTCAGGGGCCTGGATCCCGATGATTGCTCTGTATGCACTCACTGACCGAACCACGTCGAACCGACACGCGACCGCCGGGAGGGTCGCGATGAGCGTCGACGGCGCTCCGGGCGTACCCGACCTCGATCGGGCCCGGATGGACGAAATGGTAGAGGCCGAGCGGGCGGACCCCGAGGAGACACTGGCCGAGGTCGCGTACTCGACGGAGCTCGGGCTCGCCATGGCCGAGGACGCCAAACGAGTCTCCAGTGGGTCACTTTCGAGTGAGTCCTTCTGGGCGACGTACGACGAGCAGGCCAGAGCCGAGTTCGGGGCGGAGTATACTGAGACCCCGAACCCGGCCGTGGACAAGGGTGGAAGCTGCCAGACCATCGACGAGCCGGCGGCTGACCAGCTCTCCTGTTCGGTGGACTCGATGGACGCAGTCGCCGAACAGATCGAGACCCCGGAGGAGGGAGACGTTCGATGGGGCATGGTGATCGACCTGCAGAAGTGTGTCGGCTGTGATTCGTGTACGGTGGCCTGCAAGGCGGAGAACCGCACCCCGCCCGGGGTCACATACAACGTCGTCATGGAGGAGGAGCACGGGGAGTTTCCCAACACGACCCGGACGAACATCCCCCGCCCCTGCATGCAGTGTGAGAAGCCCTCCTGTGTCCAGGTCTGCCCGGTCAGCGCGACCTACAAGATGGAGAACGGGATCGTCAACATCGATTACGACCGCTGTATCGGCTGTCGGTACTGTATGATCGCGTGCCCGTACGGGGCTCGGTACCTCGACTTCGGTGGGAGTTACGAGGACGAGGTCATGGGCGCCGGCGAAGTGACCAGTCCGGAGTACGGCGTCGATCGAGGGGCCCGCGAGGAGGGCGAATCACCGATGGCCAACGCCCGAAAGTGTAGCTTCTGCTATCACCGGCTCGGACGGGGCGAGGAACCCGCCTGCGTGGAGACCTGCATCGGCGACGCCCGGAACTTCGGAGACCTGAACGATCCGGACAGCGAGGTCTCCAGGATGGCCGATTCCACCCGGGCTACACAGCTGAAAGAGCACACGGGCAACGACCCGAACGTGTACTACCTCAAGTGACAATGGCGACTGCAAGCTCACTTCCGAACTTCAATCCGGGTTTCGAAGACAATCGGATCCGGATCGCGTGGTACGGACTGCTGGTCCTCACGCTCCTGGTCGGTGCATACGCGACTTACCAGCGCATCGTCGGGGGCATGGCGACCACGAATCTCACCTCGATCACCCCGTGGGGGGCCTGGGTGGCCTTCTACATCTACTTCATCGGGCTTTCGGCGGGCGCTTTCCTCGTGAGTACCCTCGCGAACGTCTTCGAGATGGAGGGGATGGAGAAGATCGATCGCGACGCGCTGTTCGCGGCGATCATCGCCATGGTCGTCGCGATGTTGTTCGTCTGGATCGACCTCGGCCGGATGGAGCGGATGTACTTCCCCTTCATCTGGCGGCAGCTCACCTCGGCACTGTCCTGGGAAGTGCACGCCTACGTGGCCTACATCGGCGTGTTGACTGCCGAACTATACTTCTCGATGCGGGCCGATCTGGTCCGGGTCTCGAATCACGCGTCCGGACTGCGGGCCCGAATCGCCGGGCTGCTCACGCTGGGCCGCACCAGCCTGAGTGAGAGTGCCATCCAGACCGACCGCTCGTGGCTCAAACGCATCGGTATCCTCGGGATTCCGCTGGCCATCTTCTTCGTCCACGGCGGGACGGGGATTCTCTTCGCCGGCGTGAAAGCCCGGGCCTACTGGAACAGTGGCCTCTTCCCGGTCATCTTCGTCGTTTCGGCCCTGCTCTCCGGGACCGCACTGGTCATGGCCGTCTATGTGTTGCGTCGAAAGCTCTTCGAGGGAAAACCGGTCGATTTGGACCTCCTCGACCGGCTGGGCCAGTTGTTGCTCGGCTTCGTGCTGATCGATGCGGCCTTCACCGCGATCGAGGCCCTGATCGGCGTGATGTCGCTGGAAGGCGCCCACTTGAGCGCGTGGCTCACGATCGCCCTGGGCAAGATGGCCTGGTCGTTCTGGATCGTGATGGTCGGACTGGGGTGGGTGGTACCCCTCATCCTGACGAGCCGTCGGTCCTGGCGGCGCCGGCCGATGTTGATGGTGATCGCCGGACTCTCGGTCGTCATCGGGATCGTCGGTGTCCGGTTCAACATCGTCGTCCCACCGCTGGTGAACCCGGTCATGGAGGGACTCCCAGCCGGTGATTATCTGCCGTCGCTCACCGAGTGGGCCACGAGCTTCGGAATCGTCGCCGTCGGGCTCCTGATCTATACGCTCGGCGCTGAAGTACTGCCGTTGACCCCGCTAACTGAGGAGGATAACTCATGAGCACAGACGACCGACCCGATGACGAACCGAACGTGTCACGGCGCGAATTCGTGAAGGCGGCTGGCGGCTTCACCGCGCTGTCCGCCGGTGGCGCGGCCGGCGAACTGGACTTCTCGTCGCTGTTCGAGGACGAGACCCAGCACTACGTGGGTACCGACTACGACGAGTACGACGCGAGTGACGTCATTCACACGACCTGTGGGCAGTGCAATACGTTCTGCCCGATCAAGGTCCGACTGGACGACGGCGGATCCGAGAACTCGACGTACACCTCGCTGGTTCGGAAACTCGCCGGCAACCCCTACTCGTTTTTGAACACCCAGCCCTTCGCGCAGGTGCCCTACGACAGCGACTTCACCTCCGTCGCCACTGGCGACCTGGAGGGGACCGGCGACATCTCGACGGACCGCTGGTCGCTCAACGCGGGTCGCATGTGCCTGAAGGGGCAGGCTGGCATCCAGACGGCCTTCGATTCCTATCGGGTCCGGAAACCGATGAAACGCGTCGGCGAACGGGGTAGTGACACCTGGAAGACCATCTCGTGGGACCAGGCGATCCAGGAGATCGTCCACGGCGACGAGGACCTCGGCCATCGCGGCCTCGCTGAGATGTGGGATTACGTCCCCGAGGAGCAGGTCATGGCCGACAGGGAACAACTCAGCGACGCCGAATTCGAGGCCAAGTACGAGGACAAACTGATCGATACGGACATCCCGGAACTCGGACCCACGGCCAACCAGATCGTCGACGTCGGTGGGTTCCGACGGTTCCTGATCCGGGCGCGGATGTTCCAGGGCTCGCTGGGCTCGATCAACAGCCACCATCACGCCGGTGTCTGTGGATTCTCCTCGGTCCTCGGGAACGTCCGGTCCCACGCGAACACGAAAAAGCGCCAGTACCCGGACATCGAGAACACGGAGTACCTGCTGGTCTGGGGGACCAACCCGATGGTCTCGAACAAGGGTCCGACCTGGCTGGCCCCGAAACTCACCAACGCGATCGAATCCGGCATGCGGATGGACGTGGTCGATCCCCGGATGTCCAAGACCGCGGAGAAGGCGGACACCTGGGTCCCGGTCAAGCCGGGGGCTGACGGCGCGCTGGCGATGGGGATGGCCCGGTGGATACTCGAACACGAGCGGTACGACGAGGGCTACCTGACCAATCCCGCCGACGGTCCCGCGGGAGCGGACGGCGAGACCACCTTCAGCGACGCCACCCACCTCGTGATCGCCGACGGGGATCCGACCACCACGCCGAAGGCAAAGACCAAAGCGGCCGAGGCGCTGGGCGTCGAAGGCGACCGGGCCGTCCTGGACGCGAAGACCGGCGAGGCTGTCCCGGCTGGTGAGGCCGAGACGGGCACACTGGCGGTCGATACGACCATCGAGGGAACGTCGGTCAAGAGTGTCTTCACGCTCTACCGGGAGCGGGTCTTCGAACACAGCCTCGAGGAGTACGCCGAGATGGCCGGGGTCCCGGCATCCCAGATCGAGACCATCGCCGACGAGTTCACGAGCCACGGCAAGCGGGCCGCGATCATGCAGTATCGCGGGCCGTCGATGCACACGAACGGCTTCTACAACACCCGAGCCATCGCGACGCTGCAGCACCTCATCGGCAATTTCGACTGGAAAGGGGGCCAGATTACACCGTACGCGAGCTATGGCACCATGGGCGGCCGCTATCAGCTCGGAAACGTCCCCGACGGCCGCACGCCATGGGGGCTGCCGATCACCCGGGCGCTCCACAACGCCGAGGACTTCGAGGGCACCCGACTGTTCCCGGACGAGGACGGTGATCCCTACCCCGCGGAACGTCCCTGGTTCCGCCTCGCCCCCCAGCATCAGGTTCAGGAGATCTATCACAGCGCTCAGGACGAGTATCCCTACTCCATCAACGCGCTGTTCCTGCGGACCTACTCCGAGAACCACGTCATGGCGGCGGCTGGTGGGGACAACATTACCGACGCGCTGCGCGACGAGGACGCTATCGAACTCCTGGTGGCCTTCGACACCGTCATCGGCGAGATGAGCGAGAACGCCGATTACATCCTGCCCGAGCCGACCTACCTGGAGCGGTGGGAGAACTTCGGCACCTACCCGAACAAGCGCCTGGCGGACGACAAGATCAGCCACCCGGCCGTGAGGGTGTTGCCCGACACGAAACTCTCCGAGCAGGTCCTCATCGACCTGCTGAAGGAGTTGGAGACGACGACCGGCGAATCGATGCCGGGCGTCGGCGAGGACGCGATCATCGACCAGAACGGGGACACCTGGCCACTTCACGATCCGGAGGACTTCTACCTCAAGATGACCGCGAACCTGGCTTTCCAGACCAAGACCCTGGATCCGGATCGCGCCGCCCTCGAGCAGAGCAACTCACTCCCGCCGGGACTGGACCGCGAGAGTTTCCCCTACGAGGAAGGTCCCGTGCCGGACGCCGACGACGACGAACTGCAGGCCTTCCGGGAGGCCCACGAGACGGGCCTCGGCGAGTTCTTCGATTACGAGGCGTGGAAGGGGAAGGTCAAACCCGAGGAGTGGCGGAAGGTCGTCACCGTCCTCAACCGTGGTGGCCGCTTCGAGGAGCCGATCCCGAACTACGCCGAGGCCTTCGAGAAGCACGGCTTCGATTACGATTATGCCGAGCGGTACGACCCTTCGAACGCCTACGTCGGGGACAAGATGCGGTACCGCCTCGACGGCGAGGTGACCTTCTTCAACGAGATCATGCCAGTGGGGAAAGACGCCTACGACGGCACCCACTTCGACCCACTCCCGAAGGTTACCGACGTGACACACTTCAACGGTGATGTCCTCACGCCAGTCACGAGTGACACCGAGCCAGAGCGTCCGCTTCATCTCATCAACTGGAAGCCACGAACCCAGGGGATGACACGGACCCAGAACGCCCCCTGGCTCCGGGAGACACGCCCCGAAAACCCGGTCTGGATGAACCCAGACGACGCCGACCCCAGGGGCATCGAGAACGGCGATACAATCGAAATCGACGCCGGACGGAAGACAGTCGAAGGGATCGCGATGGTCACCGAGGGCATCCGGCCAGGCGTCGTCGGCACCATGTGGGGCTGGGGTCGACACGGCGACGGTGCAGTGGAACGAACCGTCGACGACGAAGCGATTGCCCCGGCCAACGACCGCTACGGCCACTCCCCTTACGAGTTCGACACGCCGATGACTGAGGAGGCCGGGTACGCGAAGGGACGGGACGCCGGCTTCGCCGTCAACCACCTCGCGCCGGTCGACACGACAACTGGCGACGTTGGACCGTCTGACCCGATCGGTGGCGCACAGTCACAATATGACACCCACGTGGAGATCACCCGACGTGAACAATGAGTGAGGGGACTGTCGCCGCCGAGTTCGCTCGGGCCCGCGCGGACCTCTACGATCTGCTCTCACGGGCCTTCGACGGGGACACCGAGGCGCTTGCGGAGGCCCTGGAGACAGGGGTCTTCGCGGATTTCGCCGGCGTCTTGCCGGGAGCTCCTGACACGGCGGTGCTGACACGGACCGACCTCGATCAGGACGCCCTTCAGGTCGGCTACGACAACCTCTTTGTCGTGCCGGGTCCCTACTACGTGCCGCCGTTTGCCTCTGGCCACGCGACAGAGCCGAGTGAGGCCTACGACTCGGACGCGGCGTATCACGAGGTCGGGACCGCCGGGGAACTCTTCGGCGACCCGGCCGAATCCGTCGCCGCGCTCTACGATCGCGCGAACTTCACCCCAGAACGCGGTGAGGGAATCCCCGACCACGTCGCCGCGGAGTTCGAGTTCATGGCCCGCCTCGCTGCGCGGCAGGCTACCGGTGACTCCCAGCCGAGCGAGGAACTGCTCGCGGTTCAGGGGGAGATGATCGATCACCTCGCGTGGCTCGCGGACTTCTCCGAGGCGGTCGGCTCGGCCGACGATGCTGAAGGAGTGTACGCGGCTGTCTGCTCGTTCGCGAGAGCCTTCGTCGCCTGGGATCGTGAACAGTTCGACGCGACGGAACGCTGAGACGATCGGGGCTAGACAGCGCGCGTCGCCGCGCTACTTTCTGTCACGTGGATAGGGACGGAGCAGCGTGAGTTCCACGGTCGAGTCCGTGACGTCGATGGAGCCGCCCCACTGTTCGAGCAACGCGTGGACCGGACCGAGTTCGAGGTCCGGCCGCGCAGCCTCGGTCGCCCGCCCGGTCAACTGCTCGCTGACCGCTGCCGGGAGCGCCGGCCCGTTGTCGCTAATCTCGACGATCGCCCGTGACCCCTCGGTCCTCACACGGATCCGGATCTCGGGCTCGCTCGAATCGTTGTACAGGACGAGTTGTTTCAGAATCGTCTCGGTGATGTCCACGAGGGTCGTCGCCTCCGCAAACACGGTACGTTCGGGGACCGCCTCCCGGTCGACTTTCATCGCCGGATAGGTCACTTGCAGATTCCGCGTGGCCGTCTCGATGACCGTGTTGAGCGTCGCTGTCGTGCCCAGCGGCAGGCTCACAAAGGCCCACGAGGCGAGGCGGCCGACTACCGGCAGCTGGAACGTCGCCGGCCCCAGCAGGCTGCGGTGTTTTCTGTCGGTGTCTTGGTCCGCCGCTCCCGGAATCGGGCCCGCGCCAAGTTCACGGGTCACGACGGCCTGCTGCTCGCGTTTTCGCTGTTCGACCTGGAGCCGCCGGCCCAGGACCCCCACCGTGAGCACCGCGAGCAGGTTCACACTCGTCTCGAAGACCTCGCCCAGGACGTTCCCGAGCGGGTTCGCCCCGGTGAGCAGCAGCCAGACTTCGGTCACCTGGTGGGCGCCCATGAGTCCGAGCAAAAGCGAGCCGATCAGGAGCCGCCGTTCACGGACGACCGCGCCCCAGACTGTCAGGACGAACCCGCCCGCGAGCACCGTGAGGGGGAGGACGGTGAACACGGCCACGGCAAGTGGATCGGCGGCCATTACTGGTGGGTTGGCCGGCCGGCCTCAAAGATGCGTGGATGTGTCAGACCCGCTCGATGGTTACATGGCTCCGCGTGACCGCCGCGACTTCCCCGTCGATCGAGGCGTGCTGTGGGTTGCTGATGCCCTCCTGGGCCGGCTCGGCGATCAGGTCCCCCTGCTCGACCCGCTCGCCAGGGACCACGACAGGCCGACTCCGCGTGACCAGGCCCTCGAGGCGTTCGTTCGTGAGCAGGGGAATCCGGACGGTGTCTGGAACGATTTGCTCCGGCTCGGTTTCGAAGGTGCGACTCTTCCAGGCCTGGGGGCCGAGAATGTTGATCCGGCCGCCGCCAAGCGTGTTCTCCGCGGCCAGGTTCTCGTCGACGATTAGCAGGCAGTTCGTCCGCTTGCGGACGCCGAACTCCGCCGGGCGCGCCTCGATCTCGAAGCTCCAGCCCGGGCCCCCATCCGCGAGGATTTCGCTCTCGCCGGGGCCGCCTGGCCGGCCCGCCTGGGCCAGCAGATCGGTCGCCGGCGTCCCGATCGGCACGTCGAGAAACCGGTGTCGCGGGGTGTCACCATCTACGTGGACCAGTTTGCGGGTCACGGGTCGTTCCGCCGCGAGGGCCCGGTAAATGTTGTACATCGATTCGGTGTTCTGGACGAGCCAGCCGTGATCCAGGGGCAGGTCCGACCCGATGGTGACTCCCGTGACCTCCCGCAGGAGGACACTCTCCATCCCGTACTCGTACCGATCCGGCGTGCAAGCGATGACGACCGATGGGGCCGTTTCGACGTCGATGGGGAGTTCCTCCGGTGACAGGACGGCGGCGTCGAGTTGTTCTTCGAGGGCTCCCAGCCAGACGCCCCGGTAGGCTTCTTTCGTCCCGATGACGACCGTCGAGACCCCCGATTCGAGCAGCCAGCCGATCAACGCGGCGAGTTCGTCGGCGTGCTCCCGGCCGAGATGCCTGTCCTTGAGGAAGTTCGGTTCGCTCTCCTGGTGGTTGATCATCACCGCGTCGACCTCGTCGAATCGGTCCCACTTCGCGTAGGCGGGAAAGCCGGCCCCACCGGCGCCGGCGACCCCTGCCGACCGGATCCGTGGCACGAGATCGTCCGGGGTAACGTCCGCGAGTGGTTCGTCCACGTCTGTCATATGTTAAGATACGAACTAGTCAGGGATAAACGTCCACGTAGGGGCACGTTTCGAGCCGAGGCTGTTCGGCGCTGGCAACCGAGAAAACGGAACCGGAGTTAGTCGCGGGAACCCACACTCGGGCGCGTGTGCTCGGAGCCCGTCCCGCGCTTGAGCATGCCGCGCCCCCGGTCGCCGGCCGTGGTCAGCCCGCGGAGGGCACGGTTCTCGTGGGCGTCGTCACAGATCCAGTTCAGGTCGTCGTCGTTCTCGATTGCGGGGTGGTTCGGATCCAGGAGGATCACTTCGAACCACTTCTGGCTGCCGTCTTCGCCGACCCAGTAGGAGTTGAGGACTCGGAGATTGATGAACTTCCGCGTCGCCCGCTCCTCGGCGATGCGCTTGAGATTCTTCTTGCGACCCAGTCGGTTGACGCCGGTGCGCTTCGAGCGCCGGCCGGCCGTGAACCGGGACTTCCGAGCGCCGCCCTTGCGCACGCTAACGCGTGCCAGGACGACTCCCTGCTTTGCCTTATATCCCAGGTCCCGGGCCTTGTCGAGCCGGGTCGGGCGCTCGATGCGCTCGATGGCGCCCTGCGATCGCCAGTCCTGTTTGCGCTGCCACTGTAGCTCGGCGAGTTTCCCGTCGTCGGGGTCCCGCCAGGCCTCCTTGATGTACGAGTAGGCGCTTCGTGTCATTGTTACCCGCGGGCGTTGGTGGTTCAACCCTCTCGGGTCACATCCCGTCCCGATATCTCGGGCGCCCACTGGTGCCCGCCGTCCAGCGAGTTATCGATACTCCGCCGTGTACCCCCAAAAGGACTTCGAAACCCCGGTTAGCCGCGACTGACCTGAAACTCGATCGAGCGATCCCGCTCGAAGGTGATCGGCGTGGCTTCGGCCCCGGGCCGGGAGAGCAGTGTCGCCGACTCGGTCCCCGCTGGAACGGCAAAGACGACGTATCCCCGGGCTGTCTCCCCGGCATCGAGGACGACCGGTGGCTGTCCGACCGCCCCCTGGAGATACTGCGGGCCGTATCGCTTCTCGCCGGTGGCAACCGCGAAGTCCCGTTCCCGGAGGACCTGTGTCGCTTCGGTCGGGTTCGTCGCGTTGAACTGGACGATTAGAAAGGTCGTGTCGTTGCCCGGCTCGAATCGGGTCCCGTTCGGGCCCACGACTGCCTGCTGGGTTCTGGCGTCCCACTGGACCCCGACCGAGGCGTTCTCGGCCTGCGTAAACGAGACCGCCGTCATGCTGAACCCACCGCCACCGAGGCCGAGGTCCAGCCCCGGAACTCCTCCCAGGGCGCCCGTCAGGAGGCCCCCTGCCAGCAGGACGATCAGGAAGAGCGCCCCGAGACCGAGGAGCCGTCGCCCACCGCCCAGGCTCGGGGTCGGCAGATCGACCGTGGGGAGCGAGGGGCGGCCGACGGCCGGAAGCAGGCCGAGCAACCGACTCGACAGGCCCCGTGACGTGTACTCCGCGAGCAAGTCCTCGAAGCCCTCGGCCGAGGCGGTCTCCTCGACGACGCTCGGATCGACCAGGTGCAGGCCGTTGTCCCTGGCAACCTGGTGGGCCGCATCGGTGAACGTGCCCTGGGTCGCCGCGACCGGCACGTCGAGGGATTTCTGCTCCTGGAGGGTCACCAGCGCCCGGACTGCTTCGGCGTCGACTGGCTCCTGGCCGGGAAACACCAGAATGAGACCGCGGGTGCCATCCGGCTGATCACCCGCGACCAGGAACTGCTCGCCGCGCTCGGTGACCTCGGTTTGCCAGTCCCGGCGTTCCCAGATGGTCGCGAGGAACTGTGCGAACTCGTGACCCGAAAGCTCCTCGACCATCTCAGGTCACCGCCTCCCGGGGACAGGCTGCCATCCCGTGGGACTGCACCCGCGCGGGTAATAAAACATGTCTCACCGATCGGCTCGCTTGTCGGCCATGCTACTGGTCGTAGAGCCGTTCGACCCGGTCGAGCGTGTCCACGTCGCTCACGGCGAGGTCGTCCCGGAACCCGACGAACCGCGGGAAGCGAAGCGCATAGCTCGAGTCGTACTCGGGGGAGGCCTGGATCTCCTCGAACTCGACCTCCAGGACGAGTTCCGGGTCGAGGACCACGTCCCGGCCCTCGGTCTCGACGATCAGTGGCTCCAGTCGCTCGGTGACGGTGGCGAGTTCCTCGTCGGTGAAACCCGTCGAGAGCCGGCCGACTTCCTTGAATTCGCCGCTCGCGTCTCGACAGCCCAGGTAGAGCCGCCCGAGCTGGTTCGACCGCCGCCCCTCGCTGTAGGTCGCCCGGGTGACCACCAGATCGAGGGTCTCCAGTGTGGGCTTTACCTTCATCATGTAGCCCACCCGGTTCCCGGGCTGGTAGGTCGCCGCCGGGTTCTTCACCATGATGCCCTCCTGGCCCGCCGCTAACGCGTCCTCGTAGAGGGCTTCGATGGCCGCCGGGTCCTCGCTCATGCAGTTTCGGGCCCGTTCGATCTCCTGGGTGGACTCCGTGAGAACCGATTCGAGCCGGTCGAGCCGTTGCGTGAGCGGGGCCTCAAGTAGCGACTCCTCGACGTACATCGCGTCGAAGAGCAGCAGGGTTACTGGGATCTCCGTTTTCGTGGCCTGCAGGTCGTACTTGCGCTTGATGCGCTTCGAGAGGGTCTGGAACGGAAGGGTCCCGCCCGTTTCGGGATCGTACCCCACGATCTCGCCCTCCAGAATTGCCTGTTCGGCGTCGACGTGCTCCTGGACGGCCGCGACCACGTCCGGGAACTGTGCCGTGACGTCGGCCAGCCGGCGGGTAAAGACCGTGACGTCCGCTCCGTCGACGTGGACCTGGGCTCGCATCCCGTCGTACTTGTACTCCGCGAGGACGGGCCCGTCGGGAGCGACACGGTCCATTCCCGTGCGCACCGATTCGGCCTTCTCAGCGAGCATCACGGCGATCGGCCGGCCGACCTGGATTTCGAGTTCCGCCAATCCTTCCACACCTGAACCACGGGCGACTGCTGCGACCGTCCGGTAATCGTTCGTGACCTGATAGGCCCGCTCGACAGCCGCGATGTCGGCCTCGCTCCCCCCGAGGAAGGCCTGGGCGATCGCGTCCCTGATCGTCCCCTCACCGACGCCGATGCGGAGGTTTTCGAGGACGGTCCGGACGAGGTACTGGGCCGTCTCGGGCTCGGCGTCGGAGAGCAGCCCGGCGATCGCATCGACTTTCCGTTCCTGGCTTCCCGCCCCATCGTAGGCCGCGATGGCTTCGAGGGTGTCCTGGACTCCCTCGACGGTCAGGGACTGGCCGAAGAGGGTCTGTTGCCGGTCGTTTTCGATCGCTCTCGCGGCCGCGCTCCCCAGGTCGCCCGTCTCGCGCCACCACTCCTCGATCTGTGCCTCGCTGTGGCCGGTCGCTTTCGCGATGGCCGTTCTGGTCAGACTCGAGGAGACGCCCAGATCCCGATCGTCCCAGGCCACGAACGGCCGGCCCTGCAGGAGGGTGACGAGCAGTTCGACTGTCTCGGGCCGCGCTGTCAGCGTGCGTGCGATCAGCGCCGTCTGTTCCGTGTTCGCTTCTGTCGCCGAGAGCTCCGCGTACAACTCCACCAGGCGGCCGTACTCCATTGGTCGGCCGTTGGAGGGCGTGGGGGATAAGCCTTCGAAAAGCCCGGCAGACACTTTCTTTGTCGGGCCCGCCGAAGGCAGGGCAATGGCTATCACCGACCTGCTTCTCGGGGCCGTGTTGCTCGGCTTGCTCTTCGTGATCGGACTCCTCTTCCAGGTCCGGCGGACTGTCGCCGAGTCCGACGCCGGCGTCGAGACCGACCAGCTAACCGCCGCACTCTCTCAGAGCCTCTCCTCGATGGAGTTCGGTGAGACGGTCTCGCGGATCGAGGACCGGGCGGGGAAGATCGAGTCCCTCCATGATGACTTCGACCGGCTGTTGCGGGCCCCTCGCGAACGCGGGGAGTTCGGCGAGGTCCAACTGGAGGTCATGCTCTCCGATCACCTCCACCCGGGGATGTACGGGATCAGAGAGCAGGTCGTCGGTTCGAAGACCCCCGACGCACACGTCGAGACCCCGGAGGGGATCGTGGCGATCGACTCGAAGTTCCCGCTGGATCGCTACGAGCAGTTCCTCCAGGCCGACGATCCCGAGCAAAAACGGGCGCACAAGCGGGCCTTCCGAGACGCCGTGGAATCTCAACTCGCGAAGATCGAACGGGATTACGTCGACCCCAGTGCGGGCACCACGGACTTTGCCTTTGCCTACATTCCTTCGGAGAGTGTCTACTACCATCTGATTACCGAGGAGTACGACCTGTTGCGGGAGTACACCAAACGAGGTGTGCAGGTCGTCTCCCCGCTCACCCTGGGGCACAAACTCGAACTGCTCAAGACCGGGGCGCAGGCCCAGAAGCTCTCCGAGGAGGCCGAGGCGGTGCTCGATCACCTGGCCCAGCTGGGGGACCGCTTCGAGTCCGTCGAGGACGAGTGGAGTACCCACAAACGACACGTGGACAACGCGGCCAAACGAGCGGACGACGTGGACCGGGCGCTGGGCCAGGTGCGTGATGCCTTCGACCGGATCGATCGGCCGGAGGGCAACCTCTCCGTGACCGAGGACTAGCCCGTGAACTCCCGCCAGTGGGTGATCGTCCAGTAGGCCAGGCCGCTGCCGATCAGGCCCGCTGCGAGCAGATACAGGATGAAATCCGGCTGGAAGACCGCTCCCGGGTTGGAGACGGCATACGCCAGGCCCTCGCCGGTCAGCGTGACCACGACGAACACGGTGACGGTCACCCCGATCGTCGCCATGAGCACCTGGCTCCCCTCGATACGGGGCCGCTCCAGGACGAACAGGGCACTCACGAAGCCGATGGCCATCAGGACCACGTAGTAGGGAAACCGGGCGCTGAATCCCTCGACGCCGCCCATCGTGAGCGAGAGTGCACCCAGAAACGACGCGGTAAGCACAAGTGTCGAGCCGAGGATCGGCCCGAGCACTCGCAGGAGTGGCTGCCGGGATAGCCAGTCGGGGCCCCGTTGCATGCTCGAAGTCTCTTTGCGCCCCGGGAAAAGTGTACTGACACCGATCGCCGGCCCGCGGCAACTATTTACCCCCGGGAATCGAACGGCCGAGCGAATGGCTCGCGAGACGGAGCGGATCGTCGTCTCCGAGGATGGGTTGTCCCTGCCGGTCATCGAGGTGTTGACCGGACGGGGCGCCATCTTCGGGAAGAGTGGCTCCGGGAAGAGCAACACCGCGAGTGTCGTCGTCGAGGAGCTCCTCGAACGCGGGTTTCCCGTCCTCATCATCGACATCGAAGGGGAGTATGCGACACTCAAGGATCGCTACGATGTCGTGCACGTCGGGGACGGCGACCAGTACGATTACGGCCTGTTCGAAACCGACCCGGGGAAGATCGTCGACTTCTGTCTCGATCAGCACCGGCCGGTCGTCATCGACATTTCCGAAATTCTGGAGATCGAACGGGCCGAGGTGACGATCCGGGACACATTGCAGTTGCTCTTCTCCCGCGAGAAACACGAGAACAAGCCCTTCCTCGTGCTGGTCGAGGAGGTCCACGAGTTTCTGCCCCAGCAGGGTGGGCTCGATGACCTGGGGGAGATGCTCATCCGGATCGCAAAGCGGGGCCGAAAGCGTGGACTCGGGCTCCTGGGGATGTCCCAGCGACCCGCCTCGGTCGACAAGAACTTTATCACACAGTGTGACTGGCTGGTCTTCCATCGCCTGACCTGGGAGAACGATACCCGGGTCGTGAAATCGATCCTCGGGAGTGATTATGCCGCGGACGTCAAGGAACTGCGTACGGGGTCGGCCTTCCTCATGGCCGACTGGGAGGACGCCGTCAGGCAGGTCACGTTCCGGCGCAAGCGAACGGACGATGCGGGAGATACCCCCTCGCTGTCGCCATCACAACGCCGTGACCTGACGTCCCCCACAGAGGAATCGCCCGAGACCGATTCTGAATCGGTGGCCGAGCAGGCTGCCGAGACCGAATCGGACGCTGAGACGGCCGCCACCGAGCCGGATGACGCGTCCGCGGCGGCGTCGACCTCCGATGCTGAGGCGGGCGTTACGCCCCTCGACGCCGACCCGCCGACGGTCCTCGTGGACCGCGCCGAAGCGGAAGAGACAGACCCAGTGGAGCGATCGCCGGAACCCGTCGACCGCTCTGACCCGGAGCCGTCGTCGAGTACGCCGGACTCGACGGCCGTGCCGGAACCGCTGGCCGAACCGGCCCGTCGGGAGGACTCACGGGTGGATGCCCGGGACGCGGATCCCGGGGCCGCAGAGACACTCTGGGAACTCGGCCATCTGGTCACCTACGTCCTGCTTCGAGCGTTCAGCGGACTCCGCTATGGGGTTCGACTCGCGTATGCGCAAGTGACTGGGCAGTCGAAGCCGGTCGATCGACTCGCCCCGCTCTCGATCGGGGGCGATCCGGACCGATCGGCGTCCACGCGGTTCGCGATTCGCGTCCTGATCGTTCTGCTCGCGGTCATCGGGGGGCTGGTGGTCTTTGCCGTCGCTGGCCTCTGATCGGGAGCAACCTTACCTTCTGGCGGTCGAAGAGCCGGTATCCGTGCCAGGTCGCCCACAGCAGGTCTTCGTCTCGCAGGCCGAGGGAACTGACCTACAGGTCTATCACACCTCGACGGCGTGTCCGGTATTGCCCGGTGCCTATCAGGTGTTAGCCCGCTCACTGGCCGAGGAGCGTGGGCTTCGGGAGTGTCACCGGTGCCGAGCGCGTCGCTACGACGTTCTGGAGCTGTGAGTTTTGGCTCGTCCGTCCCTGATACGGAGGCCGGCCGGTTCGACCCCCATTTGATATAGTCAATAACAGTTTATCAGCGTCGCTTGAGCCGCCGATTCTCCTAGTCGAGCCGGTCAAACGTGCCGTCTTCGATGGCTGTCGCGATGGAATCGGTGTCGATTTCCCCGATTTGTCCGGGATACTTGCGCTCGAAGTAGCTGGTGATGTTCTCGATGTCCCGGCGGAGGAACTCCTCGGCGTTGTCGTGATCGACGGGCACGGCCTGTGGCCAGTCGAACAGCGTGATACCTTCCGACGCGACGAAGACGTTGTACTCACTGATGTCTGCGTGCACGAACCCGGCCTGATAGGCCGTCTGAAGCTCCCGCAGGATCAGCTCCAAGACGCCACGGACCTGCTCGTCGGGGAGTCTGGCTTTGGCCAGTTCCACGCCGGGGACTTTCTCCATGACGATGGCGTGGCGGTTCTGGTCGATCGGCTGGGGGACCGACACCGCCGGGTACAGCGTCTCCAGGGCTTCATACTCCCGTTCGGCGGCTTTGCGGGCGGTATAGAGCCAGGAGACGTGTTCACGATCCGCGGTATAGTCCCGCTCTCGCCGCACGGCCCGGAAGTTCGCGAACCCCTCGCGGTGGAACTTCAGCGCGAGGGGCTTGTAGGACTCGACCTCGTAGACGTCTGATTCCTTGCCGACCCCGAGTGGCGCGCCAAATCCTTCGATTGTCCCCCGCTCGGCGAAGGTATGCAACGCGAGTGCGTCGTATCCCCGCTGGGTCAGCTTGATGCCCTCGTACTGGATGGTTTTGCGCTCGATGAGCTCCAGATCGAGCATCCGATTCAGGTGAAAATCGACGTTTTCCGTGGTTAAACCCGAAAAATCGGGCAGTTTCTCGCGATTGACCCACTCGGAGAATCGCATCCCCTGCTCGACGCCCGAGAGGAGATGGAAATCCTCGGGTGCGAGGTCGGCCATCGCGTCGGCGACAGTTCCGGCCATGGCCGGTCTAGCCTGGCGGTGCCTATAAGAGTCCGGTCCGCTTTCGATCGCCGAATAAATCAAATACCGCTATACAAAATTCAGAAACAATTTTGTCCGATATAGCCCGACAAAAAGATGGGGGCAGGACCGTCCCGTTTCGGGAAAGGGACTTACTATCGGCCCCTCAACGCCGTGTATGCGAATCGGAGCACACGTCTCTATCGCCGGTGGGGTCGACAACGCCGTCGAGCGAGAGCTCGCGGTGGGCGGGAACTGCGGCCAGATCTTCACGCACTCCCCGCAGGTCTGGCAGACCCCGGACATCGATCCCGAGGAGGCTACGGACTTTGTCGAGGGCACGGCGGCCAACCTCGCGGGCCCGTGGGTGATTCACGCCTCGTATCTCGTCAATCTCGCGACCCCGAAAGACGACCTGCGACGGAAATCGATCGACTCGATGCAGGCCGAAGTCGATGCCGCCGCCACACTCGAGATTCCTTACGTCAACGTCCATCTCGGCGCGCATACGGGGGCGGGAGTCGAGGGCGGCATCGAGAACGCAGCCGCCGCACTGGACGAACTCGATATTCCCGAGGACGTGACCGTCCTGGTCGAATCCGATGCGGGCAGCGGGACGAAACTCGGCGGTGACTTCGAACACCTGGCCGCGGTCCTGGAACAATCTTCCCAGGACCTCGAGGTCTGTCTCGACACGGCCCATGCCTTCGCGGCGGGCTATGACCTCTCTTCGCCCGCGGCAGTCAAGGAGACCGTCGCGGCGTTCGATGACGTGATCGGGTTGGACTCACTTGCCTGCATTCACCTGAACGATTCGAAACACGCGGTGGGAACGAACAAGGACGAACACGCCCATCTCGGTGAGGGCGAGATCGGCGTGGACGGCATTCGCTCGATTTTGAACCACGAAGCCCTCCGGGAGCTTCCTTTCGTCCTCGAGACGCCCACGGAGGACGGTCGGGGCTTCGAGTGGAACATCGACCGGGCCAGGGAGCTCCGAGAGGCTTAACCAACTTCCTCACCCACTCCCGCTGTGCGCCGTTTCACGGAAGCCTATCTACGCGATACCCGCCGTGGGCTCTGGGAGGATCGGGAGGCGCTGGCTCCGCTGTTCCGTGGAGAACCCGAACGTATTCTCGATGTGGGCGCCGGGACGGGCGAGTTCACGCGAGTCTTGCGCGAGGAATCTGGGGGGTGGGTCGTCTCACTCGACGCCGACGCTTCCTTGCTCCGTGCCGGGGCAGTCGAGACACCGATCCAGGGGGATGCCACGCGACTCCCCATCCCCGACCGGACATTTGACCTGGCGGCCTGCCAGGCCCTGCTTGTGAATCTTCCAGATCCAGATCGCGCGATTCGGGAATTGATGCGGGTCTCTGCGGACCGCGTTGCCGCCGTCGAACCCGACAACAGCGCGGTGACCGTCGAATCGACCGTCGAAAACGAGGCTACCCTGGCCAGTCGGGCTCGGGCTCACTATCTCGACGGCCTGGAGACCGACGCCAGTCTCGGGGCCGATCTGGGGGTTCGATTCGAGCGGGCCGGGCTCCGAGAGGTCGCGGTAACCAAGCACGTCCACGAGCGACGCATCGAGCCGCCGTATTCGGAGGCGGCCATGGAGTCGGCTCGGCGGAAGGTGACTGCCACTCGCATCGACGCTCACCGCGAGACGATGCTCGCCGGCGACCTGGAGCGGGCTGATTTCGACCGATTACGCGACAAGTGGCAGGCGATGGGGCGGGCGGTCGCCGAACAGGTACAGGCGGGCACCTACCGTCGGATCGAGCGGATCCCGTTTTACGTTGCCGTCGGGCAGATCGAGCACTGAGACACTGGGCGTTTATGGCGCCCTGGTGCCTACCGCCGGGCATGGATCCCCGCATTCGGGAGCACGCACGCATCATCGTCGACCACTCCACGGAGATCGAATCAGGTGACAACGTCCTCGTCACGGCCCCGCCCGTCGCCGAGGATCTGGCGGTTGCCGTCTACGAGGAACTCGGGAAGCGCGGTGCCCACCCGATGCGTATGGGGGGCGGTTCGAGAGCCAGCCGCGCCTATCTTCGCGCAGCGGACCCCGAGGACTTCGAATTGCCCGAACACCTGCTCGCCGCGGTCGAGGAAGCCGACGCCGCGATCCGCGTTCGGGCCGACCGGAATACGAACGAGCAGGGTGATGTGGCTCCCGAGACGAACACCGCCTACCAGAAGGTCCGCCAGCCGATCTCGGACGCGTTGATGGACACTCGCTGGGTGCTGACCCAGCACCCGGCCCCCGGAAACGCACAGGACGCCGAGATGAGCACGGAGGCCTACGCGGACTTCGTGTACGAGGCGATCAACAAGGACTGGGAAGCCCAACGCGAGCATCAGGCCCAGATGGTCGAGATCTTGGAGAGCGGGACCGAGGTCCACCTCAAGAGCGGGACCGAGACCGACCTCACGATGCGAATCGACGGCATGCTGACCCGGAACGACGACGCCGAACACAACCTGCCCGGCGGCGAGGTCTTCACCGCGCCGGTCCCTGATTCGGTCGAGGGAACGGTGCTCTTTGACATGCCGCTCATGGCCCAGGGCCGGGAGATCACCGACGTGTACCTGGAGTTCGAAGGGGGCCGTGTCGTCGAGCACTCGGCGGCCAAAAACGAGGACGTGCTCTCGGCGGTCCTGGAGACCGACGACGGGGCCCGCCGGATCGGCGAACTCGGGATCGGCATGAACCGCTCGATCGACCAGTTCACCTACAACATGCTCTTCGACGAGAAGATGGGCGACACCGTCCACCTGGCGCTGGGTCGGGCCTACGAGGACACTGTCGGCGAGGACCGGGAGCGCAACGACTCGGCCATCCACATGGACATGATCGTCGACATGAGCGAGGACTCCCTGATCGAGGTCGACGGCGAACTCGTCCAGCGAAACGGGACCTTCGTCTTCGAGGACGGCTTCGAAGCGAACTGAACTGGGGCCGAAACGGTGAAACCGGCGAGTCGGCAACTCTCACCCGATGGAATGTGATCGGTGTGGTCGGGAGGCCGTTATTCACGTGGCTTACTCCGGGGCCCACCTCTGTGGAACGCATCTCCGCCAGTCGGTCGACCGGCGCGTGCGCCGGCGCATTCGCTCCGATGGACTGCTGCCGGACACTGCGACCCCCGAGGATCCCGTCACCTGGCTGATCGGCCTCTCGGGCGGCAAGGACAGTGCCGTTCTCACCCATATTCTGGCCGATACTTTTGGAGACGACCCCCGGGTCGAACTGATCGCCCTCTCGATTCACGAGGGCATCGCGGGCTACCGCGACGAGAGCCTCTCGGCCGCCGAATCGCTCGTCGAAGACCGTCCGGTGGAATACGTGAGCACCTCCTACGAGCGGGAGTTCGACCTCCGGATGGACGAGGTCGCCGAAGCCGACCCCTGGGACATGGCCCCGTGTGCGTACTGTGGGGTCTTTCGCCGCGACATCCTCTCGGCGGTCGCAACCGAGTACGACGCCGACCTGCTCCTGACGGGGCACAACCTGGACGACGAGGCCGAGACGGCCCTGATGAACATCTTCGAGGGCGACGTCGCCCAGATGGCCCAGCACTACGACGCGAGCCTGGCGCCCCTCGAAGCACGCGAGGCGGACAGTCCGTTCGTCCCCCGGGCGAAGCCACTTCGGGACGTTCCGGAGTCCGAGATCGCGCTGTACGCTCGCCTCAGCGATATTCCGGCCCACATCGCCGAGTGCCCCCACAGCAGCGAATCCTTCCGCGGGACCGTCCAGGAGCTCTTGCTCGAACTCGAAGCGGACCATCCGGGGACCCGCCATTCGATCATGTCGGGATACGAGGAATTGGCCAAGCTCGCGGCCACACAGAAGCGTCGCGGGGAGCATGGGCCCGCCGGTGTCTGTGAGGAATGTGGGGCGCCGACCGATGGCGATCGCTGTCGAGCGTGTGAATTGCAGGCCGCATTAGAATAGTCGGCCGAGACCGGCCGCACCGGCCACGACTATCGGATGACGTCCAGGCCGTTCTCCTGTTCGAGTTCGTCCTGGCCGCCGTCGGAGTGAGCCCCGAAGGAGGGGGAACTCTCCGTCGAACCGGGATTCTCGATCTCTGCACGGGAGCGGTCGGCCTGCTCCTGAGTGGATGGCCCGAGGACCTGGGCGCTCTGCACGCCGGTCATGATGGCCATCACCCGGACCTTGCCCTTGTAGTTCTCCTGGATCCGCGCGCCCCAGATGACGTTCGCGGAGGCATCGAGTCGCTCGGTGATGTTGTCCGCGATGCCCTCGGCCTCCTTGAGCGTGAGGTCGGGGCCACCCGTGATGTGGACGAGGCCGCCGGAGGCCCCACGGTAGTCCACGTCCAAAAGCGGGTGGTTCATCGCGTCTTTCACCACTTCCTGGGTCTTGTTCTTGTCCTGGGTCTCCCCGACGAGCATCACGGCCACGCCGCCCTGGTTCATGATGGCGGTCATGTCCGCGTAGTCGAGGTTGATCAGGGACGGCTGGGTGATCGTCTCCGAGATACCCTTGACCGTCTCGGCGATGATCTGGTCCATGACCGAGAAGGCCTTGCCGATCGGGAGGTTGGGAACGTAGTCCAGCAGTCGGTTGTTGTCGAGGACGATGATCGAGTCGGCCTCGCTGCGGAGCTTTTCGAGGCCCTCCTCGGCCTTGACGGTCCGTGCGCGCTCGACGTTGAACGGCGTCGAGACCATCCCGACGACGATCGCGCCCTGTTCTTTGGCGATCTGAGAGACGACCGGTGCGGCTCCGGTCCCGGTGCCGCCGCCCATCCCGGCGGTGACGAAGACCAGGTCGGCGTCTCCGAGCACTTCCTTGATGGTCCCCTGGGCCATCTCGGTCGCGCGCTCGCCCATGCTAGGATCGCCACCGGCTCCGAGGCCGTTGGTCAGGGACTTCCCGACCAGGATCTTCGTGTCGGCCTCGACCATTTTGAGGTGCTGCTTGTCGGTGTTGATCGCGACCGTGTCGGCGCCCTCCACGCCGATGTTGTAGAGTCGGTTGACCGTGTTGTTCCCCGCGCCGCCACAGCCGACGATGACGATCCGCGGATCCCCGAATTCCGACGCGTCGTCGGCATCCGGCGTCTCCCTCGCCTCCTCTTCGGCGTTGTCAAGGGCGTCTTGAACGATGTCTTGCATTGTTACACCTTCACGTAGGTCCGCGGACTGTTCGTTTGCTCCCCTCGATCCTCCTCGAGCATATCGCGAACCGCTGCACGAATGGCCTCGCTACGATTGGGGTACTTCCCCGTCTCGACCATCCGTTCGACGGCCTCGATCTGCTGTTCCGGAATCCGGAGTGTCACACGCTCCATGGTTTGTATATCCCCGTTCCCGTAAGACCGGCCGACCCATCGAGTGGGTGCGCAGGTCTCACGTGGTGACAGTCGCCACCTGTAAGACCCGTGTCTTACGTAGCTTAGCCGACACTCCCATGCCATATATAATTAACGGCGATTGTAAACGGTTTGTTTACGTCCGAGCGTATTACACCCCGGGTGTGGTGTGTGAATCCAACACTTGGTTAGGGCCTGCATAAATGCTACTTAGAGCGCTTCTAAAGGCTATTGAGGTCAAATATTAACAAAACTTTGATAGGATTACAGGCTCGGAATGGACCCTCGGATGGGAATGGTAGGTGCCAATAGCGTCCTTTCGGAAAGGATAGAATTCGACCGTTCCTATCACGTTTGCACAACGGAACTGCGGACCTGGTGGGCCAAACCGGCGATCGATGCTTCGGGGCTGCTGGTTCGGGTGAATGACAATCCTTAAATTCGGACGGGGCGCTACGTGAGAGTGCACCCGCCCTTAGCTCAGACTGGTAGAGCAGCCGACTGTAGATCGGCTTGTCCCCCGTTCAAATCGGGGAGGGCGGACTGCGAGACCGACCGAAGGGAGGTCTCGATTTTGGCGAGCGGTGAACGAATGGAATGAGTGAGCCGCGAGCTGTGTCCCTGCGAACGAAGTGAGCAGTGAAAAATCCACACCGACACGATTTGAGCCTGGAAGGCGCAGCGCGAACGAAGTGAGCGACCGTCTTCCTCTGTCCAAATCGGGGCGGCGCAACGCGAACCCAAATCGACCACCCCTACTCGAGGGTCGTTGACAGTGTAATATCCACGCCCGCAAGCGCCTTCGAAACCGGGCAGTTTGCCTTCGCCTCGGCAGCGTACTCCTCGAACGTCTCGACCTCGATGTCCGGAACCTGCGCGTCGAGCGTGAGTTCGATGTGATCGATCTCCAGGGAGTCCGCGTTCAGCGAGACCGCCGCCTCGGTGTGGACACGCTGGGGGTCATACCCGTCTTCGGCGAGGGCGTTTGCAAGCGCCATCGAGAAACAGCCCGCGTGGGCCGCGCCGATGAGCTCCTCCGGGTTGGTGCCGTTCCCGTCCGCGAAGCGTGAATCGAAGGAGTAGGTCCCCTCGAACGCGCCGCTTCCAAGCGCCATCGAACCCGCTCCCTCCTTGAGTGTGCCTTCCCACGTCGCTGTGGCGTTTCTGACTGGCATAGCAGCAGTAGGTGCCAGCCCTTGATAGGTGTTGGCTAGCGGGCAGCGAATGGGAAAACCCTGACTAGCAGTTCAAAAAAAAACGGGGAGCCGCTCAGATCGGAATCTCGTCCTCGGGGTGCTTCTCGCCTTTGTCCTTGCCCTGCTTGCCGATGATCCACATGATCGCCAGCAGCGGCCAGACCGGCAGCAGGACCAGTGCGATCCCGGCGGCGATGATCCAGCCGAGGACCGACATCTCCGGCGCGGTGTGTGTGGGTGTCGGTGGAGTGACGGTGTCCATACGCCGCGGTTTGCGGGCCTAGGCAAAAGCCGTGACGGTTCTGCCCAGCGCAGGCCTACTGGTACATCCCCGGCATGCGACTCTCCTTGTACTGCCCCTGGCCCTCGACCATCTGTTCGTACTGTTCGGCGATCTGCTGCATGCGCTCCTGGATCTCCGCTGCCTGCTGTTCGAGTTCGGTGGTGTCGATGTCGAAGTCCACGAGCGGTTCGAGGGCCGTCTCGATCACGTGCTGGGCCGCCCCGGGATCGGGCAGGTAGGGGTGGGCCTTGACGATCAACACCGCCGCGGGGATCGACTCGTGGTGGCAGGCCTGGGCAAGCGCGCCGGTCACACCACCGATCACGCCGGGATCGGCCGCCAACTCGATGTCCTCGGCCTGGAGTTTCTTTTTCATGTCGGGGGTCGTCGCGACGGCCGTGACCGCGCCGCGCTCGTCTTCGAACTGAGCGGGCGCGCCCGCGAGGAAAACGGCCTCCTCGATCTCCCCGAGCTTCGAGAACGTTGCCGTGGAGAGCGGTCGGAAAGCTTGCCAGGGCAGTGCGAGGTCACTCTGGAGCGTGAGGATGGCCGGGTCAGCGCCGGCATAGACTCGGACTGGATCCCGGGCCATACCCTCCTGGAAGGTGACGACCTGGGGGAAGGTCTCGTCGTACAGCGTCCCATAGAGGTCGAGACCGAGCTGTTCGGTGATCTGGTCGACCGCGATCGAGGCCACCAGCCCGTGCCCGGGCAGTCCCTCGATAAGGGTCGTCCCCGCAACCTCGATGGTGTCGTGCTGTTCGAAGGTCGCCGCGTCGTCGATCTCTCGCTGGGTCGGGGCCATGGAGACATGTTTGTACGCCTATGTGAAAACAACTCCCATGGGTTCGATCGTCACCTCGAAACTTAGTTGAGGGGGAGGGCCCTGGCACGTGCCGTGCACGGACAGCGTTCGCCCGGACGAATTCGGGACGGTGAAACACGGAGGGAGCGATGGTAGAGGTCCTCGCGGTGGCCTCTGGGAAGGGCGGCACTGGAAAGACGACGGCGACGCTCGCGCTCGGGATGGGCCTGGCCGAGGAGTACGACGTGACCGTCGTCGACACGGACACGGGTATGGCGAATCTCCTCTTTCACGCCGGCCTGGCTGACGTCCCGGTGACTCTGCAGGACCTCCTCGTCGGCGAGGGCGACCACCCAGTCTCCGAGGCGGTCTATCACCGCTTTGGCATGGATATCGTGCCCTGTGGGACGAGCCTGGAGGCCTTCCGGGACGCGGATCCGTCCCGACTCCAGGACGTGATCGCGACCCTGGCCGAACGGACCGACGTGCTGCTGCTCGATTCCCCGGCCACACTGGGAAGCCGGGATGCGGTCCTGCCGATTGTCATCGCCGACCGGATCGTCCTGGTCGTCCAGCCGACGATCCCGGCGATCACGGACGGCCTGAAAGTGCAGGAGTACGCGACCGCCTACGGGACCGACGTGGCCGGCCTGGTCTTCAACAAGGTCCACGATCCCGAGGAGGTCTCTCACATCACGGATCGTGCGGGCGAGTACGTCTCGGGACCAGTTCTGGGCGCGGTCCCCATGGACGAGGCGGCCCGGGAGGCACGGAAGGCGGGCACCCCACTTCTGGCCCACGCTCCCGACAGCCCGGCCGGGTCGGCCTTCGCCTCGATCGCGTCGGCACTCGACATCGAGGCCGCCGATCCGGACCGCGTGGCCGATCGGTTCCGGAACGCCGTGATCCCGGACGCCCCATGAGCCGGCCGGACGGACAGGCGCGCTTCGACCGCGTCGTGATGGACGTCGGCGAACCGCTCTGGGAAGCACTCGAAACCGAACTCGTCGGGTACGGTGAGATCCAGCCCCAGGCCGGCCTCTTCGGGGACGGGGCCGGTCGGTGTGTCCTATGGTTCGACGAGGGTGTCCCGGTGAGCGTGCGCCACACGGGGACGGGTCGGAGTGGCTCCGAGGCCCTCGCCGACATCGCCGAAACCGGTCCCTACCGCGTTCGACTCGTCGAGACCGCCGACGTCGAGACGGTTCAGCACGGTGAGATTCCCCCGGCGGCCCCCGCCAAGCGGGTCGTCGGGGACGCCGACCTCGCCGATCGAACCCGCGAGGCGGCCGACGACCCTGAACCGGCGGAGCCGGACGCCGAACTCGACGCCGTCGAAGCCTTCCTCGCCGACGACGAGAAGATCGAGGCGATCCAGAAGCGGGCGGCGATGGAGGCCCGCAAGCGGGCCGAGGAGTGGGGTTTCGACGTCGCCGAGGAGTGATCAGACGAGGCCAGCGAGTCGGAAGCCCACCCAGGTGATCCCGACGAGCACGCCCGAGTGCAACAGGGCCTCGTAAACTCCACGTCCGGTGAGCCCGGCGAACCAGCCACTGGCGAGCATCGTCGCCTGCGTGAGGACATAGAAGAGCGGCCGCTTCTGGCCGGGCGCTTCCATAGCCGTCACCGTCACGCCGGCGACCGGGCCGGTGGGACTGGCCGTATCGAGCACCATCAGGTTCACCGCGACGACGATGGCCACGATCAGCAGGGCAACCGTCCAGCCCACCAGGATGACCACGGGAAACCGGGAGCGGCGGGCCCGATCGGCGTGAACCAGTCGCCCCGTCTCGGTCTGGAGGTGGGCCACGGCCGTCCGGGCGTCGGCCCCGGCTTCGATGGCCCCGATGGCCAGCCCAACCGTCCGGCCCGCGAAGGGCGTCCCGATTCGGCCGACGAACCGTTCGAGGGCCTCCGTCCGGCCGCCGGTCGGTCCGTGGACGAGTTTCAGATCGACGGCGAGCTTTCTGATCGGCTCCTGGAGCGGGCCGTAGGACTCCTCGGTTGCGATCTCCGCGACGGCCTGACGGAGGGGGCGACCGCTCTCGAGTCGCTCGGAGAGGCTGTGGACGAACCCGGGGAGCGCCCGATCGATACGGGCACGTCGGCGGGCCCGTCGCACGTCGACGAGCCCAGTTGGGACCGCGACGGCCACGTACGCCCCGAGGAGCAAGGTGGATACTGCCCCTCCAGACAAGAGTCCCCAGCCGAGTGCGCCGAGGGCGACCGGGAGCAGGACGAGCAGGGCGTTTGTCGGGTTGCGAGGGCTCGATTGCAGGACCGCGATCGGGCTCTGTGCTGGGGCCGGAGCAGCCCAGCGATGACCGCTCGGTCGGAGCAGGAAGGCAAACAGCGCTGCCACGGCCCCGAGCAGGACGATCCCGGCGCTGCCGACCCCGGCCAGGAGCCCGTCGAACTGTGGGCGGCCGAGTTCGAGTGCCGTTGGAAGTGCATCCGGGAAGACGATCGACACGCCGGCCAACCCGAGAAGAAGGAACAGCGGCCCGACCAGTAGCAGCACGAACAGCCCCACCACCGTCCGGAGGTACGACGCCTCTCGTCTGTGTCGTTGTTCGTCCTCGACGGCGAGCAGCCGACTCTCGTCGGCCAGAAACTCTCTGAGTGCCGCGTTTCCCTCGCGACGCCGTTCGATGAACGTCAGGAGAAAGGGCGCGAGTGACTCTGTCGCGGGTGTGTCACGGGCCTCCCGCCTGATCGCTGATTCCACGCTCCCCGTGAATTGCTGCCGACGGCGGATCCGTCTCGCGCTGTGGGCCATCGCGCCGTGTACGCGCTCGTTGTCGGCGATTCGCTCGAAGAGCCGGGCGGGATCGACCGTTCCAGCCGCCGTCACGTGCAGATACCTGACCGCCCCCGGGAGCGTGTGCTCGATCTGTGTTCGGCGCCGTCGGACGAGATACTCCAGAGCGAGACTCGCTGTCCGCCGGAAGAGGTACTTGGCGAGGCCCCCAGCGATCAGCCCGATAGTCAGGCTGCCCGCCAGGACGGCCCCGAATCCGTCGATGGCGGGGAGTGTGAACGGGGCCGATCGGAGGAACCCACGAGCGGCGATGGCTCCTGTGGCTCCAGCAGCGAGGGCGACGAGCCAGGAGAGTGCGTACTGACGGAGCAGATAGGTCTCGAAGGAGTGGGACCGCCCGAGGGCCGCAAAGCGGGTGCGGTCCCGTTCGTGGCGAGCCGAATCGACGTGTCGGCCGAAGAGCCGAAAGACGACCTGGCCGAGTCGGTTACGAACCCGCCGGCTCATTGCTCCCGATTTCGGATCCGTTCGATGGTCGCAGCCTCGTCCGTCCGCAGATCGGCGAGAAAGCCCATGAGGCGCTCCCGGTCGGTCGAGCCCTCGGTCAGGAGGTACTCGACGTACTGGCGGCGTCGCTCGAAGGCGACCGCCGGTGGACCCACCCCGGTCTCGGGACTTGCGGCCAGTGTGCGAGCGAACCGGCTGGAGAGTGACCCGTCTCCCTCGGTGTCGAAGAGCCGCTCGAACTCCAGGCCCGGGTTTCGTTTGGCACCCTTGTCATCGGGCGATACTGGGACCCAGCCCGTCGCGGTTTCGTCCGCGTCCGGCGCTGGCAGCTCGATTACGAGATCCACACCGGCCGTGAACTCCTGGACGATCCCGGCCTGGGACACCAGGTGGGCAAACAGGGACCGATCGGCAGCTCTCGCCGCCGCGAAGGCCGGCCGGCCGCTCGCGACGACACTCCCGAGTTGTTCCAGGGCCTCGGGGGTGTTCAGCCCGCTCAAAACGGCGACATCGGGGTGCAACGCGTCCCGCTCGATGCGCCGGTCCCGCACCCCGTTTTGCCGAGGGACTGTGATGGCCGTTTCGTGTGGCAAGTCGACCTGCGACCCCCCGGCCCCAATCTCGACCGGGCGGTCGGCGGCGGGGATAAACGGCGTGTGCGCGCCCAGTGCGGCGGTCGGTTCGGCATCCACCGGGCCCACGAACACGACCGTGCCCCGATTCGCGGCCGCGGTCCAGATTCCCGCGACGAGCTCGGGATCAAGTTGGTTCCGTTCGACGAGCGCCATTGGGGTCGGGGGCGTCTCGCGCTCGGCCGTGATCGAGACGTGCCCGCGCTCCGCTCTGTCGGGCAGGGACACCGAGCAGTGCATCTCCCGACGACCCGACTTCGTGTCCCGTTCGAGTGTCACGGTGGTGGCCGGTCGATGGACGCTCAGCTCGACGCCACCCTCCGCTGCGAGCGAGCGGGTCAGCGCGACGAACTCCGCCGTATCTTCGATCGAGAGGGTAGTCGGCATCCGGGTGTCCCCGACCGTGGTTCCCCGATGAGAGACGACCGTGATGCGGTCGCCGACCCGGTTGACTTCCACCGACCGGACTGCGGGATCACGAAGTGGAATCGTCAGCTTCCCGTCCCCGAGCAGGTCTCGAAGCACGTAGTAGGTCAAGGCGTCGAGGCGCTCGCTGCGGGACGCGGGGGTCAGCGATCCGGAACGGGATCGACGGGGGAGCGGAAGTCGATCGGCCAGGCGGGCAAGTGGCCGGGTCCCGATGCGACGGTTGAGCAACGTCCGAGCGCGTTCGGCCACGCTGTGGACCTCGTCGTCCAGGATCCCGGCGGGCGGGGATTCGAGGAGGCGGTCGAGGACGGTCTCGATCAGCGCTCGATCCCCGGGAAGCAGGTCCGGCTCCTCGACGACGTAGCTCACCTCGAAGGTGTCCGCGCCCAGGAGGTGTCCGCGGACCACCGTGACCGGGATCTCGAACCCGGCGAAGGGGACTGTCTCCCGACGCAGGCGCTCACCGAGAAACCGGTCGAGGAAGGGCGTGTCGTCCGGCAGGTCGGTGATCGCGGGCGCGAAATCCCGGGTGTGAACTGCGAGCCGATCCGCGTTCGTATCAGCGATTCGGACCCGGTCGTCAAGCGCCAGCGGCGTCAAATCTCCGAGGGCCCGCAACGACGCGAGCAGGTGGTACTGGAGCCGTCGTCGGCTGGCCGGTCGGCGACCGTCGAGTTCCGGCAGCCGGTCCCGGAGGCGACTGGGCAGGCCGTCGCTTACCCGCTCGACGGCTCCCGCCCGGGTTCGTGGCCGGCTGATCGTGGCGTCCTCGAATCGGCGTTCGATCCGTTCCTGGGCCGCTTTTTCCCGTTCGCTCAATGACGGTGTCCGGGTGTGATACCGATATCCCTCGCCCTGTTCGCTGACGGTCGCGACGATCCCGTTCGAGACGGCGTACTGCGAGCGGACCCCTGGGGCGTACCAGGCCGTCCGCTCGTCGGGTGGAACCGGCCCCGGAACGGATGCCGGCAACTCCTCGCTCATGGGCCCCTTTGCCCCGCCCCGGTTTGTAAACGCTCCCCCATCGGGGCAATAGTATATGAAAATTGATGTGCCAAAATCTGGAATCGATAGACGATTGTAGCGGCATAAAAATCCCCGTCCCCGATACCTATCGGGAATCCAATAGTGGTGTCGATGTGTGGCGCTGCCGGGTTGCTCCCGATTCGGAACCGAAACGGACAAAGGGGCCTGCAGGTAACGATTAGCTGCGCCGAGGTAGCCTAGCCCGGCCAAGGCGGTTGCTTCGAGAGCAACTGTCCGTCAGGACTCGTGCGTTCAAATCGCACCCTCGGCGCTTTTCTACAGGCTGAGCAGGCCGAGTGCCTCGGGGTCGCCGGAAGACGGAGTCTTTCGGGATGACGAGAGACCTTCGGTCTCTCGAACCACTTGACCCCGAGGCGGTTCACCGCAGTCCAGGTAGCCGATCGAGGAGCCGAAGCAACCACACCATTCCCGATTCGTACCACCCATTCGGGAGCCAGCGCGGGGGGTGAATCGACGGCCCCCGTTGTTCGGAGACCGTTCGGGCTTCGGTGTATTTCAGCACACCTTCCGGGCCGTGGCGCCGCCCAATTCCCGAGTCCCGCATGCCGCCCATGGGTGCGTCGATCGACCCCCACGCGGGAGCGTAGGCCCCGTTGACGTTGACGGTCCCACACTCGATCCGGCTGGCGAGTTCTCGTCCTCGTTCAGGCGTGTCCGTAAAGATGCTCGCGTTGAGCCCGTAGTCGGTCTCGTTGGCCATTTCGACGGCCTCGCTCGTGGCGTCAAACGGCTCGACAGTCACCACGGGGCCGAACGTTTCCTCGCGGGTGATAGTCATCGAGGAGTCCACGTTCGTCAGAACGGTCGGTTCGTACACGTACGGACCGACAGCCGGACGATGTCGGCCGCCGACCTCGACTGTCGCCCCGGATTCGGTCGCGTCTTCGACGTGAGCTTTTACCGTGGCCAGCTGCGCTGGGCCGATCAGCGAGCCGACGTCCGGCCCGTAGTCGTACCTGAGCCCCAGTTCGAGTGTGTCGATCCGTTCGACCAGCCGCTCCACGAACGGGTCGAACACCTCTCGGCTCACATAGAGTCGTTCGAGGGCGAGACAGAGCTGGCCGGCGTTCCCGAACGAGCCGTGGATCACCGCCGCGACAGCCCGATCCAGATCCGCGTCGGCGAGGACGATCATGGGGTTCTTGCCACCGAGTTCGAGTGTCGCGTCGATCAGGTTCTCCCCGGCGCGACTGGCGACCCTTCGCCCGGTCCCCGTACTCCCGGTGAAGACAACGAAATCGACCCGATCGACGAGTGCCGGGCCCACTGTCCCACCCGGCCCCGTCACCACCTGGAAGACGTCCTCCGGGAGGCCAGCCCGTCTGAGGAGGGTCCACACCAGCAGGGCGGTAAACGGGGTCGCACTCGCCGGAGTCAACACGACGGCGTTGCCCGCGAGTAGCGCTGGAATCGCATCAGCGATCGACAGGGTCAACGGATAGTTCCACGGCGAAATGACGCCGACCACCCCCACCGGCGGGTGCTCGACGGTCGTCCGGGTCAGGAATGGGATCGCACCCCGTCGGGGTTCAGGTTCGAGCAGGGCCGGTCGGTGCCCGTAGTATCGGGCGGTGTTCGCGACGTCCAGCAACTCGTTGAGGGCGTCGAGGCGGGACTTCCCGGTCTCCAGTTGAATCAGGTCGAGTACGGTGGCTCGATCGTCGAGGATCGTTTCATGAAACCGGCGGAGGATCCGGGCGCGGGATTCGACCGGGAGATTCGCCCAGGACTGCTGGGCAGCACGGGCCCGGGTCACTGCTTCGGCCACGTCGGTTTCGGTTCCGGACGGAACCGACCCGATTTCGGCATCCATCCCGGGGGCCCGGACCGAAATGGATTCCCGCTCGCCGGCCGTCCGAACCGTGTCAGCGAGTCGGGAGAGCTCGCTCTCGGAGACGCGTGGCGGGAACTGGGCGACTGTCATCCTATCACGATAGGTCCCCGCGTCCCAATAGTGTCGGGGGCCACCCGAACGTGTCAGTCGTCGGCCGGGAGCGCTGGGTCGTCCTCGGTGGCCAGCAGGCGATCGAGCCCGTCGACGATCGCATGGACGCTGCCCAGGGTGATGTCCGCCTCGCTGCCCGTCGCGGCGACCGAGCGATCACCCCGCGAGAGGGTCACCTCGACGGTGACGACGGCGTCGGTGCCGCCGGTGATCGCGTCGACGTGATACTCCTGGAGGTGGAAGGTCAGATTCCCCAGGGCCTTCTTCACCGCCTTCATCGCGGCGTCGACCGGCCCGCTCCCGGTGCCGCTCGCGACCCGCTCGGCGTCGCCCACGCGCAACCGGACGCCCGCGGTCGGGGTGCTCGACCCGCTGGTCGCGGTGAGATCGAGCAGTTCGACCTGGCGCTCGCGGTCCACGTCGGTCACGTCCTCGGCGATGGCGAGCAGGTCCGTGTCCGTCACACGCTTGCCGCGCTCGCCGAGGGCCTTCACCCGCGAGACGATCGCTTCGAGCTGGTCCTCGGTCACCGAGACGCCTTGCTCGTCGAGCGCGGCGCGCACCCCGGCCCGGCCGGCGTGTTTGCCCAGGACGAGTCGTCGCTCCCGCCCGACCGCCTCCGGTGGGTAGGGCTCGTACATGCGCTCGTCCTTGAGCGTGCCGTCGGTGTGGATCCCGCTCTCGTGGGCGAAGGCGTTCTGCCCGCTCACGGCTTTGTTCGGCGGGAGCTCCATCCCCATCGCGTCCGCGACCAGGCTGGAGAGGCCGTAGAGGGACTCGGTCTCGACCGTCTCGATGTCGTAGCCGTGCCACAGGGACACGACGACCTCTTCGAGGGCTACGTTCCCCGCCCGCTCGCCGATGCCGTTGACGGTCGCGTGAACGAGGTCCGCGCCCTCGCCCACGCCCGCGAGCGCGTTCATGAGTGCGAGGCCCAGGTCGTCGTGAGTGTGGACACTTACCGGGCCCAGGTCGGCCAGGCCGGCCACTGCCTCGGCGACCTGGTCCGGGCTCGCGTGGCCGACCGTGTCGGCGTAGGCGAACCGGTCGGCCCCCGCGTCGTGGGAGACCGCCGCGAGTTCCTGGAGAAAGTCGGGGTCCGCCCGGCTCCCGTCCTCGCCGATCACCTCGACCCAGAGACCGTGGTCGGTGGCGTACTCGACGAGTTCGGCCGTGGTCTCCTGGACCCCGGTCTTCGTGGTTCCCACCTTCGTCTCGACGTGGCGGTCGCTGGCCGGCACGACCAGGTTGATGCCGTCCACGTCGGCATCGAGCGCGAGGTCGACGTCGTGTTGGACCCCGCGCGCGAAGCTGGTCACCGTCGCGTCGAGGTGCTGGCTGGTGACCTGCTCGATGGCCCGCTGCTCGCCCGGGCCGGTACAGGCACTGCCCGCCTCGATGACCGAGACGCCCGCGTCGTCCAGTGCGCGGGCGATTTCGACCTTCTCGGCCGCCGTGAGGGACACACCTGGGGCTTGCTCGCCGTCCCTGAGCGTGGTATCGAGGAGCTGTACGTCGCTGTCGGGGGGTGCGTTAGATTGCACCCGCAATAAATCGATCCGTGGTCATCGCTGCCACACGTCCTCGAATGCGACCTGGCTACTTAAATTACACCAGTCGAACCCGGGATGCAATATTTGCGTTACTCCCGCAGTTCCACGCGATCACCGGGCGATATCGCGTCGGCCGTGCCCGCGGGCAGTTCGACGATGCTGTCCGCGCGATGGCGCTCGAACCCGGTCCAGGGCTGGAGTCGCGAAACGGCTGTCACCGTCCCGTCGACGAGCCAGAGCACGTCGATCGGGACGCGGACGAAGAGCATGTGGACGCCGCGTGTCTTGGCTGTCTCGAAGGGAAAGACCAGCCCATAGGACGCTGGGAGCGACGAGCGGAACATCACGCCCTGGAGTTTCTGTCTGAACGAGTCCGCGACCGAGACGTCCGTCGCGAGCGTGCGTGTCTCGCCGTCCGCGACGTGTACGAGGGGCACAAGGGCGCTCGGACCGGCGGGGCGAAAAGAATTCCTCTCTGCCGTTCGATTTTCGACCGTGAAGCGGACGCCAACGGGAACCAGCGTTGGAGTCGATGACCCCTACGCCCACGCGGGGCCCTGCGATCACGTCACGAGCGAGGGGCGGTGTCGATTCCCGCTGGACCACCCCGGAGCGGACCCCACGTTCGCCGATCGACGGCGCGCGGCCGACTTCGAGTGTCTGGTCGGTGCGGCCGAGCGTGACTGGCAGGACTGTCCGCACTACCGGGACACGAGCACCGCCGAGAAATGTGCCCGCTGTGGGCTCGAAGAGCGTCGCCAGGCCCACGAGGACTCCCGGCCCCTGCTCGAAGCCCACCACCTCGTGTATCCCGACGAAAAAGCGGTCTCCCACGAGATCACGGTCACGCTCTGTCGCTGGTGTCACGCCGCCGTGCACGACTCCTGGGGACGAATCGACGACGACGCGAACCCGGCCCCCGAGGCCCTGGCCGCCGCGGAGGCCCGTCGGAGCGAGGAACTCTCGGAGCTGTCCTTCGAGTCGGCCGCGGACCGGTTCGATCGGGAGCCCTGAGAACGAATGGGTTTTTGAGTCCGTCCCGGGTAAGTCCGTCAATGATCGATATCCACGTCATCGACAATCACGGCCAGTTCACCCATCTGGAGCACCGGATGCTCCGGGATCTCGATGGGGTCTCGACGGAACTGATCGACAACGAAACACCGCCCGAGGAGATCGACGCCGACGGGCTGGTGCTCTCCGGTGGCCCCTCGATCGAGGAGACGGGAAACTCGGCGGCGTACCTCGATCTGGACATCCCCGTGCTCGGTATCTGTCTGGGCCATCAGCTCATCGCTCAGGAACTCGGCGGCGAGGTCGGCGAGGGCGATTACGGCGGGTATGCCGACGTCGAGGTCCGGATCCTTTCCGAGTCGGATCCACTTGTCGGGTCGCTCGCGCCCTCGATTCGAACCTGGGCGAGCCACGCCGACGAAGTCCTGACGGTGCCCCCGGGCTTCGAGCGCACCGCCGAAAGCGACGTCTGTGGCGTCGAGGCGATGTCGGATACGGACCGGGATATCTACGGCGTGCAGTGGCACCCCGAGGTCGCCCACACCGAACGGGGCGAAGAGCTGTTCGCGAACTTCCGCGACATCTGTCAGTAACATGACCACGAACCAGGGCGAACTGGCCGGCCTCTCCCGGTACATCTTCCGGACGCCGCGCTGGTACTCCACGATGGCCGTCGGCCTGCTGGTCGCCGCCCTGGTCGGCGTCGCGGCCTTCGACTCCCGGTATATCTTCGAGGACGCCTGGCTGGGGGTCTTCTATCTGGGCGTGCCGACGGTCGTCGCGAGCGTGCTGACGGCCCCGATCGATCGGGCGCTGGGCGGGCAGTTCACGTTCAACCGTTCGACGCTGCTCGCGACGGTGAGTCTGCTGATCGCCGTGTCGGTGCTCACGGCCGCCGGCCTGCTCGCGGCGGTTACGAGCCTCGGGCAGAACTTCGTCTACGACGCGCTCATCGGGGCGCTGGCGCTCATCTTCGCGTTCCGGTTCCTGGTGGTGCATGCGGTCTCCCGGACCCATCCGCTGTCCGCGATCCTCCCCGCGAGCGTGCAGACTGGCTTTGCCGGGCTCTTCCTGTTCGTGTACAGCGGCACGATGAACTACCTGACACTGGGTGGTGGCCCGTACTTCCAGGCCCTCCTGTCTCGGCCCAGCCACGCACCGCCGGAGATAACGTACGCGTTCGTCCCGGGCGATTTCACGCTCCTGATCGGGATGTCGGCACTCTACACGGGGGTGGCCTACGCCTTCCTGCGCATTCTGGATCGCCCGTGGCGACGCAGCCTCGACGTGAGTTCGCTTGACTTCCTCCGTGGGTTCATCGGCCACATCGCGGAGGGCTCTCGCGAACTCGAGGACTTCTTCGAGGAGATCGGTGAGGAGGCGGTCGTTCCCGTGACGGTCCTCTCCTTCCGGCAGCCGGACGGCGAGGAGAAGGCCCGCTTTGTCCTCCCGATGATCCACCCCGGCCCGATGGGAGACATTGGGGGTGGGAACCTGCCCCAGCGGGTGGCTGAATCGACCACGGGGTTGGCTTTCCCGCCCCACGCCACCGCCGGGCACGACTTCAACCTCGTGACCGAACGCGAGGTCGAGACCCTGATCGACGCGGCGGATCGGGCGGCCGAGCAGATCGAGTACGGCGACAGCGGGACTCGTCCAGTTCGGGTGGACGTCGGTGAGGCCTCGGTTCTCGGCCAGCGCTTCGGGGACGACGCGCTCTTCGTGAGCACCTTCGCGCCCGGCTTCGCTGACGACATCGCCTACGCCGTTGGCCTCGCGGCGGGGGCCGAGGCCCGGGTCGAGGGAATGGACGACGTGCTCGTCGCGGACGCACACAACAGCAACAACGGCCTGCAGGGCGAGGATCTGGGCCACGTCGTGCCGGGGAGTCGCCGCTCCTTCGAGTTGATACAGGCGGTCAGCGACACGGCCGCCTCCCTCCAGGCGGAATCGACCGGCCCGATGGAGCTCGGCACGGCCTGGGACCCCACGAACTGGCGGCCGGAGGAGGGGATCGGCCCGCTGGGGATCCGGGTGGCCGTCCTGTCGGTCGATGGCGAACAGGTCGCCTACGTGCTGATCGACGGGAACAACATGGAACCGGGGCTCCGGGACCGCATCATCGCGGCGATCGACGGCGTCGACGCCGTGGAGGTCATGACGACGGACACGCACATCGTGAACACGGTTCGGTCCTCGAATCAAGTCGGCGGCGCGCTGGATCAGGACCAGCTGATCGACCGCGTGGTCGAACTGGTCGATCGCGCCCGCGAGGACCGCGAACCCGTCGAGGCCGGGATGGCCACGGAGATGGCGAGTGTCACGGTCTTCGGCAACGACCGGACCGAGAGCCTGGCCAGTCAGGCAAACGCCGTCATTTCGATGGGTGGGGGCCTGGCGGCTGCGGTCATCGTCGCGACGGCAGCCGTGACACTGCTCATCTTCTTCCTCACCTGAAAACCGCGGGGGCCTACTGCTCGAAGAGGTCGTCGACTGCGTTCCCAGCCGCCCGCGCCGCGTCGTCCGCAATCCGTTCCAGGTCGGCCTCGACCTCGGGTGCGAGTATCGAGACGTCGACTTCCAGGACCTGGTCTTCGAAGGAGACGGTGACGTCGATGTCCTCGACGTCAGACTTCTTGAGGCGTGAGAACACGTACCCGTGGGCGGCCTCGCTGGCCGTCTCCACGACCGTGTCCGAATCGACCATTCAGACGCCGTCGGGGGACGGCGGGCCGCCACCCATGCCGCCGGCACCGCCGGAGAGGAGCTCCTGCAGTTCCTGCTGGAGTTCCTCGAACTGCTCGCGCACGCGGTTCTCCTGTTTCTCCAGGGTCTGTACGCGAACTTCGAGCGTATCGGCCTTGTCCTCGAGTTCGGTCTGGGCCTCGTCGTACTCGGTCTCGACGAGCAGCTCGCCGACCTCCCGGTACATCGTCGTGCCGGGCTCGATGTTTTCGAGTTCTTCGAGGGCCGTCTCGGTCTCGGTGAGCTGTGTTTCGGCCTGCTGTTTCTGCATCGAGACCTTCTGGGCAGTCTCCTGAAGGTCTTCGAGTTCTTCGACTTTCTCCTGTGCTTCCGGCGGAAGGTTGCCCTGCATGCTCGTCCGGAAGAGGGGCCGACTGAAAAGTCCCCTGTTGTGTACCTCCCCATGAGAATCGCCCCCGACCGCCGGTCGGCACACTTGTAGGGACGGCCCGAGTACCCCCCGTCAATGCGACCCCTCCTCTCTGCATTTGTAATCGCGGTGTTTCTCGGGGCCCTCCTGGGTGCCGGAGCCGGTATCGTGGTGTTCGGCGCCGATGCTGGCCCGTCTGTCGACCCCCCGGCACCCGCCGAGACGGGGGCCACCGATGGGAACCTGACCGAACTCTACGAGCAGACCGCCGATTCGGTGGCGAAACTCCGCGTCGAGACCGACGCCGGCACCTCTCAGGGATCGGGATTCCTCTACGATCGACGCCACGTGGTTACGAACGCCCACGTCGTCCAGGGCGCCACCGACCTCACCGTCCAGTTCTCGGACGGTGCCTGGCGCACCGGAACGGTCGTCGGCACCGATCCCTACACGGACCTGGCGGTCGTCCGCGTCGATTCGGTACCCAACGGAGTGGAGCCACTCCCGCTTGCGGAGTCAGTCCCCCGACCCGGCCAGCCAGTCGCCGCCTTTGGCAGTCCCTTCGGCTTGCAGGGGACGATCACCCACGGCATCGTGAGCGGGGTCAACCGCTCGATGCGAGTAAACGGCGGCTTCTCGGTCCCCGACACCGTCCAGACCGACGCGCCAGTCAACCCCGGAAACAGCGGCGGCCCGCTGGTGTCGATGGACGGGACTGTCGTCGGCGTGAACCGGGCCAAAGAGGGTGACAACATCGGGTTCGCCATCTCCGCGCGGCTCGTGGAGCGGGTCGTGCCCGAGCTTATCGCGGACGGCTCGATCACCCACTCGTTCGTGGGAATTCGGACGGTTCCCGTGACACCCAGCGTCGCGGCCGAAAACGATCTCGAACGGGCGACCGGCATCGCGGTCGTCGAGACCACGGCCGACGGGCCTGCCGATGGCGTGCTCCAGGCCGGCAACTGGACTGGGACCTCGGCCGGCGGTGTGCCAAGCGACGCGGACGTGATCGTGGCGATCGACGGCCAGCCGGTTCACAGCCAGGAGGATCTCAGCCGGTATCTCATGCTACACACTCGCCCCGGCGAGACGGTTTCGCTCACGGTCTATCGCGGGGGCCAGCGGCTCACCGTCGACGTGACACTCGGGGAGCGACCGTCGCCTACCTGATCGTCTGAACTGTTTCCGCGACTTCGAGCAGGCCAAGCCAGGTGTTCTGGCCGGCCCGAAGCGCGACTGGGTCGCTGGCTCGAACTGTCAGTTCTAACTCCGCCCCCGCTCGGTCGAGACTGACAGTGGTTCGGTCACCGGCGATCGCCCCGACTTCCGGGCGGAGGGCCGCCTCGATCGTGGCCGCGCGATCACTCGATCGATAGGAGAGTTCGACAGTCGTCTCGTGCACTACTCGACCTGGACTTCCTTGATGTCCCGGCTGCGCTCCTTCAGCAGCACGCGATGACCGCAGTAGGGACAGCGAACGCCACCGTACTCGTCGAGTTCCACGTCGCGCTTGCAGCGGGAGCACTTGTAGGACATCTATTCCTCCGTCGCTTCCTCGGTCGTGTCGTCTTCGGACAGTGCGGTGCGGATCGAACGAATGACTGCCCGTCCACCCGGTGTCTCGGGGCGGTACGCGCCGCCGGTGAAGGTGTACCCACAGGAGCCACATTCCCAGATGCCACTGCCCTGGCGGTCGACTGACGGGGAACCACACTCGGGGCAGACGTGGTCCGCGTGCATGTCCGCCTCGATCTCGGCGACGCGTCGCCGGGCCAGCCGCCCGTAGCGGGCACCGAAACGACCCGCACTGCCGGTCCGTCGACGTCGATCGGATTCGCTCATGGACTCGGTTAGTCAAAGCGCGGTTAAAAACGTGTTGTGTCCGACTCAGGATTCCCGCAGGTCCGCATCGATGAGGGCCTCGTTCAGATCCTCCCGCACTCGCTCGCCGGTCTCCCGATCCCGGGCCGTGGTCACGACCCGGTTCTCCTGGACGCTCGAGCCGTCCCGCAGTACGAGCCTGAGGTTGCCGTTCTCGTCCGAGCGGCTCACCTTCGCCCGGGTTCCCGTCCGGGAGCCACTCCCGCCCGCGTCGATCGGGCCCGGGACGACCTTCTTCACGTTGGGGTGGCCGGCGATCGTCTCGATCGCCCGCTGGCCGTCCCGACCCCCGATAACGGTCGAGTGTGACCCGCCGATCTTCTCCCGCGGTGGGGCGTCGATCACGTCCAGTTCGGCCTCGCCACGCCGTTGCAGAACTGTTTCGACCGGTTCGGATTCGGGAACCCGGTAGACGGGATAGTGGATCTGTTTCCGCAGCGCCTGGATGACCGTCCGGTCGCCGGTCACGTACACCGAATCGGGGCGTTTGCGCCGGATCTCATCGGCGATCCGACCCGCGAAGTTCCGGACTTGCACGGTCGAGAGCGTGGATTCGGTCTCCGGCGTGGTCGGGATCTCGGTTACCCCCAGCACACGCTCCTCGTAGAGCATCGTCAGGGTGGCCCGGTCGGGTTCGACGGCGAGGACGACGGCGTCGGCGTTTGCGGTGTCACAGGAGAGACAGTAGTCTCCGGGCCGGTCGAGCGGTCGTCCACACCGGCGACACGCCATGGGGGCTGTTCCTGCCGGCCGAGTAAAGGACTGCTGATCCGGGTCGCTGCCGTCCGTTTCAAGGTGGTGTCACCCGTCGGTCGAGACGATGGAGGCTGTCGAGATCACGCTGCGGATCCTGGCCGGGATCGCGCTCATCCTCGCGAACGGCTTTTTCGTCGCGATCGAGTTCGCTCTGACCCGCGCGAGACAGTTCTCGAAGGCGGAGTTCCTGGGAACAGGGAGTCGTGGACTCGAACGGGCCTGGGAGATGACCCAGGACCTCGAACTCTACCTTACGACCTGTCAGGTCGGGATTACCGCGTCGAGTATCGCGGTGGGGATCGTGGCCGAACCGGCGCTGGCGGCCCTCTTCGAGCCGTTCTTCCGGAACACGCTGTTGGCGTCGGTCGGTTCCGGCGGCATTCTGGCCTTTCTCATCATCAACCTGGTTCACCTGACTCACGGCGAGCAGACACCCACCTACCTGGGGGTCGAGCGCTCGCGCTTTGTCGCCCGGTACGGGGCGATTCCGCTCTACTGGTTCCACTGGCTCATGTCGCCGGTCATCACGCTGGGCGATGGCATCGCCAAACTGACCCTGCGGCTCTTCGGCATCGAGATGACCGGGGCCTGGTTGGAGGGCCGGGAGATCGAGAGTCGGGCCGATCTTCGTTCGGAGATGGACTCGATCCTCGCCCAGAGTGACATCGCCGCGGACCGTCGCGAGGAGGTGTTGAACGCACTGGATGTCGGCGAACAGCCGGTTCGTGAGGTGATGGTCCCACGCGATCGGATCGTCGCGCTCCGGACCACGGACACCGCCGACCGAAACCTCGATCGCATCGCCGCCACTCCCCACACGCGATATCCACTCGTCGGTGACTCGCTCACCGACTTCCGGGGGATCGTCTACGTCCCGGCGCTGTTCGAGGACGGGAGCGTCACGGCCGACGATATCGACTTCGAGGCGATCGCGGCCCCGCCGATGACACTCTCGCCGGACGTCGACGTGAGCGACGCGATCGACCAGTTCCAGGCCGAACACCAGGAACTCGCGCTGGTGTTCGAGGACGGTGCGGTCGTCGGGATGGTGACCGTGACCGACCTGCTCGAATCAATCATGGGCGATATCGAAGACCCGATCGACGTCCGGGACCGGTAGCTCAGAGCGCCCGGGGCGAGACCTTGAGGTACTCCCGGAGGAGGACAGTGGCGTAACTCCCCTTGGGGAGCCCGAACTCGAAGGTGAGCGGATCGTGCTGGATCGTCGGGTCCACGCGAAGCAAAATCGCCCGTCTGGTCCCGGTGGAGTGATACGGCTCTGGGAGCTCGAAATCCGCCGGCTCCAGCCCCAGGTCGGCCATCGCCTTCCGCTCGATTTCGCCCGGCTCGCCCGCGGCGAACTCGGTCTCGGTCCCGACGAGGGGGGCCGTGACGAACGCCCGGTCGCGCTTGCAATGACGGGCCATCACCTCGGTCCGACCCTCGGACACCCGCTGCAGACGGTCCATATCCGGAATCGGGAAGTCCGCCGGCGCGTCGGTGTCGGCGAAGGCGACCACGTCGCCGGCGACTGGTTCGTGGAACGGGAGCCCGGCGTCGAGTCGCTGACTCAGAATCCGGTTGAAAACGGCCGACTGGGCGGCGTTGACGAAGAGTCGCTGCAGGTTCTCGGGGAAGGTTCCAAGCGCCCCCTGGAAATCTGCCGGCGAGTCGACTAGCGTGTGAAGCATCGACCGCTCGTAGCGCAGACGGTTCGGAAAGCGATCCAGGGCCGTTTCCCAGTCCCGCGTTTCGGCGACGAACTCCCTGGCCTCCCGGGTGCTCGCTGGCTCGTGCGGGCTCGGATTCCCCAGGTACGCCATCACCGCGCCCTCCCAGTCCCCCCGGAGGACGGCGAGCCCGACCTCGTGAGTGATCGAGCGATAGCTGCCAAACCGCTGGTGGCCGAAGTAGTTCGGGACCCCGGGCCGGCCGCCGAACCGCGATTCGAGTTCGGTCGTGATCGTCTCGGCCCGGTTCGGGGCGTCCGGGTCCCGGACCACGACCGTAAAGTCGTTGCCCAGCAGGTCACCGAAGGCCAGCCCGCGACCGGCCCGCCCGAGGATCTCGATCTCCGCCCCATCGATGGCAGGGACTTCGGCCGGGTCGACGCCTTTGAGGGTAAACAGCTGGGTCGAGATCGCCCGCTTGTCCTTGGTGCCGGCCCAGCGAACTCGCTCGCGGCTCATCGAGAGCCGGTTCGAGAGCTCTCTGGCGAAGTCGTTCGTGTCCGTATTCCGCAGCGTGACCCGACAGACGAGCCAGGGGTAATCGCCGGTGTCGGTTTCGATGGGGTGAAAATCGAAGCGCTCTCGCTCGCGAACCCGGAAGTCAGCGGGTCGATCCCGGAGCCGGCCGCCGACGCCGTCGCTGTCGCTCGCGTACCACTCGATCCCGTAGGGGCGTTCTTCCTCGTGGGCCGGTCGCATCATCCGGAGTTGGCCCCCCGCGCTCAAAAGGCTCGGTTTTCAGAACAGGGAGAGCGAGCCCGTGATCCGGTCGACCGCGTCGTTGCCTGCGGGGCCGACGGACACGGTGGTCGGGGTGTCGGGGTCTAGCTGGGTTCGCCCGGCGTCCCGGATCAGCGCCGTGGGGAGGCCGGCGGCTTTGGCGTTCTCGTGGACCTCGAAGAGCGCCCGCTCGCCGGTGATCTCCAGGACGACCTTGCGCTGGCCCTGGTTCTTCCACTCTTTTTGCGCGTCGGCGGGGGCGTCCTCGTAGCCCGAAAGCGCGGCGTGGGCGACCTGGGCCGCGAGTTTCCCGGTGCCCATATCGAGGTCCGACCGGACGACGATGGCCTGTTTCATGCCCCGACTGACTGGGCGGACCCTCTTAGGCGTGACCCTCCGCAGTCGACGTCGGATTGCTTAAGGCACTTTGGCTCCCGAACTCCGGCATGATCCTCTCGGACGGCGACATCCTCGATCGACTCGAATCGGGGACTCTGGTCATCGAGCCACTCGATGACCCGGCGCTGCAGATTCAGCCCGCGAGCGTGGACGTGCGACTGGGCGAGGAGTTTCTGGAGTTCCAGCGGACCAACATCCCGAGCATCCACCCCCAGCGGGAGAACCAGGTGAGTGACTACGTCTCGGAGACCAACGTCGCCGAGGGCGAGGAGTTCATCCTCCACCCCGGGGACTTCGTGCTCGCGACCACCAAAGAGCGCGTCGAGATCCCCTCGGATCTCGTCGCGCAGGTCGAGGGCCGATCCTCGCTGGGACGGCTTGCCGTGATAACACATGCCACTGCAGGGTTCGTCGATCCGGGGTTTCGCGGCCGAATCACGCTCGAACTGTCGAATCTCGGGACCGCGCCGGTCGCGCTCTCCCCCGGGATGCGGATCGCACAGCTAGTGTTCACCGAACTCACTAGCCCGGCCCGTGAGCCATACGGCTCGGAGCGCGGCTCGAAGTACCAGGACCAGTCCGGGCCGGCCGCCTCGCGGATCGGCTCGGACGCCGAATTCGAGGGGACCCAGGAGTGAAGTTCCGCGCGGAGATCGTTGTCGAGGAGGTACTGCCCACGATCAGGGTCCTGCTCGCCACGGAGTTGCGCGAGCGGGGACTCACCCAGCAGGCCGTCGCGGCCAAACTGGGCCTGAGCCAGAGCGCCGTCTCGAAGTACGCCCAGGGACAGGTCGAGACCAGGGACACAGTCGCACAGGACGAGCGCGTTCAGGCACTCGTCTCCGAGCTAGCTACGGGGCTCGCGACTGGTGACATGCGGCCGGTTCACGCGCTCGTCGAGATCGAGGCCCTGCTCCGTCGGCTCTCCGGCCCGGGCGACATCGTCGCCGACCTCCACGAGGCGGCGGTCCCGGAACTGCAGGACCTGTCCTATGACTTCAGCGAGCCGGGCCCCGATCAGGCAGCTATCGAACGTGAGCGCGCCCGCTCCTCGGTTCGTCGGGGATTGCGTGTCCTCTCACAGACGCCGGGCGTTGCCACCCTCGTGCCACACGTCGGCTCGAACCTGGTCGAGTGTCTGCCGGGGGCCGCGAGCCGCGAGGACGTGATCGGCATTCCGGGCCGGATTCGGGACGTGGGGGGTCGGGTGGACGTCCCCGCGGACCCCGACTTTGGCGTCAGCGAGTACGTCGGTGGGGTTCTGATCAGCGCGCGTGAGGCGGGGAGTTCGGCCAGAGCCGGCCTGAACCTCGCCTACAGCGACGCCACGCTCGCGGCGCTCGAAGATGCGGGCCACCAGAGCGTCGAACTCGACATCGGGGCGGCCGATCTCGAATCGGCCGTGACTACAGCCATCGACGCCCACCCGGAGGCCACGGTGCTCTACCATCAGGGCGCGGTCGGCATCGAGCCGATCGTCTATCTGCTCGGCCCGGCTGCGGACGGCCTTGCACGCACGGTTCGGCGGGTCGCGACCGAACTGACCGAATCCTGATCGATCAAAGGCCGTCGCGAATCCGCGCTTCTGCGGCGTCGAGTGCCTCAGCGGCGTCGAAGTCCGTTCGAGCCTGTTCGATCGCTTCCGGGCCCGCTTTTGCGAGGTCCCTCGCGTGGTCGGTGATCCGCGGGACCGCTCTGAGAATGTTGTCGATGATCGGGATGGCCGCGACCTGGGCCGAGCGGGAGAGCGGATTCAGATCGATCACGATCTCGGTCTTGCCCATCTCGGACAGCGCCTGGGCGCGATCGCCGTCCTCCAGCGGAACGAGCACTACGTCAGCCGCTTTGATGCCGTCGGCGTCGACTTTCGCCCGCTCGTGGGAGAGGCCCGGGATGCGGGCGTCGGCGTTTCGGCCCTTGACCTCCCTCGCCCCGTGGTCTTCTAAGTGGGACTCGATCGCCGCCATTCGCTTTTCGGTCCGGTTGAAGAGGTTGACTTCGAGGTCGGCGTCCACTGTTTCGGCCAGTTGCACCATCGCCTCGGGAACGAGCGCGGCGACGTTCCCGTTGACGCTCAACACCGGGTGCTCGGCGGCCAGCAGGGTCGCTGCCGCCGCGCGAGCGGCCCGGTCGGCACTCGGGATCGTCTCCTCGCCGAGCAGGTAATCGAAGGCCTCGCCGCGTCCCTGGGCGATGAGTCCCTGTCGACTGGTGATACCGGCGTCCACGCCCGCCTCGATCCGGTGGCGGGTCACGAGCGAGTCGTGCCGGGGGTGATCGGCCGGGATCTCATCGCAGTCGGTCATCGAGTGGCCTAGTTCACGCGCCGCCAAAAACCCCGCTACTCGATTCGGGCCCCGGCCGGATCGACACGTGTCACCTGGGGCTCGTAGCCGGCGTCGCTGAGTGCCGTGCCAAACCCGAAGACGGTCTCGCCGAGCATCGCCATCGAACCCACGCCGCCGGTCTCCTCGACGGCCGCGAGGATCGACTCGACCCGCGCCGTGGCGAGTCCCACGTCGGCGGTGAACTGGCGGGCGGACTGCATGAACTGCGATCGAGTGGGCCGTTCCTGGAGGCGCTCCAGGGCTGCGGTTCCGGCCCGGGTAAGCACGTCCGGGTGCTCGGTGAGGACATCGGGTGTGGAGAGTTCACCGAGCGCGAGGTACTCCACGCGGCCGCCGCCGGGAATTCCGTCCAGGGCCCCGTGGGGCGGCGCTCCTGGGGACTCGCGGATGACGATGCCACCCCGGGCCTGCGCGACGACGTCGCCCAGTCCGGTGCCCGCCTCGACGTCGGCCACGTGGGCGACGGAGACCAGTTCGTTCATCGTGTGGGCCAGCCCGGCCGCCTCGTTCGCCGCGAGTGCGGTTCCCAGAGCCATCCCGCCGGAGAGCCCAAAGCCTCGTCCGATGGGGAGGTCCGTACTGACTTCGACGGTTGCCTCGACCCCTAGCGCGTCGAGCACCCGGGAGACGGATTCGACGCTGGTCGGCGCTCCGTCGAGCGTGATGGTCGTCCGGTCGGCCGGCTGGCAGGTCACCTCGACGCCGGCTTCGAGGGTCAGGCCTGCGCCGCGGGACCCGGTTTCAGCCGGTGCTTCTCGCCGATCGACCGTGAACAGGCCGGTGACGTGGCCGGGGACGAACGCGGTGGCCGCAGCCCGGTCGGGCATCCACTACGGCGAGAGCCGCGAGCGGTCCCGCGGGAAGATGACGGCCTCGCGGATGTTGTCCAGATCGAGCATCGTCACGAGCAGCCGCTCGGCACCCATCCCCCAGCCCGCGTGGGGCGGCATGCCGTACTTGAACATCTTGGTGTAGTACTCGAAGGCCGCCGGGTCCAGGCCCTGGGCCTCGAAGCCCTCGACGAGTTCCTCGTAGCGGTGTTCGCGCTGCCCGCCCGAGACCAGTTCCATCCGGGGGTGATTCAGGTCGAAGCCGGTCGAGACCTCCGGATCGTCGTCCTCGTCTTTGATGTAGAAGGGCTTGACCGAGGCGGGCCAGTTCGTGATGAAGTAGTGCTGGTCCATCTCCTCACCGAGGGCTTTCTCGGCCTCGGTCGGGAGGTCATCGCCCCAGGTGAGTTGTTCGTCGACGACGCCGGCGGCGTTGGCTCGCTGGATCGCCTCCTCGTAGGTGATCCGGGGGAAGCCGGCCTCGGGCACCGTAAAGGAGTCGGCCAGGCCCAGGGTTTCGAGTTCGTCCTGGCAGTTCTCCTGGACGGCCTCGTAGACCGAACGCACGAAGGTCTCGGCCACGTCCATGGCCTCATCGGCGTCGATGAAGGCACTCTCGAAGTCGATGCTCGTCGCCTCGTTCAGGTGCCGGGGCGTGTTGTGTTCCTCCGCCCGGAAGATCGGGCCGATCTCGAAGACCCGCTCCAGCCCGGAGGCCGCCAGGAGCTGTTTGAACAGCTGAGGGGACTGGTTCATGAAGGCCTCCTCGCCGAAGTACGTGATCGGGAAGAGTTCGGTCCCGCCCTCGGTCCCGGTGGCGACGATCTTCGGCGTGGTGATCTCGGTCGAGCCCAGGTCGCGGAACGTCTCTCGGGCGGCCCGCAGCACTTCGCTCCGGATCTCGAAGATCGCCCGTGGCTCGTCGCGCCGCAGGTCGAGCGTGCGGTTGTCGAGTCGCGTCGAGAGGTCGGCGCCCACCTTCCCCGAGGGGTCCAGGGGCAGTTCGGGGTCGGCCGCGGCGATCACCTCGATCTCCGAGGGGACGACCTCGACGCCGGTCGGGGCCCGATCCTCCTCGAAGACCTCGCCCGTGACCGAGAGGACACTCTCGCGGTGGACCGAGAGCGCCCGCTCGACGAGTTCGTCGGGCAACTCGTCTTTCTCGAACTTGATCTGGATCTTGCCCGTTCGATCGCGGAGGATGAGAAAGGCGATCCCCCCGAGGTCGCGAATCTCGTGTACCCACCCGGCGACGGTGACCGACATGCCAGGCTCGGCGTCTGCAGCGTGTGTCCGGTCTTCCATGGACGTGACTAGATCCCGGGCCGCTCTTAAACGCCAGTATTTCGGCCGACCGGTCAGGCCTCTTTCGCGCCGCGGACGGTCTCCTCGACGGCTTCGACCCCCTCCTCGTGGACGAGGTCGCCGACGACCACGACGTCGGCCACTGCGCCCATCGCTTTGGCTGACTCGTAATCTCGAATCCCGCCACCGTAGAAGAGTGTCGAGTCATCGAGTGCCTCGGTCGCGGCCGCGACCGTCTCGGTGTCCCCGAGCATCCCCGAGTACTCCAGGTAGACGATCTCCTGGCCGAAGAGTCGCTCGGCGACCGCCGCGTAGGCCGCGACCTCCTCGGTGTCGAGATCGCAGTTCGCCTCGGTGTAAGTGGCAACCGAGGCGTCGGGGTTGAGCACGATGTAGGCCTCGGTGTGGGTGCGATCCCACTCGACCTCGTCGATGCGTGCCCACTCCTTGTGGGCGCCCGTGATCCAGAAGGGATCCCCGGCGTTGAACACTGTCGGGATGAGATAGCCGTCCAGGCCCGGATCCTCGATGACGACACCCGGGTTGGACGGCTCCTGGAAGAGTGGCACGTCGTACTCGCGACAGGCGCCCACCACCCGCTCCATTTTCTCCTCGGTCATCCCCGTCGTCCCGCCGATTTCGATGGCGTCGGTGCCGCTCGTGCAAACGTCGGCGAACGTGTCATCGCCGGCGAGTTCCTTGTCGGGATCGACTTTGAGCACGTGATCCCACTGAGTCCACGGCCCGCTCATGGCTTGATCGACACTTGGCGCGGCTAAAACGGCTTCGACTCTAGTTGTGGATGCCCATCGCTTCGATCTGCTCCTGGTACCGGTTCCGGATCGTGACCTCGGTCACCTGGGCGACGTCGGCGACCTCCCGCTGGGTCTTCTTCTCGTTGCACAGCAGTGAGGCGGCATAGATCGCGGCGGCGGCGTAGCCAGTCGGGGATTTCCCGGAGAGCAACCCTTTCTCGGCGGTCGTCTCGATGATCTCGTTTGCTTTGGACTGGACTTCTTCGGAGAGTTCGAGTTCGGAACAGAACCGGGGGACGTACTTCTTGGGATCGACGGGTTTCATCTCCAGCCCGAGTTCCTGTGAAATATACCGATACGTCCGACCGATCTCCTTGCGTTCGACCCGCGAGACCTCCGAGATTTCCTCGAGACTGCGGGGGATGCCTTCCTTGCGACAGGAGGCGTACAGGGCCGAGGTGGCAACGCCCTCGATCGATCGGCCGCGAATGAGGTCCTCCTTGAGCGCCCGGCGATAGATAACCGAGGCGACCTCGCGTACCGATCGTGGGACCCCGAGCGCACTCGCCATTCGGTCGATCTCCGAGAGGGCAAATTGGAGGTTGCGTTCGCCGGCGTCCTTGGTCCGGATCCGTTCCTGCCACTTGCGAAGCCGATGCATCTGGCTTCGCTTCTTCGAGGAGATCGACCGACCGTAGGCGTCCTTGTCCTTCCAGTCGATCGTGGTCGTCAGCCCCTTGTCGTGCATCGTCTGGGTGGTCGGGGCCCCCACGCGGGACTTCTGCTGGCGCTCCTGATGGTTGAAGGCGCGCCACTCCGGGCCGGGGTCTATCTTCTCCTCTTCCAGGACGAGTCCACACTCGTTACAGACGAGCTCGCCCCGGTCGGAGCTTTTGACCAGATCCTCGGAGCCACATTCCGGGCACTCCCTGACGCCCTCTTTTGACTCCTCGGTCTCGGCCGCTTGTCGCTCCCGCTGGCGGGTAGACCGTGTCATCGCACTTTTATAGTAGCACTCTACACACACTTAAACCCATTGCCGATGTCGGGTCCCTTCTCAGGGGACAGAACGCAGTAAACGCGCTGTAATACGCGTCTACACGCTCGTCGGCAACTTCACTTGAAGTATGACGATTCGCATTATACTTGTGCGACGGGAACCGACAGGCTGGCATGCCGGTCCTGGAGTGTGACCCGACCGAGGCTCGCGAGCGTCTGCGGGAGGCAGGCGCGACGATCTCGCCCGGAAAGACCGACCACGAGGTCTTCCACGCCGACTTAGGTGAGGCCCACGCCGTCGCCTACGAGGACAGCGTCGTCGTCCAGGGCAAACGCCCGGTCGACATCACCGCGGTGCTCGAGGGCGACGGGGGTGGGCGCGTGCATGTGTACTTCGATGGAGCCTGCCGGGGTAATCCCGGGCCGTCGGCCGTGGGCTTCGTCCTCGTCGACGAGCATGGAATCGTCGAGGAGGGTGGCGAGACGATCGGTCGCGCCACGAACAACCAGGCGGAGTACGAGGCACTCATCCGCGCGCTCGAAGTCGCGGCCCAGTACGGGTACGACGAGATCGAGATTCGCGGGGACTCCGAGTTGATCGTCAAACAGGTTCGGGGAGCCTGGCAGACCAACGATCCCACCCTCCGGGAGTACCGGGTCCGGGTGCACGAACTCCTGGACGAGTTCGAGGAGTACTCGATTACCCACGTGCCCCGGGAGACGAACGAGCGGGCGGACGACCTCGCAAACGAGGCCCTCGACAATGCCTGAACTGCCGGAGCCGGTCGTGGAGACGGCGCGGGCGATGACCCGAGCACTCCGCCGTGGCACCCATCAGGACCCGGACGCACTGCGAGATCGACGCGAACGGCTCCTCGCTCGGTTCGACTACACGGCTCGCGTTCGTGAGGACGATTCTGGGCCGGTCCTGGTCTGTCATCCCGCCGCGTGGCTCGACGACGATGGGGTGTTCCAGCCCGAAGCAATGGAGTCGACGGCAGCGGCGGTCGAGCGGGATCTCTTCGAGCCGGCCGTCGAGGGGGGCTGGGCCACGATCGAGGCCCACAACCGCGAACTCGCTGGGGAAGTACAGGACCGATACGGTGATCCCCACGGCGCCACGGCGACGGCGTTTGCCGAGTACATGGCGAATCACCACGAGGCGCCCATCGAGGCTGCCTCGGAATCGGCGGTCAAAACCTTTCTCACCGAGTACCTCCCGCGAAACGCCTGGCCGACCCAGGCACAGAAAGCAAATGCCGAAACCTCGATTCGGCGGCTTTTCGACGTCGCGGGTGAGCCCGTGCCGCTCGACCGTGACCGGAAACGGTGACCGGTAACTCCCGTTAGGCGGTGCTTAAGCTTCGTCGACGATGGCGTCGACGAGTTCTGCGCGTTCGCTGTCCGTCACGAAGTGTTCCAGACTCCAGGTGAGGTCATCCTTGACGGCCTCCATGCCCGCGTCCGTGAGCGCGTACTCGTTGGTCCGCTTGTCGAGCGCGCTCTTCTCCACGAAGCCCTCCGAAACCAGGTCGTCCAGGTTGGGGTACAGGCGTCCGTGGTTGACTTCGTCGTCGTAATAGGACTCCAGCTCTCGCTTGATCGCGAGCCCGTATCGGGGCTGCTCGGCGAGGACCGTGAGGATGTTCTTCTGAAATGCCGTCAGCTCCCGTGCAACCGCCACCTCGGCGCTCCGTGCTTCTGCCATAGCCGTTAGGAAGTCATTGAAACATTTAACACTTCTCAAACGAAGCACGTTTCCCTTGACACGTTTCCGGGCCAACCCGTAAAGTTGATGCGGCAACCGGGGACAGCACTCAGTATGACGAATCTCTTCGAAGACCTCGAAACCGGGCCGAACCCACCGGAGACCATCTATGCGGTCATCGAGTGTCTCAAGGGCGAACGCAACAAGTACGAGTACGACAAGGACATCCCCGGCGTGGTGCTCGACCGGGTCCTGCACAGCAACGTCCACTACCCGGGCGATTACGGCTTTATCCCCCAATCTTTCTACGACGACGGTGATCCCTTCGACGTGCTGGTGCTGGTCGAGGACCAGACCTTCCCCGGCTGTGTCATCGAGGCCCGCCCGATCGGGCTGATGCGGATGGACGACGACGGCGAGCAGGACGACAAGGTCCTGGCGGTCCCCGCCGAGGACCCCCGCTATGACCACATGCAGGACCTGGCCGACGTGCCCCAGCAGACCCTCGATGAGATCTCGGAGTTCTTCGAGACCTACAAGAACCTGGAGGCAGGCAAGGAAGTCACCACCCAGGGCTGGGAGGACCGGGAGGCTGCCTTCGACGCCATCGAGCACGCCCAGGAGCTCTACGTCGAAGAGTTCGAGTAGGTTTCGGGACCCCCATTTTCGCGCTGATGTCTCTCACACATCAGCACCGGCTCGACCCATGTATTATGCGCATGGGTAATTTCATGTGGGTGGGTCGCAAAGTATAGTTCGTGATGGCCGCAACGGACACCCGCGTGGGAATCAGACACCTGACGGTCGTGCCGAGGAACTTCGAACCCGATCTGGAGCCCCGCTCGGAGACGGAGACAGACCCGGACCAGAACGCGTAGCTGGGGCTGGGACACGCGGATACGAACCTTCTTGGGCGTGCCCACGATAGTGCCAGGCTGATATGGGTCTGTTCGACCGGTTGCGCGGGGACGACGGTCCGCGTGTAGCGTTTGTGGGCATCGACGGGGTTCCGTGGTCGCTCATCGAGGACAACCCCGAGACGTTCCCGAACCTCACGGCGATGGCCGAGGACGGGGCCGGGGGGCCAATGAACAGCATCGTTCCGCCGGAGTCGAGTGCCTGCTGGCCGGCGCTCACGACCGGGACCAACCCCGGTAAAACTGGCGTGTACGGCTTCCAGGACCGTGAGGTCGGCTCCTATGACACCTACGTCCCGATGGGGAACGACGTGCAGTCGACCCGCCTCTGGAACCGGGTCGTCGAGGCCGACCGGAACGCGACGGTCATGAACGTGCCCGTCACCTTCCCGCCGGACCGGGAACCGACACGGATGGTCTCGGGGTTCCTCTCGCCCTCCGTCGAGAAGGCGGCCGTCCCCGCTAGCTTTGCCTCCGAACTCGAATCGATGGGCTACCGGATCGACGTGAACGCGAAACTGGGCCACGACGCGGACAAAACTGAGTTCATCCAGGACGCCTTCGAGACCCTCGAAGCGCGGTACCAGGCCTTCGAGCGGTACGTCGAGGAGGGAGACTGGGACCTCTTTTTCGGCGTGTTCATGACGACCGACCGGGTCAATCACTTCCTCTTCGAGGAGTATGAACGCGACGGCGAGTACCACGACGAGTTCCTCGAGTTCTACGCGACCGTCGATTCGTACCTGGGAGCGCTCCGCGAGAAGCTTCCGGCGGACACGACGATGGTCGTCGCGAGCGACCACGGCTTCACCACGCTGGATTACGAGGTCCACTTGAACACCTGGCTCCAGGAGGCTGGTTGGCTCTCCTTCGAGAGCGAGGATCCCGAGGACCTGAGCGACATCGCCTCGGAGACGACCGCCTACTCCTTCATCCCCGGCCGCTTCTACCTCAATCTCGACGGGCGGGAGCCCCGCGGGTCGGTGCCCGAGTCCGAGTACGAATCGGTTCGTGCGGATCTCAAAGCGGAGATCGAGTCCCTGACGGGCCCGGACGGCCGCCCCGTCGTCGACCGAGTCGTTCCGAAAGAGGAGGCGTTCGCGGGCGATCACGACGACATCGCGCCGGATCTGATCGCGATTCCGAACGACGGCTTCGACCTCAAATCCGGGTTTACGAGCCACGAGAACGTCTTCGACAAGGGCCCACGAAACGGGATGCACACCTTCGAGGAGGCCACGCTGATCGTGGACGACCCGTCCGTGTCGATCCCCGCGGAGACGGACTTGCTCGACATCGCGCCGACGATTCTCGATCTGCTGGACCTCGATCCGGAGGTCCCCGAGTTCGACGGCGAGTCCCGCTGCTGACTCCCGAGGTTTATCAGGGAACGTCGGCCCACCCTGGAGCGATGCCTGCACGACGCTCCATCGACGAACGACTAGGTGCTCTTGAACGCCGATTCGACGACCGTGAGGGTCCGGCCGCACCGACCAGCGCGGACACCGACCCCGCCCGGGAGGAGTCCCTCGAAGCCCGAATCGAATCCCTTGAGGAGACAGTCACCGAACTCCGCTCGGAGGTCCAGGCCTTGCGGGGCTATGTGGGCCAGGTCGAGCACGTCAACCAGTCGGTCGAACGGCGGGCCGACGCGGCGATAGCCGCCGTCGAACGGCTCGAATCGGCTCCGAAGACCCCACCGCCGATCGCCACGGCCAGCCCCGACCCGACGACAGCGGACGCCGATTCTGGGACCGAAACCACCGAGTCTGATCCCGCGGAGCCGGCCGAACCCACCGCGGAGTCGGGACTCCTCGATCGGCTTCGGGACCTTCGATGAGCGTTCGGGTGTTGCTCGCGGTGGTCCTCGCCGCGGCACTCATCGGGGTTGCGATGCCAGCGATTCACGAGGCCCAGGCGGCCCGGGCCGACCAGCAACTCTCGGGGAGTGTCGATCGGCTGACCGCTGGAGCGACCGACCTCACTCGCCACAACGATCCAGTCCAGCCCGGCGTTCCGGGGGCTCGCCGACAGGTGTCGGTGACCATCCCCCCGAAACCCGCAGGCGTTTCTCTCAGTATCGAACCCGCTTCGGGAAACGGAACCGACACCGTCCTCCGGACCAGCGTTCCCGGCGAGCCCGACTCGATCACCCGTCTCTCGATGCCCGTTCGTCCTGTGGGCACGGAACGAGCAGTCCGGTGGAACGACACGCTCGTTCTCGACGATTCGAGTGACCTCACCCTTCGGTATCGGCTCGTCGACGGGCGGCCGGTGGTGACGGTGGCCCGAGGGTTCAAGTAGGGGCACCGGGCCACCCCGATCCATGTTCGGATCGTCGGACGACGCCGAGGCCGCCTGCCAGTGTGTGCCCACGACGGACGGATCGACCCTGCAACTCGACGCGACTTCCTGCCCGTCCGGCGGTGACCTCGTGACGAGTGGGGCCTGCCGTCGGACTGTCGTCGAAGCGATTTCTCGACCCATCGAAGTGATTCGCATCCAGCGAGCCGGCGTCGTGCGGGTGCACAAGGGTGAGGCGGTCGACCTGTTCCGTGCCGCCGCCCAGTTCGCTGGTCGGATCGGGGCCCGGGACGAACGCCTCGCCACGCGTACCCGCGAGGATCCCCTCGATGTGTCCGCCGAGGCCGCTGGGCGGGCTGGACTTGTCGGCGAGGCAGCCACGGCGAGTGGGCTGGCCTCGTACGAGGACGACAGCTACGAGCACGTACTCGATCCGATCCGGGTCCCCACGATCGCGTCGAGCGCACTCGACCAGCGGCCGCCGTCGGATGGGGTGCTCCGGGGTTCCCGCGTGCTCGATTCCGGCGCGACCGTTCGGGTCTACGATCGGCCCCACGGCCAGCCGATCCATCACCTCGAACCGCTGGAGTACACCCTCGGGGACACGGCCCTGTCGACACTTGCCGCGGCGCGGGATCGGCTGCTCGCGACGGCCCCCGGCACAACGAGGGATCATCGAGCGGCGGTCGAGGCCGTCGCCGGGACGGACTGCCCGATCGACACGCTCACCCGGGTACTCCAGAAACACACCGCCGGATACGGCGTCTTCGAGGATCTCTTTGCCGACGACCGGCTGTCGGAGGTCTTCGTCAACGCACCGGCGACCGAGAACTCGCTTTTCGTCCGCGTGGACGGCGAGGAACGGCGCACGAACGTCAGGCTCACCGACCGCGGCGCGGATCGACTCGCCGCCGGTCTCCGCTCCGAGAGTGGTCGGGCCTTCTCGCGGGCCTCGCCGACTATCGACGCCTCGCTCTCCGGGATCGGGTCGGCCGACGCCGTGCGGGTTGCGGGTGTTCGTGAACCCGCGAGCGATGGATATGCCTTCGCGCTCCGGGTCGAGGGCACCGATCGTTGGCGATTACACGATCTGGTCGCGAATGAGACCCTTGGGCCTGCGGCGGCTGGGTTACTCTCCGTGGCGATGGAGCGGGGCGGCGCCCTGTTGATCGCCGGGCCGCGAGGGGCTGGAAAGACCACGATGGCCTCGGCGTTGCTCTGGGAACTCCCCGCCCACACTCGCCTGCTGGCCATCGAGGACACGCCGGAGTTGCCCGTTCGGGCGCTCCAGGACGCTGGTCGGGACGTGCAGCGCCTCGAAGCCGCCGCCGACCCGAATGCGGCGATCGATCCGGCGACCGCGCTGCGGACCGCGCTTCGATTTGGCAACGGCGCGCTGGCGGTCGGCGAGGTCCGGGGCGAGGAAGCGTCGGTCCTCTATGAAGCCATGCGGGTGGGCGCAGCCAGCGACACCGTCATCGGGACGATCCACGGCGACGGCTACGAGGGGGTGAAAGAGCGGGTGGTGGCCGACCTGGGGGTCCCTGAGTCTTCCTTTGCCGCGACGGATCTCCTGGTCACGCTCAAACCCACGGCCGATGGGAAGCGAGTCCACACGATCGAGGAGGTCACCGACGGGGGAAGTGCCACCCTCTATGCGTACGACGGCACGCAACTGAATGAGACGCCGCGCCTCGAACGGGGAAACAGTCACTTCGTCGAGTCGATCAGCACTCCGGGAGAGACCTACGCCGAGACCCGCCGGGCGATCGAGACTCGTGCCGACGCGCTCACGGGGTCGCCGCTCACTCGGGACAGTCACACATCGGAGGCTCGGGCTGATGGGTGAGCGAATCGAGTGGGCGACGACCGGGGCGACAGTCCTGACGATCCTGGGGCTGGACGAGCTGTTGGCGTCGGTTCGGGATCGACTCGACGAGTTCAGTCGAATCCGGGCGGTCGGGGCCGCTCCGGACCTGATCGCCTTCGTGATCCTCCAGTTGAAACTCACGCCGTCCCTGGAACGCGGCGCGGACTTCGCGACGGGGGCCGTCGACGGCCGACTGAGTCGCTCGCTTGCGGCCCATCGGATCACGGCCGTCTCCGGTGACCGTGCCTTCGAGACGTTCGGTGCCGAATGGGCACCCTATGCCCCATCCCTTCGCCGGGCGAGTACCCTGTTGGGGGTCGCGATGGACGCGCCTGCAGAGCGACGGGCGGAGACGCTGGCCGATGCCCTCGAAGCGGTCCTCGAAGGGACTCGCGAACGGGTCGTCGAGTTCTCGACGGCCATTCGCGGGCCGGCGATGGGGATCTACGCGTTCGGCGTGATGCTCCCGCTCGCACTGGTCGGGTTGTTGCCAGTGCTCTCCTCGACTGGTGGCGGCGTCTCGATGGTCGCGCTGGCGGTCGCGTACGATCTGCTGGTTCCGCTCGGGTTGATCGCGAGCGGCGTATGGCTGTGGGCCCGCCGGCCGGCGATCGCCGACAGCGCGTTCGACCGCGGGCTGCTGGCCCACGGGACGAGTTGGGTCACGGTGGTGCTGGCCGGGCTTGGTGCGGCCATCCTCGCCACGCCGGGCGCGACCGTCCTTGGACCGTCCTGGGTCGGGCCGATCGTCGCCGTCGGCGCGAGTCTGGGGACTGCACTGTTCGTCTGGCTCCGGCCGATCGTCGAGGAGCAGGACCGACTCGACGAGCTAGCGGCCCGGCTCCCCGACGTGCTGGCCGTCGCCGGGCAACGACTCGAAGCCGGTGCCCCCCTCGAACGGACGCTGCCCGCCATCGGCCAGCGCTTCGACGGACCGATCGGCGATCTCTTCGAAGCGGGTGCAACTCGCCGACTTCAATCGGGCGAGCCGGTCGAGGCGGCGCTTCTCGGTCCCGATGGTGTGGTGGCCGAACTGTCACGGAAGCGTGTCCGAGCGGCCACGTCGCTTCTCGTGACGGCGGGCGAGTACGGTCCCGAAGGCGGGGCGACACTCCAGACCGTCGGGAGCTACCTGGGTGAGCTGTTCGCGGTCGAGCGTGAGGCCCGCCGCGAACTCGCACAGACCACGAGCACGCTCCGGCAGACCGCGGTCGTGTTCGCGCCGGCGATCGCCGGGGTCACGGTGGCGCTGGCGACGGGGATGAACGCCGCGGAGGCGGGCTACACCATCGAGGTCGCGCCGCTGGGCCGTGTCGTGGGCATCTATGTCCTCCTGCTCGCGGCGATTCTCCCCTCGCTCTCGGTCGTCCTGGCTCGCGGGTTCGACCCGGTCCGGATGGGCTTTCAGAGCGGGATCGCGCTGGGTGTCAGCAGCCTCGTCTACCCGCTTTCCTTCGTGGCCGCCCGGACGCTGGTGTATGTTTAAGTAGGAACGTCGGACCACCCCAGTTCATGTTCGACGTTCCCGCCGACACGACGTGGCTCTGGGTCGGCCTGGTGCTCGTCTCGGCGACCATGCTGGGTGTGGCCCTCAGCCTTCCCACGGCTCCGCCGGACGCCGAGCGCACGGCGTCGACGATCGACTCGGTTGCGGCGACCGACTATCCCGGTTCGGCCACGATCGACCTGCGAGCCGAGGCCGTCAAGATCGGCCCGGAGCGGGTCAGCCTCAGGGGCGCTGGTGGCACGGCCCACGCGGACATCCAGTATGGGCCGGTCACGCCGGTGCCGCCCAATTCGAGGCTCGAACGCGTGCTCGACGGGCAGTCCCCGGCAGCGGTCTTCGACGGATCGATCGCGTTCGCCGGGGCGGCGGAACGCGCAACCGGGCGGCCGGCGTCCTGGCGCGAGAACAGCGAGACCTTGCGGGTTCGACAGGTAACTTACGGGGAGGTGAACCGTGTTCTCGTCGGCGCGTAGGGGCCAGATCGAGCCGCTTCCGGCCCTGCTGGCGGTCGCGATTTTCGCCATCGGGATCTCCCTGTACGGGGTCACCCTCTCCGGGGTCCCGAACCCGACTGGGCCCGAGATCACCGACGCCACGGTGTCGGCGACCGCCGAAACCCTTGGCGAAGGCTCGACGGTGGTGCCGGCACGGATGGATCAACTGGACGGCGAGCTTCCGCCGGATGTCGGCGTGACGCTCCGAGCCGACGGCCAGGTGTGGGAGTACAACGACCCGCCTGCAGATCCGGACCGAACACGGATTCGACACGTGCTCGTTCGCACGGCGACCGGGGAGCAGCCTGGCCTGCTCCGGGTGAGTGCATGAGCGAGCGCGGCGTGAGCACGGTGCTCGATGTCGTGCTCGGGCTCCTCCTGGTCGGTCTCGCGGCGGGCGTTCTCGTCACCTCGATTCCCCAGCCCGCCGACCCACCGACCGAGGACGGGACCCCGTCTGTCCTCGGGAGCACGCTCACGGTCGAGTACGAGACGTCCGCCGGAGCTCATTCCGTCGAGGCGACGGTGGGCACACTGCTCAGGGACGCCATCCTGGCCAGTCACGGTTCACAGACGCCACGGACGGCTGCGTTCCGTTCGGCCGTCGAGACGACGGTGAGCAGTCACCTGGAGACCCACGGCCTGCCAGTTCAGCTGGTCGGGAGCTGTCGGGGCACCGAGTCGACCGATCCACTCGTCGTCGGCCCGGCCCCGCCTGGCGACCAGGTGGTCCGGGCGACGGTGTACCAGGTTCCAGCCCCAGCCAGTGCCACCGAGCAGTGTGAGCCGGTGGTCGTCGTCCGGCGGTGGTCGCGATGACGTTCGTCGCCGACCGCCGCGGACGGGTCCCCTTCGCGTTCATCGGGGCGGTCCTGCTCCTGACGAGTTCGCTTTATGCCGCCTCCGTGGCCCCGCCGGCCACAACCGAACCCATCGTCGATGAGGTGGGTAGCGACGCCCAGATCGAGGCCCGACTGGCCCTCGACACGGCGATTCGGGACGCCGATCGAGCGGCCGCGGCCGAACCGGTTCTCGAGCCGAGTCCGCGTGGACTGGGCCGGGCGCTCCCCGAGAACGACACCTTCGAACACGCCCTCGAACTTCGGATCGCGGGGGCGGCCGAGACGGCCCTACAGGAGGCCGAGGCGGGTCGGGCCGGCGTCAAAGCCACCGTCTCGCTGCCACCGGTCCGGGACCACGAGTCGGCCCGTGCGGCCCTGGAGCGTGTGTCTATCGAACCCGTCACGGCGGACCGCTATCGAGTAACGATCCGGGACCTGCGGGTGACTGTCACGCGACACGATCGGCCCATCGACCGGTTCCGGTACAACGAGACGATCACGATGGAACTCCCCTCGCTGTCGCTCCACGATCGGACGAGTCGATACGAGGAGCGGTTGAACGCCGGGCTGGCCCAGCCGGGGCTCGCCCGCGATCTCACGGCCCGGCTCTTTCCGATCGTCTGGGCGCGGGGCTACGCCCAGTACGGGGGCGCGCCGATCCAGAACGTCCTGGCGAACCGCCACGTCGAACTCATGGCGAACGATGCGGCAGTGGCTCAGCAGGCGGCGGTCTTCGGCCAGGCGGACCCGGCGGGCCGCCGTGGCGTGAGCGTCGCCGCCATGGATGTCGCCACACGGGACGCTTTTACGGGAGCCGAGGAGATGCTGAAGTCCCAGGTCAGCAAGCCACGGGGTGACCAGAAGGGAGCTGGCGAGGTCGAGGGGTCCCCGTCGGTTTCGCTACCGAGCGTCGTCGACAACGAACAGTCGGTCGACGCGAACCACACCGCCGACGAGGCCTTCCTGGACTACGTTGCGGGCCACGATGGTCCGGGTCTGGAATCGACCGTCGACGATGTCTATCGAGCCGACGTGCGCGTCGAGACCCGTTCCCGGCCGATCGACACCGAGCGGGTGGCTGCCGAACCGCCGCCATCGAACGGGACCTATCTCGGCCGGACCCTCCACACTGACGAGTGGCTGGCGGACGGCCACTGGGAGTCCGGCCACGGTTCGACCCTCCGGACCTACGAGGGGCAGGTGATCGAGGAACGACGGGTCACCAAATGGTGGGTCCAGAACGGCTCGCTCGCGTTGACCGAGGCGGTAGATCACACAACCCACGCCGTCGAACTAACACTTTCCTGTCGGTACCAGCCGCCGGGAATCGCGCCGGACCGACCCGATGATCGGTGTCCCTTCGGGGCCGAGGTGCGCGAGCAACTGGCCGAGGACGGGTCCGACCGCCTGCTCTCGGGGTCGGCGCTCTCGAATCGGGCACAGGCGGCCGTCGACGGTGACGGCGAGTCGGGCTGGGAGCCGATCGACCTGGACCCGCCCGAAACCGTTCGGAACCGGGCCCAGCGGGAGACTGGCGAACTTCGACGGGCCGTCCGAGACATTTCAGTGAGCGTCGAGACTCGCTCGGTCGCGAGTTCCACGAACCCGGCTCGAAAACTGCGAAAAGCGATCGCTGCCCGTCGAGGGGCGCTCCTTGAGACACCCGCCAGCTACGACTCGGCGGCGGATCGAGCGGTCGCCGCCACCCGACAGACGTACCTCGACCGACTCACCGACCGCCTGGGGGACCGAACCCCCAAGGTCCAGCAGGCACAGGCCGCGTTCTCGGATCAGCTCCAGTCCCACGCGATTCCGAGCGAACCGCCCGAACGATCCACCCCCACACGGGCCCCGTACGTGGCCGGGGTAGACACCGGCCCGGCGTATCTCTCCGCTGACCCGCCCTCGGCGACCGACCCATCGATCGACGTTCGGAACGTGAACCTCTTTACGGTCCCCTACGGGGATGCAGCCGATGCCGTCACCGAGCAGGTCGAAGGTGTTGGGTCCCGAGAGGTTACCCTCCGGACCGCGGCCCAGACGCTCGCAGCGGTCGACTCACGGGATTCCGTGTCCGGCCGCGAGGTCCGTGCGCTCCGTCGCGAGGTCGAGGGCTCGGTGGCGAGTGCCACGGCCCGCTACCGGTCGGTCCTGGAAGCGGAACTGGGGTCCCACGAAGCCGATCGGGTCGTCACCACTGCCACGAACCGGTATCCCGACACCGCGTCCCGGGCGCTCGCGATCACGGACGGGCGACTGGCGCGGGCCATCGGCGACTCGCTTCCGGCGGGGGTGCCATCCCACGAGCGGGATCGGCTGCGCGTGGCCCTCCGGGTCGCCGGGACCGAGATCCAGTCCGAATCCGAGGTACAGGTCTCCCAGGACCTGGTCGAGGAAGCCCGTGTGGCGGTCGAATCCGGCTCGAATCCCGTCGTCTCGGAGACGGCCAAGGCGGCCGGCGAGAAAGTCGGGACGGCAGCCTGGGAGAAGGCCACTGACTCCTCGGTCACAAAGCTCCCCGCCGGGCTGCCGCTGTTGCCGATGCCCGGCTCCTGGTATGCCACCGCGAACGCCTGGACGGTCTCGGTTCGGGGGTCCTACGAGCAGGTCAGTGTTCGCACGCGTCGGGCCGCACCCGGCAGCGCAGAGAACGGGACGGTCAAATACGTCCGGGAGGACAGCCCTGTCCGACTGGACCTCGATCGGGATGGGCATCCCGACCGTCTCGGCTCCAATCGCGCGATCGACTTCGAGGCCCAGACGGGCGTGGTCATCGTGGTCCCGCCGGGCAAGACCGGCGTGGGCGATCGCGGTGGCGACGCGATCGAGGAGTCCCCAGGCTGGTGAGCGGCGATGACCGAGCCGCCACTGACGGCATTTTTGCGGGTTCCCGAGCGATGTGCGGACCCGATCACTGTCTCGCTGGAGAGTTTCGAGACGCTCCGTCGCGAGTATCGGGCGGTCCTGGCTACGGTGGTGCGAGCCGCGGGCGTCGACGCCGTGGCTGCGGCGACGGGGCTGGATCGGGAGCCGGTGGCGTCACTGCAGGCTTCTACGGACGCATCGTCGACGCCATCGCTGACGATCGATTCGGCGGCCGCGATTCTCGCCGTCGAGTCTTCGCTGTCCGAAGCCGAGATCGGCGAGCGGATCCGGGAGGACCTGCAAGTCGAAATGGCGCGGGTCCCGATCGATCTGACGGCGCTGGTAGACGCTCACGCGCTCGGCGATCGAACGACACTCCGTGCCCAACTGGCTGGCCAACGGCCACTCTCGCTCCGCTCGTACGCCCGCATTCGGGCGATCCTCTGGGACAGCGCGCGATCGTAAGGCTTGACACGGGCCCCGGAGAAGCAAAATCGTGCAGCCGCCGCAGACCGTCGACGTCGAGCGCCGCCGCCTGCAGGTCTTCTCGTCGCTTCTGGTGCTCGTTTTCCTGGTGAATTTCGGTCGGATCGTGTTCGCGCCCCTCCTCGACCCGTTCATCCGGACCTTCGGCGTCGGCGAGGCGACCGTCGGGATGGTCGCCACCCTCGCCTGGATGGGCAGTGCGGTCCCCCGCCTGCCGACGGGCTGGTTGCTGACCCGGTTCTCCCGCCAGCGAGTGATTTTGGGAACCGGCCTGCTGCTCGCCGGGGCCGCGAGTTTCACTGCGCTCGCCCAGTCGATCTGGCACATCGGGCTCGGGGCCTTCCTGCTGGGGTCCTCGAGTGGGATCTACTTCATCGCGGCGAACTCCCTGGTGAGCGAGCTATTCCCCGATCGGGTCGGTCGGGTCATCGGGATCCACGGGACTGCCTCCCAGGTGGCCGCGGTCGTCGCGCCGTTCCTCGTGGCCGCGGCCATCGCGATCTACAACTGGCGATTGCTCTTCGTCGGCATGGCGATCGCCGCCCTCCTGGGAACGGGCTGGCTGGTCTACACGGCTCGGCGGACAGAACTCCCCGACGTGGGTCGTGGGGATCGCCATCTCCTGCGCTCGGTTCGAAACCACTGGCCGATCGTCCTGACCGCGGTCGCGATCATCGGCGCGACTGGCTTCGTCTGGAACGGCTTTTTCAACTTCTTCGTGCGCTATCTCGTCACCACGAAGTCCCTCTCCACGGGGATGGCCGGGGCGATGTTGACTCTGATCTTCGCGGCGGGCGTGCCGGCCTTTTTCTATGCCGGGCGACTGGCCGACCGGCTCCCGCAAGTCTCGCTCATGCTCGGGATCATCACGTGGTTCGTCGGGTCCCTGCTCGTGATGACTGCCGTCCAGGGGCTCCTCGCGATCACGGTTGCGACCATCGCGCTGGGGCTGGGAATGCACAGTCTCCTCCCAGTCATCGATACCTACCTGCTCTCCTCGCTGCCCGACGCGGACCGCTCCAGCGCCTATGCGGCCTACAGCGCCACCATGATGGTGATCCAGGCCAGCGCCAGCGTCGTGGTCGGGACGCTGATCGAGGCGGGCTATGGTTTCGACCAGGTGTATCGCAGCTTCTCGGTCGTGCTGGTGGTCGTCGTCGTCCTCCTGCTCGGCCTGCACGTGACCGACCGGCTCCCGGAAGGGACAACGTGATAGCGGCCCCGAACGAGGGGCCGGTATGGAGCTGTCAGGCGACGAACTCGCCGGGATCGTCGACCAGTTCGGGGCCCTGCCCCCGGCCGCGCTCCGCTCGGGGATCGAGGAGACGGCTTTCCGGGCCGGTGTGGAACTCGATGCGGAGACCGTCGAGGAGTGGATCGACGAGGCGAAAGCGGACTTCGAACTGTTGACCGTCGAGCACGATGAGAAGACGCTGATCGTCCCGGGTCCCCGGGCCTTCCCCGAGGTTCCCGAGGCGGCCTCGGACCTGCCACACGTGCTGGCGGAGCCAACCCGCACGGTCCCGGCGGCAGCGCTGGAGTCGGGCATCCGGGCGCGACTGGACGAGGCCGTCGCGGCGGCCGAAACACCGGCGCGCGCAAACGAACTCGTCGACGTGACCTACGACGCGGAAGCCTGGGCCGGGATCGAACTGGCGGACGTTCGGGATCGGTTGCTCGATCTGGCGGAGGGGGAAAGCTAAGTTCCTGCATCCGAACTGGGCGTATGGATCTCGGGCCCATCGCCGACCGCGATCCGACCCTCGTCTCGAATCCACAGCGGGCAGCAGCCGTGCTGGTCCCCGTAATAGAGGGTTCGGGCGGGCCGGAGTTGCTCTTCATCAGGCGGGCCGCGGACCTCGCGGAGCATCCCGGTGAGATGGGATTTCCGGGCGGGGGCGCCGAGCCGATCGACGGGGATCGCTGGGAGACGGCAGTGCGGGAGGCTGGCGAGGAGATCGGCCTAAAGCCCACGGAGATCGAGTACACGGGCCGACTGGACGACGTAGCCACGACGACCGGCTACACCATCTCGCCCTTCGTCGCCCGGGTGCCACAGCGGATCTATGAACCCGTCGATGGGGAGGTCGCGGCAATCGCGTCCCTCCCGGTGTCGGCGCTGTACCGGGCGGAGAATCACCGTTTCGAGCCTCGCGAGCATCCCGAGTACGGAACCGTGCCGGTCCATCACTTCCGGGTCGACGGGTACACGATCTGGGGCGCAACCGCCAGGATACTCACCCAGTTGCTGTCGCTGAGTACGGACTGGACCGAACCGGAACCGCCGGCCCAACCGCTCGGAGAACTGATCGGAGACTGATTGCGTTACGCCGCCGTCTCGTTCGGCTCGTCTGTGTCTTCCGCGGCGGGAGTCGGGGCCTTCGGCACCGTGATGACCAGCGTTCCGTGGTCGGTCAGCGTGGCTGTGGTCCCGTCGGCGTCGATGGCGCCCTCGGGAAGCGGGACCTGGCCGTCGAGTTCCAGCCCCCGTCCCGGGAACAGCATCTCGAAACCCTCGTTGAAGGGGCGGAAGCGATCGATACGGACCTCGATTGTGCCGTCGGTCACCTGGACCTGGACGTCACTGGCCGTCGCACCGGGGGCGTCGAGGATCACGCGATAGGCCGTGTCACTCTCCAGAATGTCGGCTGGAAGCGGGGACTCCTCCTGGACCCGACTCGTGGCTCGGCCCATCCGTTCGAGGACGGTCTCGGGAATCGCACGCCCCACTTCACGCAGGGCTCGTGGGTCGGGCTTCATACGGTGAGTTCCTCCAGCATGTCCGTCTCCCCGCAGTACGGACAGGCGAAATCCTCGACGGTGGTGTCATCGGGCATGTCGTAGGTGTAGTGGACCTCGAACATGTCCAGTTCACAGTCGGGATTCGTGCACTTGATCTCCTTTGTCGGGGGCATAGCCGTCTTTGGTCGGCCGCGGGCATAAGCCCGGTGGGCCCGGTGTGCTTTTGCCGGTTGAGCGGCAAACCGACTCGATGACTGCTCCCCGCGACCTGTCGGTGACCATCGTCGACGGGTACGTCGACGAACCGGCCCACTTCGGGGTGCCCCCCTACGTCGCCACCTATCCCCGGTACACTGCCGGGGCCCTCCGGGACGCCGGCGTGCCGGCCGAGTCGATCACCTACCACACGATCGACGGCCTGCGCGAGGACAACACCGGCTGGCGGGACGTCGAAGCGGCGGATCTCCTGATCTACCTCGGCGGCATGACGGTGCCGGGAAGCTACGTCGGGGGAACCCCGGCGGAACCCGACGAGGCAAGAAAACTCGCCTGGACGGCGACTGGCACCGCGATCGCCGGCGGCCCGGTCCGATTCGGCGTCGGCGAGCAAAACGAGGGCGGCACCGAGACGACCCGGACCGATCTCGACTTCGACTTCCTCGCGATGGCCGACGTGGAGGCCGCGGTCTACGATCTCGTAAAGAGCGGTCTGGAGGGGTTTTCCGACCGCTATCGCGATCTCGGTGAGGCGGACCGGTGGGCCGAACTGGGCGCGTTCGTCGTCGACCAGCATCCGGACCACCCGGCGGGACTCATCGCCGAGATCGAGACGGCCCGTGGGTGTGCCTTCCGCTGTTCGTTCTGCACCGAACCCATGTACGGCGACCCCTCGTTTCGCGATCCCGAAGCGATCCACGCGGAGGTCGCCGCGCTCGCCGACCAGGGGGTCAGACACTTCCGTCTGGGTCGACAGGCCGACATTCTGGCCTACGGCGGTGACGGCGAGCGGCCGAATCCGGACGCGCTGGAAGCCCTGTACGCGGGGATTCGTGCGGCCGCCCCTGACCTGGAAACCCTCCACATGGACAACATGAACCCCGTCACCATCGTGAACTATCCCGAAGCCGCCCGGGCGGCGTTGGCGGTCATCGCGACCTACAACACGCCGGGGGATACGGCCGCGTTCGGGGTGGAGAGCGCCGATCCGGTGGTGCAGGAAGCGAACGATCTCCTGGTGACGCCGGACGAGGCCTTCGAGGCCGTGAAACTGGTGAACGAGGTCGGCGGCTGGCGACCGGGCGAGGACGAGTCGGTCGCCCCCTCGATCGATCCCGACGTGCCGACCCGGTTGCCGACCCTGTTGCCGGGGATCAACTTCGTCCACGGCCTCGCTGGTGAGCGCGAGGCGACCTTCGAGCACAACCGGGCGTTTCTGGACCGCCTCCTCGAATCGGGGCTTATGGTCCGTCGGATCAACATTCGCCAGGTGATGGCCTTCGAGGGCACGGAGATGGAATCGACCGGTGCGGACCTCGCAGACGCCCACAAGAAGCAGTTCAAGGAGTACCGGGCCGCCGTTCGCAAGGAGGTCGACGTGCCGATGCTCGAACGGGTCGCCCCGCCGGGGACCGTGCTCCCGGACGTGCGCACCGAGTACCAGGAAGGTGAGTACACCTTCGGCCGACAGGCCGGGACGTATCCGCTCCTCGTCGGGATTCCCGGCGAGCATCCGCTGGGGGAGTTCCTCGACGTCGCCGTGGTCGATCACGGGCCCCGGTCAGTGACTGCCGTTCCCTATCCCCTGTCGATCGACGAGGCGGGGATGGACACACTCACTGCGATTCCGGGAATCGGATCGGCCACGGCTGGGGACATTTTCGTTGGCCGTCCCTACGAGTCACTCGAAGCGGTACCGGGATGGGAGAAACTCGAACCGTACGTCGGGGCTACTCGAAGTCCTCCTCGATGACGTCCCCCACCGCGAAGTTCGACTTCACTTCGGTGATCTCGATTTTCACGCGCTCGCCCATTTCCGCACCGGGCACGATGATGACATAGCCTCGCTCGACGCGAGCGATCCCGTCGCCCTGCTTGCCGATGTCCTCGATCTCGACGTACCGGATCTCGCCCTCTTCGACCGGCGGCTGGGGTTCCGACGGGACAGTCGTCTCCGCGGACTCGCCGCCCTCACTGGGTTTGCCCCCACGGGCGATGATCGCGACGCGGTAGACCGATTCGGGGTCGATCGTGCCGTTCTCGACTTCCCGCTCGGGGATCTCCACGACGTAGCCGTCCTCGGTCGTGGTGACTTCCCCGTTGAACAGACAGAGGAGTTCATCAGAGATTTCCATGGATTCCAGCTACCTCTCCACACGGGCCGCTATTAGTAGTTGTCACCGACGGGTGCCCTCGAAGGCCGTTCCGTCCGGATACTTTGCCCCCTCCGAGTCGTGGACGATCACGCCCTCGGGATCCGGAACCGGCTGGTACTGCTCCCGGAGCGCGATGGTCTCCTCGAGTTCCCTGACCGCCCGCGTTTTGAGTCGCTCGGCCATCGAACGGGCGCGTTCGGCATCCAGCTCAGCCCCGAGTCCGGGACAGGCCGAGGCCCGGACTCGCCCGGCGCTTTCGACGGCCGCGTCCTCGGAGACGCCGGTTCCGGGCAGGGACAGGCTGAACGGGTAGGTTTGACAGAGCAGGGGTCGGCTGCCGTAGATCGAACACCTGGTTCGGTCGTCCTCGCTCGTCAGAAACGTACAGTCGCCGTTCGGGGCCGTCTGCAGTGCCCACTCGAAGGTCTCACCGGTGCCGTCCTCGATCCCGAACGGCATGGGGCGCGCGATCTCCGCCCACTCGTCTCCGGTCTCGGTCTGGATAGCCCGCACCTCGTCGGGAAACACGGTCGCAGTGTGGGGCTCCCCATCGGCGGCCGAACAGCAGCGCCCACAGCGCGTGCACTCGAATCCGATCTCCTGGAGGTGCCGGGCGATCGGCTCCGGGTCGAGTTGCCGGACGAACTCCAGGGCGGCTTCCAGACGCTCCATGGGGTCACCACGGGCTCGCGGGGAAAAACCACTCCGAAAACGGGCCCGATCAGACGTCCAGGTAGTAGACCTGCTTTCGGGCGTCCCGGAAGCTGTACCGCGAATCCACGAGTTCTGCCTCGCTCAACCGGTTGAGCGCGTACCGGACTGTCCGGTCCGGGAGCAGGGACTCTTCGGCGAGTTGGCCCTGTGAGAGGGGCTCTTCGGTTTCCAGAACTTTTGCGACCAACTTCGCGCTCGGCGGGAGCTCACGGAGCCGCTCCCGGAACTCGTCGTTCGCCTGGATCGGGGATTGGCTGGTGGCCGACGTACTCATGTGTTACCCACACTGATGGTGCAAGGTAAAGGTTGTCTATACTTGTGACTATATTCCTTATATTATATTAGGGGCTGTGTCGACCGATCAGGGGCCCCGGCGTGGGGCTGTATCGGTCGTTTCCAGTACGGTTTTAACTACGGGCCGGCGTGTTACTGATGACGTGAAGGGACAGGAGTTCTACCAGGCCGACGCGGTCGCGGAGGCCTACGAGGACAAGCGCTTCTCGCGTGGCGGCCGCCTCATCGATCGGCGGGAGAAAGAGGCGGTACTCGAGGCCCTTTCGCCCCTGCAGGACCGGCGAATCCTCGAAATCGCCTGCGGGACCGGTCGGTTCACCGTCATGCTCGCGGAGCGAGACGCCGACATCGTCGGCCTGGACATCTCCCAGGCAATGCTCAGCCAGGGCCGCGAGAAGGCCAAGCGGGCGGGCGTGACCGATCGCCTGGATTTCATGCGTGGCGACGCCGCCCGGCTCCCTTTCCCCGACAATCACTTCGATGCCGTCTTCGCGATGCGATTTTTCCACCTCGCGGACACGCCACAGGCGTTTCTCACAGAGATGGCCCGCGTTTCGAAGGACCTGGTCTTCTTCGACACGTTCAACGCCCGCAGCGCCCGGAGTGTCTACAACTGGGCGCTTCCGATGGGCTCGCGGCTCTACGAGGACTCGGAGGTAACAGAGCTCATCGCGGGGGCCGACCTCGAACTCGAGGCCGTGACTGATGACTTCGTCCTCCCATACGGGCTTTACCGGAAGATCCCCGACTGGATGGCCGACGGCCTCCGGGATCTCGACACCGCAGCCACCGACGGTTCGGTGGGCGAATCCCTCGCGACCGTCTCCTACTGGACTGCACGGCACTCCTGATCCGAATCCGAGAGGTTTTACGCGTGTCTGTGCTTTGTCACGGGCATGCGACTCTCGGTGGTGGTCCCGACGCTCAACGGCCGGTCCGAGCTTCCGGCCACGCTTTCGGCCATCGCCGATCACGCCCCCGACGCGGAGGTTATCGTCGTCAACGGCCCCTCGGCCGACGGTACGTCCGGCTACCTCTGTGGGCACGAGACCGTCGATACGTTCCTCGAACTCTCCGACCGGAATCTGAACGTGGCCCGGAACGCCGGTATTCGGGCCGCGTCGGGCGACGCGGTGGCATTCCTCGGTCAGGACACCCAGATCGAGGCGGGCTGGCTTCGGGCCGTCCGAGCCGCACTTGGAGCGGGGGCCGACGCGGTCACCGGCCCGATCCACCGACAGCTCGGCGCTGATGTGACGACCGAATCGCTCGAAGAAACCACACTCGGCGATCGGACGATTCGCTTTTTCGACGGCGGAAACGTCGTCTTCGACCGGGCGGCCATCGAAGCCCTGGACGGCTTCGACGAGTATCTCAGGGTCGACGCTGCCCGGGACCTCGCCCACCGGCTCGCCGCGCAGGACCGCTCGTTGACCTGGAAGTCCGGGGCCGCGGTCCTCAGAACCGATCCGGATCCGACCGCACAGGCCGACCCCATCGAAGCGGATTCAAAGCGCCGGTACCGGTCTCGGGGGTATCGACTCGCGAAGAACTACGGGCTCGACTGGCATTCGGGATTAGGACTCGCAGGGGGGCTTGTGCGGGATGGGCTGAGGGCTGGCTGGGCCGCCCTTCGTGGCGAGGAGAAACCCTCGGCCTGGCTCGGCCAGGGTCGGGACGCGATGACCGCCGTGATCCGGGGGGTCCAGGACGGCCTGGCCGCCAGATACGCCGATCGAACCCTCCGCCGGAACCCCCACGGGGTCTCGGCCAGATACGGCCGGCCGGTAACACGCTGTGAGGAGGACTAAGCCGGCTCCAGTTCGGGGATCACCCGGACCGGGTTCTTCGTGAATACTCGGGCCATACTGTTCTCCGGAACGTCGAGGGTCAGCACCTCCATCACCGCGACGTCAGGGTGGACCGTCGGGCTGTGGCTCCCGAACAGGACCCGGTCCGGGTGCTCCATGATCGCTCGTTCGAGCAGGTCCCGGAACCGGACCGCGCTGGTGTCCAGATAGAGGGAGTCCCGTCGATCGAGCAGGTCGATCGCCTCGGTCATCAGTCCCCTGTCGGCCGGATAGCCTCCGAAGTGGGCCAACACGACCGGCATCGAGCGACCGAGAAGGTGTTCGTCGACCCGCTCGGGCGGAAACGCAGTGCCGCCCTCGACGAGGACCGGCAGCCCCACGTCCTCCAGGGCATCCAGGACCGCTGGTGTCGGGAGTCCGTCCCGCCCCGGATCGAGCTTGAACCCGAAGAATCGATCATCGTAGGCGTACTGTTCGACGTCTTCCGCGGTGGTGTGCTCGTCTTCGGGGCTGGCGACGGTGTTCTTGAGCCGCGCGGTAACAGTGCCGGTCCCCGCACGCGGTCCGTCGAGTCTAGCGACGGCGAGGAAGGGGCGCTCGACGGCCTGCCGGGCGATGGCGTTGTTCGCCCGGAGGTAGCCACGTTCGTCGTCGACCGGCCCGGGAGCGACGACCGCCTGGGCGATCCCCGCCTGGTGGAGTTCCCGTTCGAGCCCTTCGGCGTCGATGGTCTTCCCCCGGATCGGCTGGCCCGGCCCCGGGTCCAGGCGGGCGTTCACGTCGACGGCCTGGAACCCGTGTTCCAACTCGAGCATGTCACTCCCTCCGTGGGCCCCCCATATCGGCCTGACGGTGACTCTGTTAGTCAGTGGCGTTCTCCACCGGAGCGAGATAGACCGGATCGCCGGGTTCGAGGCCGAAGACCCGGTCGCCCCGGCCTCGGTTCACCGCGAGTTCCACGTTGCCATGACTGCCGACGGTTGCCACGCTCTCGGTCGGGGGCACCTCGGCGTAGGTTCTGGCGACTGGGGTCTGCCGGCCGTCGACGAGGATCGAGTCCTGTGCATACTCATCGAGAAACGAGCCCGGAATGTTCGTGATCGTGTTGCCAAAATCGTCGACGACCAGCACTTCACCGATCGCTTCTGCCCCTTCGATCGTGGCCGTGGGGAACTCGATCCGGGTCACGTCCTCGATCGGCGCGAATCCCTCGCGCTCGACGGTCGATTCGAGCCCCAAATCCTGGATTTCGGCCGCCAGCGGGGCGAACACGTCCCGCCCGTGGAAGGTCGTGCTTTCCGGATCGGTCGCCGAGCCAGCATAATAGGTCGGGTCCGCGGCCAGGCGCTCTGCGACCGGCACCAGTATCCCGTTGTCAGGGCCGACCAGGCGGTGATCGCCGGCCTCGACGATCAGCACGCGGCGGTCGGTCCCCACGCCCGGATCGACCACGACCAGGTGAACGGCCGGCGGGAAGTACGGAAGCACCTCACGGAGCCAGAACGCGCCCGCCCGGGGGTCCTGTCGCGGCAGGTCGTGAGCCACATCCACGAGGCGGGTGTCGGTCCGTGAGAGGATCACGCCCTTCATCGCGGCCGGGTACGGCGAGCCGAAATCCGAGGCGAGGGTGATCATTCCGGATCGGCCCGCCCGCTCTTGTCCGTGTCCGCGACGTGCTGGATGCGGGTGATGCCGTTAATCTCCTCGATCGTCGCCACCACCGGGTCCGGGAGCAGTTCACGCCAGTCCTCGTCCTGACGCATGCGGTCACGAATCGTGGTTCCCTCCAGTTGCTCGCGTTCGAACATGGGGGACTGGTGGACGTCGATGTTCGACTCCTCGAAGAGCCGGATCACCAGTGGGTTGTTCGAGTAGGCCACGTCGAAGGTCGGGCTCATCGCCTGGACGTGACTGACCCAGACCGAGTTGCGGTTGATGTCCTCGATGGGTACCACGTAGGTTACCAGATCCAGGTCGGCCAGACACTTCGTGATCATCACCATGCGCTCCCCGGCCGTGAAGGGGTTATCGAGGGTGTGGCTCTGATCTGCGCTCCCGATACCGACGACCAGTTCATCGACCTCCGCCGCGATCTGCTCGATCACGCGGTGATGGCCGCGGTGATAGGGCTGGAAACGGCCGATGTAAAACCCCCGTGTCATTACCTCCGCTTGGGCAGGCTCCTACATGAATGGCGGCGATCCGGGTCGATTGCCTGACCGTCTCGATTCGATTGGTAATTTCGGCGGGGAGCAGGCCTGATGGACGGATAACTCCCCGAATCGCTGGATGGCCGAAGGGAGAAAGTATATCAATCGAGGGACCCTGTTTTCGAGCGTCGAACACATTCTATGAGCAACGATCCTACGAGCGATCCCCCCCGCGACGACGCCCCGATCCGGAAGCGGGAGGACCGTCCGTCCGGTGAGGACACGCCGGCGGAGGGCGATTCGGTCCCGCTTTCGGAGGACCTCGGGAGCGAAGTCGACGTCGAAGGGGACCTCACGATCGACGAGGACGCCGCGGAGGACGACCTCCTCGGTGGCCTGCGAATCGACTCGACGGCCGACATCGAGGTGCCTGAACGGCTCGTCGATCAGGTCATCGGGCAGGAAGAGGCCCGGGAGATCGTCAAACGGGCCGCCAAACAGCACCGTCACGTGATGATGATCGGCTCCCCCGGGACCGGGAAGTCGATGCTCGCGAAGGCGATGAGCCGCCTGCTCCCCCAGGAGAGCCTGCAGGACGTTCTGGTCTATCACAATCCTGATGACTCCAACGAACCGCGGGTCAGGACCGTGCCCGCGGGCAAGGGCGATCAGATCGTCGAGGCCCACCAGGAGGAGGCCCAGAAGCGCAAGCAGATGCGCTCGTTTTTGATGTGGATCGTCATCGCGATCATCGTCGGGTACGCCATCCTGATCGCCGGCCAGGTCCTGCTGGGTCTGCTGGCCGCCGGTGTCATCTACTTCGCCTTCCGGTACACGAACCGAGGCACCGACGCGATGGTTCCAAAGCTGCTGGTCAATAACGGCGAGCGGTCGATCGCGCCCTTCGAGGACGCCACGGGCGCCCACGCCGGGGCCCTGCTGGGCGACGTCCGCCACGACCCGTTCCAGTCCGGGGGCATGGAGACCCCGAGCCACGAGCGCGTCGAGGCGGGCTCCATCCAGAAAGCCCACAAGGGCGTGCTGTTCATCGACGAGATCAACACCCTGGACATCCGGTCCCAGCAGAAGCTGATGACCGCGATCCAGGAGGGCGAGTTCTCGATCACCGGCCAGTCCGAGCGCTCCTCGGGGGCCATGGTCCAGACCGAACCCGTGCCGTGTGACTTCATCATGGTCGCGGCGGGGAACATGGACGCGATGGAGAACATGCACCCGGCGCTTCGCGACCGTCTGAAGGGCTATGGCTATGAGGTCTACATGGAGGACTCCATCGACGAGACGCCCACCACCCGGCGGCAATACGCCCGCTTCGTGGCCCAGGAGGTCGAGAAAGACGGCCGGCTCCCACATTTCCAGCCCGATGCGGTCCGAGAGATCATCCTGGAGGCCAAACGCCGGTCCGGTCGGAAGGGTCAGTTGACCCTCAAACTTCGTGATCTGGGTGGTCTGGTCCGCGTGGCCGGGGACATCGCCAAGGCCGAGAACGCCGAGTTCGTGGAGCGCGAGCACGTCCTGGAGGCGAAAAAGCGCTCCCGCTCGATCGAACAGCAGTTCGCCGATGACTACATCGAGCGGCGCAAGGACTACGAACTCAAGGTCAACGAGGGCAGCGCGGTCGGCCGGGTCAACGGCCTGGCGGTCATGGGCGGTGACTCCGGGATCGTGCTCCCCGTCATGGCCGAGGTCACGCCTCGGCAGGGTGAGGGCGGCGAAGTCATCGCCACCGGCCAACTCAAGGAGATGGCGATGGAAGCCGTGCAGAACGTCTCCGCGATCATCAAGAAGTTCTCCGACGAGGACATCTCCGAGAAGGACATCCACGTGCAGTTCATCCAGACTCAGGGTGTGGAGGGCGATTCGGCCTCCATCACCGTCGCGACGGCGGTCATCTCGGCCCTGGAGAACATCCCGATCGAGCAGGACCTCGCGATGACCGGATCGCTCTCGGTCCGTGGGGATGTCCTCCCGGTCGGCGGCGTGACTCACAAGATCGAGGCCGCCGCGAAAGCCGGCTACGATCGGGTCATCATTCCCAAGGCCAACGAGCAGGACGTGATGATCGAGGAGGAGTACGAGGAGATGATCGAGATCATCCCCGTCTCCCACATCAGCGAAGTGCTCGACGTGGCCCTGGCCGGCGAACCCGAGAAGGACTCGCTGGTCGATCGGCTGAAGTCGATCACCGGGCAGGCCCTGGAAGCCACCGAGGGAACCACGGCGACCGGGGCCAACCCCTCCCCGCAGTAGGGGACCTTCTTCTGTGCGGCCTCCATTGTGATATTCGATGGCGAGCCCGGCCTGGACCACGTTTGCCGTGTCTGCAGTCCTTCTCACAGCCGTCGTAGTCGTCCTCGCGCGCCGCTCGGCCCGACTTCTCGCTACACCGGACCGTCCGATCGAGGGCGGGCGATTGGCGCTTTACGCGAACCTCGTGGTGACACAGACACTCCTCGTCGGGGCGGTCTGGCTCCTGCTCGTCTGGACGGGCGCCCCGGTCTCGACACTTGGTGTGACCGACCGCCCGACAATCCTCGCCCTCGTGGGACTAACCGTCGCGCTCGTGGCGCTCAACGAAGGGGCGTCGAAACTCGCCGTGGACACCGACAACCCGCTGCGAGCCCTTCTCACTCCGGAACGGTCCCTGGAGTGGGTCGTCCTCGCCGGGGTCGTGCTCCCGGTCATCGCGATCAGCGAGGAGGTGCTGTTTCGTGGGGTGTTGATCGGCGGGCTGGCGGCGGGGACGGGCATTCACCCGGCAGTTTTGATCGTCGGCTCCAGTCTCGGCTTCGGGCTGGCCCACACGGCCCAGGGCCAAGTGGGGATGTTGGTCGCTTCGATGCTTGGGGTCGGACTTGGCGTGGCCTTCTGGCTCGGCGGGAGTCTCTGGCTCGTGATCCTCGTCCATTACCTGGTCGATCTCGTGGAGTTTCTCCGGCACGCGAAAGTCAGTCCAGGCCCTCGATCCGGCGAAGGGTTCGCCTGATAGCCGGCGGAGCGTTGCCGTCCGAGTCGGTGACGCGGTGGTCCGGAATCAAAATCGGGACCGGATTTTCGGCGAGCGCCGTTCTGGCGGTCTCCAGGTCGGCCTCCTCGGCCGGGTCGAGGCCCGGCGTGTGTGCGACCAGTCGGTCGAGCGGGAACTGCTCACCGTAGGGGATCTCTCGCACACGTTCGAGGACGGCCCGCTGGTCAGTCGGCACCGTCAATCCCACGTCGATTTCGGTCACGTCCGTGTACTCGCCGTCGAGGTATCCCTCGATCCAGTCTAGAATTTCGTGGTCCGCTTTGGCACTCGGGTCCGGCGTCTCGGGGACGGACAGGGAGATTACCCGCCGGTTCGCCACGCCGATCTGAACGAACCGATCGAGGGACGCCACCTTCCTGGCGTAGATCCCAGCACCTGGCATGGGACTTGGTTCGCCGAGACCGCCCTTGAACGTTGGCCTGGAGTCACAACAGTTATGTACATATCCGTTCATCAATGAACAATAATGGGTACTACAAAGCAGCCCGACGAGGGGCTCGCGCCGGCGGTTCGCGACCTCCTCGCGGCCGCGTCTGAGCGCTCTCGTGGCGACAAACCGGTTTCGGTCGAGGCTCGCTCGCTGTCTGGGGCCTTCGAACGGGCCGAAGCCGACGGGCGAACGCCGCTGATCGCTGAAGTGAAGCCGACCAGCCCGACCACGAGCGGCGAGCGAGACGTCGATCCGGTCGCGGCGGCCGAATCGATGGTCGCCGGCGGGGCCAGCGCCATCTCGGTGCTCACCGAACCCGACCACTTCGGCGGGTCGGTCGAAGCGCTCCAGGCAGTGCGGGAGGCGGTTTCGGTGCCAGTCCTCCGGAAGGACTTCCTCCTCCGGGAGGCCCAACTCGACGCGGTGGCCGCCGACGCGGTGTTGCTGATCGCCCGGTTTCTGGATGACCTGGAGGGAATGATCGAGGCGGCCCGCGACCGTGGGATGACTCCGCTGGTCGAGACTCACACCCGGGACGAAATCGAGACGGCTCTGGCGGCCGGTGCCGAGGTGATCGGCGTGAATAACCGCGATCTCGCCACCCTGACCGTCGATCGCTCGACCGTCGACCGGCTGGCACCGGCAGTGCCGGATTCGGCGACGCTCGTCGCCGAGAGCGGGATCGAGACAGCAGCGCACCGCGACCGGATGCGCAAAGCAGGAGCCGACGGCATGCTCGTGGGGTCGGCGATCATGGACGGGGACATCGAGGCGAACACACGGAGGCTGGTCGCCCGATGAGCCAGCACCGCTTTGGCTCGTATGGTGGCCAGTACGTCCCCGAGGTACTGATGCCGGCCGTCCAGGAACTGGAATCGGCCTACGAACGCTACGTCCTGGAGAACGAGGACGGGTTCATGGACGAGTTCCGCGAGCGCCTGCGGGACTTCGGCGGTCGGCCGACCCCGCTCCAGCGGGCCGACCGGCTCAGCGAGGAGTACGACACCGAGGTGTACCTCAAGCGCGAGGACCTCCTGCACGGCGGGGCCCACAAACTCAACAACGCCCTCGGGCAGGTGCTTCTGGCCCAGTACATGGGCAAAGACCGGATCATCGCCGAGACGGGGGCGGGCCAGCACGGCACCGCCGTGGCGATGGCCTGTGCACACCTGGACATCGACTGTGAGATCTACATGGGCCGGACCGACATCCGCCGCCAGCGGCCCAACGTCTTCCGGATGGTGACCCACGACGCGACGGTCAATCCCGTCGACGAGGGCTCGGGCACGCTCAAGGAGGCCATCAACGCCACCATGCGTGACTGGGCGACGAACGTCGAGGATACCCACTACGTGATCGGCTCCGTGGTGGGGCCCCACCCGTTCCCGAGCATGGTTCGGGATTTCCAGGCTGTCATCTCCGAGGAGGCCCGCGAACAGGCCATCGAAACCATCGGCGACCTTCCGGGCACCGTGTTGGCCTGTGCTGGGGGCGGCTCGAACACGATGGGCTCCTTCCAGCACTTCCGGTCTGACCCGGTCGAGTTGATCGCGGCCGAAGCGGGCGGGGAGTCTCTCACGGTCAACGAATCCGAGGAGTACGCCCCCCACTCGGCCTCGCTCGCCACGGGGACCGACGGCGTCCTCCATGGCGCACACACCCGGCTCCTCCAGACCGAGACGGGCCAGATCGTCGAGTCACACAGCGTGAGTGCCGGCCTGGATTACGCCGGGGTCGGTCCGGAACTGGCACACATGGTCGAAACCGGTCGTGTGGAACCAGTCTCGGTCGGCGACGAGGCGGCCCTTCGGGCCTTCCATCACCTCTCCCGGGCCGAGGGGATCATCCCGGCCCTGGAGAGCAGCCACGCCCTGGCGGCGCTCGAAGAACGGGACTTCGCCGACCCGGTCATCGTGACCGTCTCGGGCCGGGGCGACAAAGACCTGGATACCGTGATCGAGGAGTCGGATCGGCGGGATCTCGACGCCGCGCCGGATATGGAGGTGTTCTCCCATGAGTGAGGAATCGATCCGTGCGGCCTTCGAGGGCGGGGCCCTGGTGCCCTATATCGTCGCCGGGGATCCGACCCCGGAGGCGACGGCCCGATACGCCGAGGCACTGGTCGAGGGCGGGGCGGACGTGCTCGAACTCGGGTTGCCGTTCTCGGAACCCGTTGCTGACGGCCCGACTATCCAGGCCGGAATCAGACGGGCGCTTGATGCCGGCATGACACCCCAACGGTTCCTCGATCTGGTTGCGGACCTCGATGTCGAGGTGCCCGTGGTGGCGATGACCTACTACAACATGCTCTACCGGTACGGCGACGGCGACGTTCGTGAATTCGTCGCCGATGCCGCCGATGCGGGACTCTCCGGACTCATCGTCCCGGATCTTCCGGTCGAAGAGAGTGGGGAGCTAGCTGCTGCGTGTGCGGAACACGACCTCGCACTCGTGTTTATCGTGGCTCCGACCACCACCGAACAGCGGTTGGAATCCATCGTCGACCAAGCGACTGGCTTTCTCTACGTGCAGGCCCGGCTGGGCACGACCGGCGCGCGGACCGACGTGAGCGACGAGACGACCCGCTCGCTCGCCCGACTGCCCGAGACGGAGGTTCCGACGGCGGTCGGTTTCGGCGTGAGCACCCAGGATCAGGCCCGGGAGATCGTGGCCGGTGGGGCAGACGGGGTCGTCGCCGGGAGCGTCTTCGTGGACATCGTTGCGGACGGGGAGGCCGTTCCGGAACGGCTGGCGGAGACTGCCGCCGAGTTGGCCGCGGGCGTCGCGGCGGGCCGCTAAACCGGAACGAACATACCCACCCGCTTGCTATCCCCTGGCAATGTCTACAGGGGTCGAAGCGCGATTGACACGACTCGGGCGTGACGGCAAGTTCGTCACCGTCCCGATGGACCACGGCATCACCATGGGGGCAGTCGACGGACTCAAAGACATCGAATCGACCATCGCCGACGTAACGGAGGGCGGGGCCGACGCCGTCCTCACCCAGAAGGGACTGGCCGATCGGGTCTACCCGAACCGCAACGACGCGGGCTATCTCATTCATCTCAACGGCTCGACGGAGATCGGGCCCGACGAGGCCGAAAAGCGCCAGACTGCGACCGTCGAGGAGGCCGTGCGACTGGGTGCCGACGGCGTCTCCTTTCACATCAACGTGGGCAGCGACCACGAACCGGACCAGATCGAGGCGCTTGGCAACGTGACCGAACGAGCCCACCAACTGGGAATGCCGGTCCTCGCGATGGCGTATGCTCGTGGCCCGGGCATCGACGAACACGACGCCACGAACCTGGGGCATGCCGTCAGGCTGGCCGAGGAACTCGGGGCTGATATCATCAAGACTGCCTACTCCGGGGACCCGGCGAGTTTCGAACACGTCGTCGAGTCGACGAGCAAACCCGTCATCATCGCCGGTGGCAGTCCGTCAAGCGACCGTGAGACACTCGAAACCGTTCAGGATGCGGTTTCTGTCGGTGGGGCCGGCGTCTCGATGGGCCGAACGATCTTCCAGCATCCCGACCCCTACGCCATCTCTTCGGCAATCGCAGCCGTCGTCCACGAGGGCTTTGCTATCGACGTGGCGATGGATCGATTCGACCTCCCGATCGAGCCCTGAGTATCGGTCCGGCACGTTCAAGACGGGGCCCCGTGTGTGACCGAGTATGACACGGAGCGTCTGGCTCAAGGCCGACGACGAGGTCGGCGACTGGGAGCAACGCAAGCGACGGATCACCGCCGGGCTCGAGGCCGGCGTCGACTGGATTCTCGTCGACGAGTGGGACGTCGACCGGGTTCGCGAACTGGGCGAGATGAACGTCGCCGCCTTCGTCACCGACGACGTCGACGTGATCGGCGACGACGCCGAGGCCGCCGGCGAGGCCGACCGCTACATCGTCGGCAAGGACGGCGAGGGCGACGGGACGATCGACCTGCCGACTGACTTCTCGGGATCGGCGGATCTCTCCACGCTTCGCCGTGACGGTGCGAGCGGGGCCTACGTGCGGATCTACGACCCTGACTACGAGACTTTCGCCGAGAAGGCGGCCGAGGAGTCCGAATTCACGATCGTCGTGGGCGAGGACTGGCAGATCATTCCCCTGGAGAACCTCATCGCCCGGATCGGCGACTCGACGGATCTCATCGCGGGTGTGACGACCGCCGAGGAGGCAAAGACCGCCTTCGAGACCCTGGAGATGGGTGCGAGCGGGGTTCTGCTGGACACCGACGACCCGGACGAGATCCGGGAGACCGTCGCAGTCCGAGACGACTTCGATCGCGAGCAACTGGACCTGGAATACGCCACGGTCACCGCCATCGAACCCGCCGGCAGCGCGGATCGGGTCTGTGTCGACACGGGCAGCCTCTTCGACCACGACGAGGGGATGTTGATCGGGAGCATGTCCCGCGGACTCTTCTTCGTCCACGCCGAGACCGCCGAATCACCGTACGTCGCCTCCCGTCCCTTCCGGGTCAACGCGGGCGCGGTCCATGCCTACGCCCGCCTCCCGGACGGGTCGACGACGTATCTCGCGGAACTCGGGAGCGGCGACGAGGTGCAGGTCGTCGATACGGATGGACAGACCCGCGAGGCCGTCGTCGGCCGGGCCAAGATCGAGCGCCGACCGATGTTCCGACTGGAGGCCGAGACCGAGAGCGGCGAACGGATCGAGACGCTCATCCAGAACGCAGAGACCATCAAGGTCCACGCCAGGACCGGGCGCAAAGCCGTTACCGACCTGGAGGCCGGCGACGAGGTACTGGTCTACACCCAGCCGGGTGGCCGTCACTTCGGGGAGTCTATCGACGAGCGCATCATCGAGAAGTAGTTACCGTTCGGCCCTGTTTTCGGAGTCCTCCAGCCGGGTGGTACACCACGGACAGAAGTCCAGTTCCGGGTCGAGTTCCTTCCCACACTCCGGGCAGGTGTTCGCGTCGGGTGATTCGGCTTGAGCCGCCTTCGTTGCTTGCTGTAACCCGGTGAGGTAGGCGTCGACGGCGTTGAGCACCCGGACGACGAGCATACTCAGGACCGCCTCGGTCGGGAGCGTTCGACTGACTTCCACGAGTCCCGAGAACCCGTTGGTCTCGAAGGCGGTGTAGGCCGATTCGGGCAGCACCATCGCTGCCGCGATCAGTGCGACGCCGAACCAGGCGATGGCGCGAAACCAGGCCCGGAGGTAGACGTGCCCGAGCCCGGGATAGACCATCGCCAGTATCGCGGCGACGAGCGACCGTCGCGTGAACCAGGACCGCTGCACGAACACGCTTTGGTCGGGTCGACGGTTAAACCTTTGAATCCGCGGGCCGCTCGACGTCGAAGGTCTCAAGCAGTCCATCGAGGGTCGCCAGATCGAACTGCCCGGGGGCCGTGGCGCTCTCGGGGTCAATCGGGGCGTATCCGATCTTCGAGCCATAGAGCGGCGCGATCGCCCGGGAGTGGGCACCCGGGGCCCCCATCGCCATCGTCGCGACGGTATGGCCACAGGTGGTCAGGTCCTGGGTCGCGGCCAGCAGGTCCAGCACGTCTCCCGGGTCGGTGGCGGTCATGGCGAGTTTGGCGACCGACCCGAGCCGGCAGCCCCGCTGGGCCAGACCGAGCAGCGTCGATCTGGAGGGGACCCGCTCGAAGTCGTGGACCGAGACGACGACCGGTAGGCCAAGCTCCTGGGCCCGGTCCAGCACGGGGTCGAGGTCCGTCCGATCGGTAGGGGCTTGCAGGGCTCGAAGCTCCAGATCGACCGCCGCGACGGCCGGCTCCGAGAGGGCATCGAGTAGCTGGTCCCGGCGCTCGGGGCCGTCCGGGTGCTCGCCGCCCTCCCACTCCGGCCGGTTCGTGACCATGATCGGCAGCTCCCCGTCGTAGGCCCCGAGTGCCGAAAGCGGGTCGGCGGCCAGATCCATCCGGAACTCGAGCAGGTCGGCGTGGGGGCGAGCCGCCGGCTCATCGTCCAGGTTCGGCGTCGAGGCCGCCAGGTGAAACGACTCGAACTGCAACATTGGCCGGTTAGACCGGAATCGAGTCCTCGGCTTCGAGGAGTTCGTGATATCGGTTGCGGATCGTGACCTCCGAGATGTCCGCGACCTCACTGACCTTCGCCTGGGTTGTCTTCTCGTTGGTGAGCAGGGCGGCCGCGTACACCGCGGCGGCGGCCAGGCCGACCGGGCTCTTGCCGCTGTGGACGCCTTTCTCCTTGGCGTTCTCGAGCAGTTCGCGGGCCCGATGCTGGGCTTCGTCGCTGAGTTCGAGCGAGGAGGCAAACCGGGGGACGTAACTCGCGGGGTCCGCGGGCTTGACTTCCAGGCCCAGTTCCCGGATCACGTACCGGTAGGTGCGGGCGATCTCGTCCTTGTCGACCCGGCTGACGTCGTTGATCTCATCCAGGCTGCGGGGCACTCCGGCCTGCCGGGCGGCGGCATAGACACAGGAAGTCGCGACGCCCTCGATCGAACGGCCCGGGAGCAGATCTTCTTCGAGGGCCCGGCGGTAGATCACCGAGGCCGTCTCGCGGACGTTGTCCGGCAGGCCAAGCGCACTGGCCATCCGGTCGATCTCGCCGAGGGCCTGCTTGAGGTTGCGCTCCTTGGCGTCACGGGTGCGAAAGCGCTCGTTCCACTTGCGCAGGCGCTGCATCTTCTGGCGCTGTCGGGAGCCAAGGGAGTTGCCGTAGGCGTCCTTGTTCCGCCAGTCGATGTTCGTGGAGAGGCCCTTGTCGTGCATCGTGTTCGTGGTGGGGGCCCCGACCCGGGACTTCTCGTCTTTCTCCTGGGAGTCAAAGGCCCGCCACTCGGGCCCGCGGTCGATCCCTTCCTCCTCGACGACCAGGCCACAGTCCGCACAGACCTTCTCGCTGTGTTCCTCGTCGTGGACGACCAGACCGCCACACTCCGGACAGCTGTCCGTTCGTTCGGGTTCCTCCTCTTCTTTTTCGCGGGATCTGAGAGTTGCGTTGGGCATAATTACAAAGTGTATCGGGATTCGGTGACCCATCGGTTTCGACAAAACGTACTTAAGGATTGTGTTTTCTTTCCGTAAAACGACCGTGATAGACTCCACCCTCCTTCGTTCGACGATGTCGAAATCTCTTCGTGCACTGGCGTGTGAGTCGGTCACGAGGTTCCCTGAGGGCCGCGTAGGCTGGCTCTGTCCGGGGTTCTGCAGCGAGGGGTAAAACTCGTCCCGGCCGCCGCTTTTAGTGGGTCTTCAGGTTTGGTCCGGTCGGCTCGATCCCTCCTCGATCTCGCCCGGCCCGTCGATCGCTTCGGTGAGCGAGACGTTGAGGACGACCATCGAGACCGCACCGCCCAGCACCGTCACGGCGTTTTTCACCGCGTGATCGACGATGGCGACACCCAGCGCCGTGGGCGGTCCAATAGTCGTCAGGGCGACCACCAACACCGTGAACGCCGCCTCGTAGAGCCCGATGCCGCCGGGGGAGAGGGGCAGCACTTTCGCCAGATTGCCCACGCTGACCGCGAAGAAGGAGACGGCGACCAACAGCCCGAGTGGTACCTCGACGCCGAAGGCCTGGAAAACCAGAATGGCCGTGAGGACGTCGATCGCCCAGATTGCCAGGCTCGCGACCCCGACCCGGGCGAAGGTGGCCGGTTCGGCTGCGACACGCTGGACGTCGCCCACGAACCCTTCGAGGGTCGTCGCGACCAGTTCGACGTAGGAGTCCTCCGACGCCCAGTTGACGATTCGTCTGATCCGGTTCCGATCCGACCGCGCCGAGAGGACGATGGCGATCACGGCCCCGATTGCGCCGATCCCGACCACCGCCGCGACGGCGATCGCCGTTCGGGCACTCTCCTGTTGGCCGCCGGAGAGGCCGGTTCCCTCGGTCAGGGCCTGGCTCAGCGCCACGACCCGCTCGGGGGCGAGAGTGACGACGCCGAGGAGTACCCCGCCGGCAAGGATGGTGATCGTCAGCAGGTCGAAGACCCGCTCGACGGCGAGCGAGGCGAACCCCGAGGTATAGGGCACCTGCCGTCTGGCTTTGACGACGTAGGCCCGGACGGCGTCCCCAGCCCGGGCTGGGAACACCAGGTTCCCGGTCTGGCTAATGAAGACCGCACCCGTGAGAAAGCCCACGCGTTCGCGATAGCCGAGCGAGCCGAGAATATCGGCGTATCGCCAGCCACGAAGTGGCCAGGAAAAGACGTAGACGAGCGCGGCGGCCGCTACCAGACCCAGGTCGGCCCGGGCCATTTCCTGGAGCACGTCGCGGGGATCCAGATAGAAGAACATCAACCCGATAGCCAGCACCGAGAGCAACAGTCCCGCGACCATGCCGGTCCGTCGGTTCGCATAGGGTCTGATACGGATCTCCCAGGCCGTTCGGAGTATCTGGCTTCCCATTCCGAATACGTCCCGGACTAGATCGACCTTCGAGTCCCCCTTGGGCGTCCAGTTCACCGCGAACTCCTTGACGGCAAATCCTCGTCGCTGGGCCTTGACGAGCATCTCGGTGTCCCAGAACCAGTGGGAGTCTTTCACCGCCGGGCGCAGGGCCTGGAAGGCAGCCCGGCTGAAGGCTTTGAACCCGGCCTGGTGATCCTGTAGGTCCGAGCCCAAAAGCGTTCGAACGAGCATGTTGAACCCGCGACTGGAGATCGCCCGCTTGGCCGGCCGGTCGGCCTCCTCGCCGGGCATCCAGCGCGAGCCAGTGGCGAGGTCGTACTCGCCGGAGCGGACACTCTCGATTAGCTCTTCGAGGTGGGACATGTCCGTGGCGAGGTCGGTATCGAAGTAGACCAGTGTGTCGCCGGCGGCGCTCTCGAAGGCCCGATTCAGTGCCTCACCACGGCCCAGGCGCTCGTCACTGTGATAGTGGCTGACCCGCTCGTCCGCGGCCGCCAGTCGATCGGCGATCTCCGGGGTTCGATCATCACAGCCGTCTTCGGCGATGATGACCTCGAACGTGCCGGCCGGGAGGAACGATTCCAGCGTGTCGAGCGTGACCTCGACGGTCGATTCGATGGTCGCCTCCTCGTTGTACGCGGGGAGCACGACGCTAACCTCCACAGCCGACGCCATGCCTCGCTGTCGGTCGTGGCCACCCAAGAACTTTCTGAACTGTGTCACCCGCGATTAACCGATCGTACCAAACCCGCTTTTGACCTGGCACTTCTCCATACTGCTATGGGGGCCAGCGCCGTCGAACTGAGCACGGAGGGACTGACGCCGAAACAGCGGACGATTCTCCAGTATCTGCGCGAGCGGGTGGACCAGGAGACCTACTTCAAGTCCCGGCTCATCGGCAAGGAACTGGGCTTCTCGGCCAAAGAGGTCGGTTCGAACATGCGTGCGGTCGCGGATGCCGAACACGACCTCGATATCGAACAGTGGGGCTATTCCTCCTCGACGACCTGGCAAGTGACCACCGCCTGAGCTTCAGGGTTCGTACCTGAGCAGATCGGCGGCGTCCGCGGCGAAGTTGACCGTCTCCGCGTCGAAGCTCTCGGCGTATCGAACGAGGAGCGTGATGACCGTCTCCGGTCGGTTCACTCGATACCCCTCACTCCGGTCGAGGACCCCGTGTTCTGCCATCTCTGTGGCGTGGTTGCTCACTGTCGCCGGTGAGACGCCGATCGCCGCTGAAAGCGAGGCCCCGGTATGAGTGGGCTCTTGCAACAGCGTGCAAACCATGGCCCGCGGGGTTTCCCGCCTGAGATAGCCCAGCGTGACCTGCTCGAAGGCGTCGAACCGGCCGGCTGGATAGAAGCGCTTGTAGTCGCCGTCGCGATACCGTTCGAGTGTGCCCTGGTCGGTGAGTCGCCGGAGGTGATACTGTGTCTCCCCCGTCGCGATTCCCAGGTCGTCACGGATCTTCGAGAAGTGGGCGCCGGGAGTGCGCTCGACGTAGCCCGCGATGGCTTCCCGGGTCTCGCTGGCACCCTCGTCCTGGCCCGCCAGTCCGAGCAAGGGGCTCCCGGCTCCGACGGCGGCGAACTTCCGCAGCGTCGTGCGCTTCTCCTCGTCGATTCCCATTTACTTCTCCGTTGGTTCCTCGGTGTCTTCGAGTTCGGCGTCCATCTCTTCGATGACTTCCTCGGCGGACTTGATCGAGCCCGTTCCCTCGGTGAGATCGGATTCGTTGACGTCCATCGGCGCGCCGATCTCGTCCAGGATCGATTCGATGTCGTCCAGCCCCAGCAACTCGCGGGTGTCCGCGTCGAACTCCAGGCTCTCCAGGCCCTCGGTCGGTTCGGCGACGTCGCTGTCGGTGAGCTGTTTGCCGTATCGACCCACCAGTGAGGTCAGTTCCTGTGGGAGCACGAAGGTCGTGCTTTCGGCGGCCCCGATGACCTCCAGGGCTTCCAGCCCCCGTTCGATCACGGCCCGCTCGCCCATCGATTCGGCGGACCGAGCTCGCAGCACGGTCGAGACCGCGTCCCCCTGGGCTTCGAGGATCTGGGACTGCTTCTCACCCTGTGCACGGATGATGTTCGAGCGTTTCTCCCCCTCCGCGCGCTCGATGGCGGACTGTCGTTCCCCCTGGGCCTCCAGGATCATGGCCCGGCGCTTGCGCTCGGCGGAGGTCTGTTGTTCCATCGCCTGCTGGACGTCCTTGGAGGGATTGACCTCCCGAACTTCCACGGACTCGACCCTGATCCCCCACTCGTCGGTGGGTTCGTCGAGCTCCTTCCGGATGCGGGCGTTGATCTCCTGGCGCTTGTTGAGCGTGTCGTCCAGTTCCATGTCCCCGATCACGGCCCGCAGCGTGGTCTGGGCCAGGTTGGAGACCGCTCGCTTGTAATCATCGACCTCCAGGAAGGCCCGTTTCGCGTTCATGACCCGGATATACACCACGGCGTCCGCGGTGACCGGGGAGTTGTCCCGGGTGATCGCTTCCTGCCGTGGGACGTCGATCGTCTGGGTCCGCATGTCGAAGATGTACGTGCGGGAGACGAACGGCGGGATGAAGTTGATCCCCGGTTCGAGCAGGCCCCGGAACTCGCCGAAGACCGTCAACGCCTCCTTCTCGTAGGCGTCGACGATCTCGATGGCCTGGTAGACTGCTACGACCAGGACGACGAGCAGGAGCAACCCGACGACCGAGAGCGGGGACGGGCCGGTCAGTGACTGGAGGGGGAGCACCATACTGTTCCTTATGTCCGACGGTTGATAAAGCTGCGCCAGCCGGTCAGTCGTGCCACTGATTCACACTACCCGCGCGATTCGTCCTCGGTCTCGGTTTCGACCGGCTCCGCCTCGCGGGCGCGACCACGTTCGAGTTCGCGGTCGATGTCGTCAACGTCCGAGAGGGCCTCCACCTCGACGACGTTGCCCCCGCCGGGATCCACGACGATGATCTCGGTCCCGACGCCGATCTCGCCCTCGACACTCCGGGCGGCGTAGGTCGGATCGAAACCGCCCTCGGAGAGTTTCACCCGGCCGGTCCGGGGCGTGACTCGCTCGGTCACGTAGCCCCGTCGGCCCACGAGTTCGGCCGACCCCTCGGTCTTCCCGCGATCGGTCCCCTTGTAGAACTCGAAGTGACGGTAGACATAGTACGCGCCGGCCCCCGCGACGAGTACCGTGAGCCCGAGCACCAGCGGGGTCGCTGCGGCCGGGACCAGTACCCCCAGGAGGCCGGCCGCGAGGAGCGCGACCCCCAGGACGATGAAGTGTGCACCCGGTGCAAAGCCCTCCAGCACGACGAGTACGAGCCCGGCGAGCAGGAGGATCGTCGACAGCGACGTCCCGAGTACTGAGGCCATACCACATGCTTGGGCCCGGGTGGGGAAAACCGTTGCCCGGACAGCGCACCTTGCCGGAATCGGCGCTTAGAGACTCACTACGAGGATCGCGATGGCGAGGCCGACACCGAGCAGGAACGGGAGGACGTGTTCCAGACGCGGGTTGCCGGGTTCGATTTCGGGCACTTCTGGTTCGGCTTCGGGCCCGACTTCGTCTACCTCGAACTTCCAGTCGCTCATAACGGCCCCCGTTTGCGCCCCGCCGCGGGTTTGTTCACTTCGCCGTCGTAGACCACCCCACGTTCACCGTCGATGGTCACCTGCTGCCCGGGCTCGAGGTCCCCGATGTCGGCCCCGGTGATCATCGGGATTTCGAGTTCGCGGGCCACCATGGCCGCATAGCCGGTCATCCCAGAGCGGGCGCTCACGATTCCGCCGAGTTTCTCCAGTCCGTCGCTGAACTCGCCGTTGAAGTCCCGGTGAATGACACCGATGCTCCCGGCCTCGATCGTTTCGGGGTCCACGTGCTCCAGGTCGACGACCGGCCCGGTGGCCCGCCCGTCAACGACCGACCGACCGACGGCGAGGGTTTCGGCGGCCACGTGGACCTTGAGGGTGTTCGTCGTGTCCTCGCCCTCCAGTTCGGTCATCATGCCGGTCAGGACGACGACGGTATCCCCGGGGTCGACGATCCCGGAGTCCAGGCCGGCTTTTACCGAGTCCTCGATGACCGTGGTCGCCGTCCCGACCTGGACGTTTGCGTGCTGTGCGTTCACGCCCCACACGAGCCCCAGCTGTCGGTGAACCTGGTCGTTCGGCGTGGTCGCCACGACTGGCACGCTGGGGCGGAACTTGGTGACCCGTCGGGCCGTGTACCCGGACTCGCTCGCGACGACGATCGCACTCGCGTTCACGTCCCGGGCCAGGTACCGCGCCGAGCGCGCCAGGGCGTCCGTGCGGCTCTCACCGGTCGCCTCCGGAACCCGCTGTTCGATGATCTCGTCGTACTCCACACTCTCCTCGATCTCACGGATGATCCGGTCCATCGTCTCGACGACCCGGGTCGGGTGGGATCCGATCGCGGTCTCCGCGGAGAGCATGACGGCGTCGGTCCCGTCGAGGACCGCGTTCGCCACGTCCGAGGCCTCCGCCCGGGTCGGGCGGGCCTGCTCGACCATCGAGTCGAGCATCTCGGTCGCGGTGATGACCGGCACGCCTGCAGCCTGGCTCTTGTGGATGATCCGCTTCTGGATGAGCGGCACGTCTTCCATCGGGAGTTCGACCCCCAGGTCCCCCCGGGCGACCATGATGCCCTGGGCGGTCTGGATGATCTCGTCCAGGTGGTCGACGGCGTCGGCCCGTTCGATCTTCGCCACCACCGGGATCTCCCCGCCCAGGTCCTCGATAGCGGCCTCGACTTCGAGCACGTCCGCCGCGTCCCGGACGAAACTCGCGGCGACGAAGTCCGCGCCCGCTTCGACGGCCAGTTCGAGGTCCGCACGGTCCTTTGCCGTGACTACGTCCACGTCCAGATCCACGCCCGGGACGTTCACCCCCTTGTGGCTCTGCAATTTCCCGCCGCTCTTTACAGTCGCGTGGACCGCATTCCCCTCGACTGAATCGACGACGGTCTCGATTCGGCCGTCGTCGAGCAGTACGCGATCGCCAGGAGAGACACGTGAGATGTCCGTCGAGAGACCGATCTCCTGCTCGGTCACGGCTGTCGACTCACGGAAGGTGACTGCCGACCCGGTTTCCAGTTGAACTGGCTCGGCCGTCTCGCCGGTGCGGATCTCCGGGCCCTGGAGGTCGACCATGACCGCGACCGGTTTGTCGAGTTCGGCGTCGACACGTTGGGCCCGCTCGATGAGCGCGGCCCGGTCCTCACGGGTCCCGTGACTGGAGTTGATCCGTGCGACGGTCATCCCTGCCGCCGCCAAATCGCTGATCGCGGCCCGGTCGTCACTCGCCGGGCCGAGCGTGCAGACGATCTTCGCGTTTCGCATTACCAGGGGTTCGATCCCCCGCCGAATAAATGTGGCACTCGCTTACTGGATCTTCGTTCCGGGGCCGGCGTCACCCTGGGTCGTCAGCAGGTCGGCCTCGTCGCCGGCCGCCAGGAGCATGCCGTTGGATTCCACGCCGAAGAGTTCGGCTTTCTCTAGGTTCGCCAGGACGATGATCTTGGTCCCCGGGAGCTCCTCGACGTCGTGGAGCTGTCGGATTCCCGCGACCAGCTGGCGGGTCTCCGCGCCGATGTCGACCTGCAGGCGGACGAGTTTGTCCGCGCCCTCGATCGGCTCGGCGGACTCGATGCGGCCGACCCGGATGTCCAGGTCCTGGAAGTCTTCGAAGGCGATGCGATCCTCGTTCAGGGGTTCGATGTCGGTCATTGTCGTGTCGGTCTCGGAGTCGGTGTCTTCGTCCTCGATGCGTTCCTGCAGGGCCGCCTGGCGGGCTTCGACCTGCTCGTCCTCGATCTTCTCGAAGGGCTCCCGTGGCTCGCCGAAGGTGGCCGGGGGCGCGTCCAGGCAGTCCTCGATAGTCGCCTCGGCTGCGGTCCCGTCCTCGTTCAGGTCGGTCCAGATCTGCTCGGCGGTGCGGGGCGTGAAGGGCTGGATCGTGATCGCGATGGCCTTCACGAGTTGAACGGTATCCCGAATGACCTGGGCGGCCTGTTCGGGATCCTCGTCGACGAGCTTCCAGGGCTCGTTGTGCTGGATGTACTCGTTGCCGAAGCGAGCCAGTTCGAGGGGGACGGTCCCGGCCTCCCGGACCGAATACTCGTTGAGCGCCGCCGTGAAGTCCGCCATCGCGGACTCGATCTCGGCCTCGACGTCGGCGGAGACCGCGGCGTCGGGCGTGCCCTCGTAGTTCCGGTTCGCGAAGAGCAGCGCCCGGTAGACGAAGTTCCCCACGTCGTCGGCGAGTTCGGCGTTGACCCGGTCCTGGAAGGTCTCCCAGGAGAAGTCGATGTCCCGCTCGAACGGGCCCGCCGTGGCGATGTAAAACCGGAGGAGGTCGGTGTCGAACGGCGAGTCCAGGTACTCCTCGGCCCAGACCGCCCGATCGCGGCTCGTCGAGAAACTCGCACCGTCGAGGTTGACAAAGCCGCTTGCCATGACCGCTCGCGGCTCGTTGAACTCGGCCCCGGCGAGCATCGCGGGCCAGAAGACGGTGTGATGCTGGATGATGTCCCGGCCGATGACGTGGACGATCTCGCTGTCGCCATCGCGCCAGACTTCCTCCCAGTCGTAGGTGTCCGCGCCCACGCGATCGCTGTACTGTTTGGTCGAGGCGATGTACTCGATAGGTGCATCGACCCACACGTAGAGGACCAGGTCGGTCTCGTCCTCCGGATAGTCGATGCCCCAGTCCAGGTCCCGGGTGATACACCAGTCCTGGAGTTCGCCCTCGATCCACTCCCGGGGCTGGTTGCGGGCGTTTTTGGTCCCCTCCAGGCGGTCGATGAACTCCGAGAGGTACTCCTGGAAGGCCGAGACGCGGAAGAACTTGTGCTCGCGGGTCCGGTACTCCGCTGGGTTCCCGGTCAGAATACTGGTCGGGTTCTCGATCTCGCCGGGTTCGAGGTGGCGACCACAGCCCTCGTCACACTCGTCCCCGCGGGCCGTCGCGCCACAGTAGGGACAGGTGCCCTCGACGTAGCGGTCGGGCAGCGGCTGGTCCTCGATCGGGTCCCAGGCGACCTCGATCTCCTTCTCGTAGACGTGGCCCGCCTCGTCGAGGGTCCGGACGATCTCCTGGGTCAACTCGACGTTCTCGGACTGGTGGGTGTTCCCGTAGTTGTCGAAATCCACGTCGAACTGGGGGAAGGTCTCCTCGTAGGTCTCGTGCCAGTCCATCGCGAACTCCTCGGGGGAGACCCCCGACTCGGCCGCGTTGACCGCGATCGGCGTCCCGTGCATGTCCGACCCCGAGACGAAGGCGGTCTCCTGGCCGATGGTCCGCAGCGACCGTGTCAACACGTCGCCGCTCACGTAGGTCCGCAGGTGACCGATGTGGAGGTCCCCGTTCGCGTAGGGCAGTCCACAGGTCACCACCGCCGGGTTCTCGGTGGGAAAGGACTCGTGGCTCATGGGTATGGATGCCACCCCAGCCGATTAAAGTCCCGTGATTGGCGGGCGTCCTCAGTCCAGAATTTCCACGCCGCCGAAGAGTGTCACACCGGTCACCACGAGGTCCGGGGTCTCGGTGACCGTTTCCCGCCGCCGTGAGTCCTCCGTGCCCCCGAAGATGGCCAGGACATCGAGTGTCACGTTCCATTCCGGTGGGACCCGAAACTCCGTTCCACCGAAGAGTGTGACCGCCTCGATCACGGCCGGTGGGTCGGAAATCTCGGCGTCCCGGAGATCGATCTCCGAGCCACCGAAGATCGAGATGACGTCGCCGCCGGTGAAGTCCGTGGCGGTCACCCGCGTGTCGGCCCCGCCGAAGACGGCGATCGCGTCCAGTTCTCCACTCGTTCCATCGACACGACTGCGTCGGCGACCCCGTCCCACGAGTAACAGGAGCCCGAACAGGACCACGAAAAGCGGCCACCACGACCCGATTTGGGCGTCGGAGATAACTCCCAGATTCCGAAGTTGGACGGTTCCGGCGACGGCGATGACCATTACTGGCCCGGTGAGGTTTCGACCCCGAGAGCGGAGTAGCGCCCAGGCTCCGAGGAGGACGAACACTCCGGGGACCCAGTTCCAGAGTGATTCAGTCGCGAAGGCTCCGGTCGTGCCGGCGAGCAGGAGGGCCCCCAGGAGCAAGACGAGAAGGGCAGTTGTCGTTCGGCCGGTCCGTCGAAAGTTCATACCCACCGGTAGGTCTTGTCAGCATATAATGATTTGTGGCCCAACTACACGACGAAGAGGGCTCCTTCGATCAACCCCATCGTCACCACGAGCCGTCCCACGCTCCCGGCGAAGGCCGCGGCCGCGAAGCGACGGTAGCCCGTTCCCAGGACCGAGAAGGCATAAATCGAGGCCGTATCGGGGAAGAAGGGAACGCTGAGCCCGATCGCCATCCCGAGGGGGCCCCACCGTTTGCCGAGTTCGACCAGCCGCTTCTGTGACCACCCGACCGGGTCGAACCCGATCCACTCGACGAACCGGATGGTGACCCCGGAGTGAGCGGCGGAGTGCCCGACCATCAACGCGATGACACTCCCCAGCGCCTTCCCGAGCCCGCTTACCACGATCACGAGGAGGATCTGGACTTCGTACGGGAACAGTGCAAGCGCGAGGGTATTGGTCGGACAGAGATAGCCGACCGGGCAGAGAACGATCTCGCTCGGAAACGGGAGCACGAAGGCGATGAGCGCCGAGTAGACGAAGATCACGCCAAGCCCGGACCAGCCCGAGGCGGCCCTGACGGCCGTTTCGAGCCCGAGGTCCAGGATGGCTTCGAGCATTGGCTCTCCCTGTGGGCTCCGGTCTCAAAACCGTGCCGATCACGGACGGTGCCGGTCCACGGCCGTAAGAAACGCATCTAGCATATTTCGGTCCACGTGGGGCATGACGACGATCCGTATCGCCCCCTGCTGGGTCCGGGCGATCCGCCAGCCCGCATCCCGAAGGCGTTCGAACAGCGACTGGCTCGCCTCCCAGGCCACGAGCGGGAGTTCCGGCTCGATCACGTCGAACCCTCGTGAGTCGAGTTCCGTCGCGAGCCACCTGGCCAGTTCCATCGTCCGCTCGAAGGCAGCACGATACCCGTCGGGCCAGAGTGTTTCGAGTGCGGCGTGGGCGCTCGCGACGCCGGCCCCACTCCGGGTACCGCCCAGGGAGACCTGGGATTCGGACTCTAGATAGGGCGTCTGGATAGACAATGCGTCGAGCACCGATCGGTCACGCGCCAGGAACCCACCCGCCGGAATCGCCGCCCGCCCGGCCTTGTGAGGGTCGATCGTCATCGAATCGATGCCGGCGTGCCCGAAGTGCCACTCACGATCGGTAAACGGGAGGAAAAAGCCGCCGAAGGCGGCGTCGACGTGCAGCATCGCGTCGACGGAGTCGGCGAGGTCCACGAGGGCCGGGATGGGATCGACCCGGCCGTACTCCGTCGACCCGGCCACGCCGAACACGAGGGCGGTCCGCTCGTCCACAGCGTCGGCCATCGCTTTGGGGTCCGCCCGATGGTCCGGCCCCGTCTCCACGAGTCGGAGTTCGACGTCTAGCAGCGAGGCGGCCTTCCGAAGGGAGAAGTGGGCACTGGTGGGCGCGACGACGTTCGGTTCGGCCACCGTGGCTCGGTTTCGCGCAGCTCGCACGGCCTGGATGTTCGCCTCGGAACCACCGGCCGTGACATACCCGTGTGGGTCAGCCAGGCCAACTAGCTCTCCCAGCATCGAAACCGTCTCCCGTTCGCGTGCAGCGATGGTCTGAAAAGTCGCCGGGTCGCCAGGGTTCGAGCCCAGAAACGCCATCGCGGCCCGTCTGGCTGCCGGCGCCGGTTCCGTGCACATCGAGGAGAGCACCCGGTCGAAGGATTGTGGCTCTGAGCTCGCGGATACGTGAGTCATCGGTCCGCACCCTCCACGAGCCTGCGGATTCGCTCGGGGACCGGCGGATGCTGGTAGTGAAACGCCTCGTAGAGCGGGTGGGGGAAGGGATTCGAGAGGTTCTCACCGGTCATCTGTGCCAACGCAGCCGCCAGCGGCTCGCCCGATCCCATCACTTCGACGGCGAAATCGTCGGCGGCCCGCTCGCTTCTGAGCCAGAGGCGATTCGAGAGTGGCTGGGTGAACTGCAGCACCGGCTCCAGCCAGAGCCCCGCGAGCAGGAGCCCGGCCGCCGGGATCTCGGGCACGCCGAACATGGCATACAGCCAGGACTGTCCCAAGAGGATCTGGGCGAGCGCGAGGAGCACGGCCGCTTCGAGGATCGAGACGGCCATTCGCTGCCAGACGTGGTTCTGCTTCCAGTGGGCGAGTTCGTGGGCCAGCACGCTCTGCAGTTCGCGCTCTTCGAGTTGCTCGATCAGTGTATCGAAGAGGACGACCCGCTTGGTCCGGCCAAAGCCCGTGAAGAAGGCATTCGAGTGGCCGGATCTGGAGCTCGCGTTCATCGCGTAGACGTCCTCGCAGGTGAACCCGGCCCGATCGAAGACCGCTTCGACGGCCGTCCGGAGGTCCCCGTCCTCGATCGGCTCGAAGTCGTAGAAAAGCGGCATGATAACACGTGGGACGACGATCTGGGACCCGAGCACGAACAGCGCCACGACGCCCGTCGCGGCGAGCCACCACCAGGTGGGGAACTGCTGGAGGACGAGCAGAATTCCGGCTCCCAGGATCGAAACGAAGGCCACCGAGACGGCGGTCCCGACGATCGCGTCGCGGACGAACAGCTGTGGTGATTGTTCGTTGAACCCGTAGGCCGCCTCGATCCCGAAGGTGTCGAAGGCCTCGAAGGGAAGGGAAAGCAGTTGCATTGTGACTGTCGCCACGACGAAGATCCCGACCCCCGCGAGGAGGTCGTTCCCGATCGCTCCGTCGATCGTCGCGATTGCGTCTCCAAACAGGCCGGTGTAGAGCACTAACAGGACGATCGCGAGGACGAGCACGTTCTTGAGCGTGCCGGCGCTCGTCGAGAGGCGATGATACTGGCGCAAACGGGCGGGGTCATCGACGGAAAGGGTCGCAGTCACCCACGCGGAGCGCTCCCGGATCCTTCGATCCGCGTGTCTCACGTTCAACGCGGCGAGCCCGGCAACGACTCCCGTCGAGCCCACCACGAGCAGTAGAAAAACGGCGTGATACGCGAGCATACCCTTCGATACGGCAGCAGGCAAAAACGTCTGACGTTACCGGACCGAATCCAGGAGGAGGCGCTGTTCGGTCCGTTTGACCTCGTGCTGGACGTCCCGCACGGCGTCGATGTTCGCCGAAATCGAGGAGATACCCTCCTCGACCAGGAACTCGACCATCTCGGGCTTCGAGCCGGCCTGACCGCAGATACTCGTGTCCACGTCGTGCTCCCGGCAGATCTCGATCGTGCGACCGATGAGTTTGAGCACGCCGGGGTGGAGTTCGTCGAAGCGATCCGAAACCCGCTCGTTGTTCCGATCGACGGCCAGGGTGTACTGCGTGAGGTCATTCGTGCCGAAGGAGGCAAAGTCGATGCCCTCCGCGGCCATCTCCTCGATCGTCATGACGCTGGCTGGCGTCTCGATCATCACGCCCCACTCGCGTTTCGTGGTGTCGATACCCACCGATTCGAGCCGGTCCCGGGCCCGCCGCACGTCCTCCGCGTCGTTCACGAGCGGGAACATGATCTCGACGTTGTCATACCCCAGTTCGTAGAGGTGCTTGATGGCCGCTAGCTCGTGTTCGAAGATTTCGGGCTCGTTCAGGCTGCGCCTGATGCCTCGGTACCCGAGCATCGGGTTGTGTTCGCTCGGCTCGTCGTTGCCGCCTTCGAGCTGTCTGAACTCGTCGGTGGGCGCATCGAGGGTGCGCACCCGGACCGGTCGGGGGTAGAACTCCTCGGCGACGGTGCGGATGCCATCGACGATCTCGTCCCGGTAGGCCTTGGCCCCGTGATCGTCGATGTACCGCTTGGGGGTCTTGTTCGTCCCCATGATCATGTGCTCCATCCGGAGGAGCCCCACTCCGTCAGCCCCAGTCGCGGCCGCCCGCTCGGCCGCCTCCGGGATCGAGATGTTGACCTTGACTTCCGTTGCGGTCATCGGTTTGACCGGCGCTTTCGGGCGGGCCTCCTCGATGGGCTCCCGCTCCGACTCTTTGGGGGTGTCACGGCCCTCGCGGACTGCCCCGCGTTCGCCGTCGATCGTGATGATCTGGCCGTCGCGCAGAATTTCGGTCGCGCCGCCGGTGCCGACCACGGCCGGCACGCCCAGTTCCCGGGAGACGATGGCGGCGTGGCTGGTCATCCCGCCTTCTTCGGTAATGATGCCCGAGGCCCGCTTCATCGCGGGCACCATGTCGGGGGTCGTCATCGGCGTGACGATGATGTCACCCTCGCTTACCTTGTCGAGTTCGTCCAGTTTGCGAATGATGCGAACGGCTCCGCTGGTGATTCCCGGACTGGCTCCCAGCCCCGAGAGAATATCCTCCCCGCCGGCTCCTTCGACCTCGGCGTCGTCCGAACTGGTGTCGTCGATCGTGGTGATCGGGCGGGACTGGAGCATGTAGACAGTCCCGTTCATGATGGCCCACTCGACGTCCTGTGGGGTCTCGTAGTGATCTTCCACCCGCTCGCCCATCTCGACCAGTTCGTGGATCTCGGCCTCGGTCAGGACCTGGGTGTCTCTGCGATCGCCTTCGATCGACCGGGTGACGGTCTCCCCGGTCTCTTCGTCCCGGACCATCTCGATTTTCTTCTCGGCGACGGTGACCGACTCGATCTCCCGGCTCTCCCGGTCGACGTGGTAGTTGTCCGGGGACACCGATCCCGAGACGACGGCTTCGCCGAGCCCCCAGGCGGCCTCGATGATGGTCTGGGGCGCGCCGGTCGATGGGTGGCTGGTGAAGAGGACGCCGCTTTTATCGGCGTCGACCATCTGCTGGACGACCACGGCGATGTCCACCGCGTCGTGGGCGAACCCCTGCTGCTCGCGGTAGTAGATAGCTCGTTGCGTGAAAAGCGAGGCCCAGGCTCGCTGGACCCGATCGAGCAGTTCTTCGCCCTGAATGTTGAGGTAGGTCTCCTGCTGGCCGGCGAAACTCGCTTCGGGCAGGTCCTCGGCGGTCCCCGAGGAGCGCACCGCGACGAAGGGCTCCTCCCCCTCCAGATCGGCGTAGGCCGTCATGATCTCCTCGCGGATGTGTTCGGGCATTTCGGTCCCGAGGATCAGCTCCTCGGCCCGCGAAGCGGCCTCGGCGAGCGCTGCGGAGTCCTCCGTTTCGACGTCGACTGCCGCGAACAGTTCCTGGTCGATACCGGTGTCTTCGATGAAGGATCGATACGTGTCCGCGGTGACGACGAACCCGGGCGGGACGGGAAGCCCGGCGTCGGTCATCTCCCCGAGCGAGGCCCCTTTCCCGCCGACGCTCCCGATGTCGTCGGCTCGTATGTCTTCCAGCCAGCGTACAGCCATGAGGTACATAAACAAACCCGGAGTGAGCCCATGAAGGTTGCGGAGAAACGGTTCCGGTGGCAAATCGGATGGGCCGTGGACTTCGTGACGGTGGATTTAAGCCGGATCCCACACCCGTCATCGGCATGGAGCGAACTCGATCCCTTCGATGGGCTGGTCGGTACTTCCTCTACACCACCGGGCTGGGCCTGTTGGGCCTCCTGCTGGTGGGACTTGGGGGCTACCTGGCGTATAGCGGGCTCATGCTCGGTCCGGAGACGATCTACGGGGTCCCTTATCCCCACGTCACGAGCACGTCTTTCTTCGGTATCGTGCCGGTCGTCCTGGGGGTCGTCGTCTGGCGCGTGGGCAAGGCCTGGGCCCTGTATCACACGCTTTCCGGGGCCGTGAGCGAGGAGCTCGGTGATACCTACGACACCGAACACGTCAAAAGCGACATCGTCGCGGTGCTCGACGATCGCCTGGCCGACATGCAACAGGATCTCCAGTCGGTCAATCGCGAGGTGCGGGATCTCAAGGAAGCCGAGGAGTTCGAGTTCAATACTGCGGATTGATCGAGCCGAGACGAGTGGATTAAAGTCCTCGCTCCCCTCGGTGGCCAATGGTGACCGAAGCTAATGGGTGAGCTCCCGGACGAATTTGACTGTACCATCACGAACTGGGATTACATCTACGGTCTCACTAGGGATGTCGCCAAGCAGGTCCGCGCGGCGGACTTCGAACCGGACGTCATCGTCGCGCTGGCCCGCGGGGGCTGGTTCGCCGGGCGTGTCCTCTGTGATTTCCTGGGGCTGGATGACCTGACCAGCCTGAAGGTCGAACACTACGTCGGTACGGCGGCGAAATCAGAGGAGCCGGAGATCCGCTACCCCATGCCGGAGGGATCAGTCGAGGGCAAGGACGTGCTGATCGTCGACGACATCGCGGACACCGGCGGGTCGATCGAGCACGCCTACGAGTACGTGACCGACCGGAACTCCGGGGAGGTCCGCACGGCCACACTCCAGCTCCTGCAGACAAGCGAGTTCGAACCTGACTTCATCGGCGAACGCCTCTCGGACTGGACCTGGATCGTTTATCCCTGGAACTTCATCGAGGACATGGTCGATCTCGTCGCCGGGGTCATGGAGAAAGGCGGTGACGGTCCCTACCGCCCCGAGCAGATCCGTACTCTTCTCGAAACCTATCACGGGATCGATCGTATCGAGATGGAGATCGCCCAGCCGGACCGCCTGGCGGAGGTCCTGACGGAGATGGCCCATCGCGGGGTCATCACCCAGGAGGGCGAGAACGCCTGGGCGCTCACCGACGCGAACTGACCGTCTGGGAACCCAACGTTAAGGGCCCGAGGGACGAAGCTATCGGTATGATCGGATTCATCGGTGGAAGCGGTATCTACGAAGCCCTTCCGCTCACGGACGTCCGCGAGCGCGAGATCGAGACGCCCTTTGGCGAACCGAGTGCCCCAGTCACGATCGGGACCTACGAGGGGACTGAGACCGAGGTCGCGTTCATCCCCCGACACGGCCGGCACCACCAGTATTCGCCGACAGACCTGCCCTACCGGGCGAACATCTACGCGTTCAAGACACTCGGCGTCGAGCGGGTCATCGCGAGCAACGCGGTCGGAAGCCTTCGCAAGGAGATCGAGCCCCGCACGCTTGTCGTCCCGGATCAACTCTTCGACCGCACCCGGCATCGCGAGTACTCCTTCTTCGGCGAGGGGATGGTCGTCCACCAGGGGTTTGCCGAGCCGTTCTGCCCCGAACTCTCAAAGGAACTGCAGAACGCCGCCGTCACGGAGACCGACGCCTCTGTCAAGGGCGGGGGCACGTACGTCACGATCGAGGGGCCACAGTTCTCAACCCGGGCCGAGAGCGAGTTCTACCGTGAGCAGGGATTCGACATCATCGGCATGACCGCCATCCCGGAGGCCAAACTCGCCCGCGAGGCCGAACTCTGCTATGCCACCGTCGCCGGCGTGACCGACTGGGACGTCTGGAAGACAGACAGCCAGGTCTCCCTGGAGGAGGTGCTGGAGAACGCCTCGCACAACGAGGCCGCGATTCAGGACGTGGTCGGGGCAGCGATCGAATCCCTCTCCGAAACCCGGTCCTGTGAGTGCGGGTCGGCCCTGGAAGGGACGATCAATACCGATCCCGAACACATCCCCGAATCCACGCTGGAGTCCGTGGAACCACTCGTCGAAGATTACCTCTAGTCCTCGGCTTCGACGCTCTCGCTGGGACCGATTTCCTCGGCCGTACCGTCCCCGACTGCGTCTTCGCTCTCTGTTGTGGCTTCTTCACCGGCCTCGGAAGGTGATTTAGCGGGTGTGGGTCCCTCACTTCGCCGATCCTCGATCCAGAGGTCGCCGAAGAGTTCGTCCTGTTCGAGGAAGACCACGCCCCGATGGGCCAGAAAGAGCAGCGCAAGGAACGTATCGACCCGCGAGCCGCCTGCGTCCGCGATTTCGGCGAACAGGACCTCGGCTCGGCCCCGGTCGTATCGCTCGTGGAGTTCGGCCTCGACGGCCTCGATGAGTTCGTCGATGTCCTCGTCGTGGGCGGTGCCGGTGACTGCAGCTTCGTCGGGCTCGCCGTCGCTGCGGGTGTCGTCCCCCGAGCGGTAATCCAGGGTCTGGACGCCGCGCTGGAACCCCTTCGGGGAGTTCTCGGTGTCGTAGGATCGGCCCGACTTCCACCAGGAGCCCCGTTCGGCCTCCCGTAGTTCGTGGACGAGTTCGTCGAGGGTTTCGGGGGTCCCCCGGGCGGACTGGCGTTCCAGCCGGCGGTCCATCTCGGCCTCTAGCTGGTCGATCGGATCGCCGACCCCCGTCTCGGGGCCGTCGAGGGGGGTGTCGCTTGCGAACGGGTCGACCCGTTCGGGCTCCTCGGGGTCCGGGTCCTCGTCCTCGGCGAACAGTTCGTCGCTTTTCATCCGGAGGAGAACACTGGCATAGAAGAGCGCCCGGCCAGAGGTCCGGATTTCGGCCTCGTCGATGGCCGCCAGGAAGGCGTCGGTCACCTGGATGATGTCGATGTCCCAGGGGTCGATCTCCCCTCGTTCTGCGAGCCCGACCAGTACCTCGACAGGTTCTGGCCCCTCCTCATCCGGCTCTTCCGGGCCGAAAGCCGCCGCCTCAGTCATCGGCGACCGCCTCCTCCCGGCCGGCCAGATCGATGCCCGTGACCGCCGAGATGTTGTTCTCCTGCATGGTCACCCCGATGGCCCGCTCGGACCGTTCGAGCATGGCCGAGCGGTGGGAGACGACCACGAACTGGGCTTCACTCGCCAGTTCGTCGACCATCTCCCCGACCCGCTCGGCGTTGGCGGCGTCGAGGAAGGCGTCGATCTCGTCCAGCGCGTAGAACGGGGCCGGGTTGTACCGCTGGACCGCGAAGATGAAGGCCAGCGCGGTGAGTGATTTCTCGCCGCCCGACATGGCGTCCAGGCGCTGGACCGGCTTGTCACCCGGCTGGGCGCGCATCGTCATGCCGCCTTCGAAGGGTTGTTCGGGATCTTCGAGTGAGAGTTCGCCGGTCCCATTCGAGAGCCGCTCGAAGATCTCCTGGAACTGGTCGTTGATCGCCTCGTAGGCCGCCATGAAGTTCTCGCGTTTCAGCCGGTCGTAGCGGTCGATGCGCTCCTCGATTGCGGCCCGCTCCTCGTCGAGTTCGTCGTGTTTTGCGGTCAGTTGCGCCAGGGCCGACTCGACGGTGTCGTACTCCTCGATGGCCTTCATGTTGACCGGCTCCAGACGGGCCATCTGGCGTTCGAGACGCCTGACGTTTTGCTCGACGGTTTCGAGGTCGGGGACCGACTCGGGATCGGTCTCCTCGACGTTCGCCTCGAGTTTGGCGACCTCGGCTTCGAGTCGCTGGGCCGACCGTTCGAGGCTCTCGATCCGGTTCCGCAGACTCTCGGCCTCGTTTTTCGTCTCGTCGCGCTCGTCTCGGGCCGCCGCGAGTTCCTCGCGGAGGTCCTCGCGCTCGGCCTTGAGATCCGCCAGCTCCGACTCGAGTTCTGCGATCTCCGCCTCTTTCTCCTCGATGTCCGCGCGTCGCTCCTCGATGGTCGCTTCGAGCTCCTCGATCCGCTCTTCCTGTTCGGCTTTCGTGTTCTGGGCGGACTCGACGGTCTCGTGGAGGTCCTCGATGGCCGACTCGGCGTACTCCTTCTCCAGGTTCAGGCTGTTGAGTTCGCTGTCGATGTCCTCGATGCGGTCCTCCAGGTCCGCGACCTCGGCCTGCAGGGACTCCTTTTCGTCTGTGAGTTCCGGAATCTTCGACTCGGCCAGTTCGGCTTCCAGCTCCTCGATCTCCGCTTCGGTTGCCGTGATCTCTTCCTCGGCGGCCTCGATCTCGGCGTCGAGTTCGGCCATCTCGGACTGGACGGACTCGCGTTCGTCCTCCAGCTCCGCGATCCGGGCTTCGAGCTCCTCGATGTCGGTCTCGGCCTCCTCGCGATCCCGCTCGGCCCGCTCGATTTCGGACTCGATCTCTCGCACGCTCTCGACGGCGTCGGCGCGTTTCTCGCGCGCCCGGTCGAGCTGTTCGTCCAGGTCGGTGATGTCGGCCTCGATCGAGGCGCGTTCGTCCTCCAGGGACTCGATCCGCTCGGCAACCCGTTCGAGTTTGCCCTGGCCGGTCGCCGTAAAGGAGTAACGGGATCCCGAGCGGCTCCCACCGGTCATCGCACCGCTTTTCTCCACGAGGTCGCCGTCGAGGGTCACCAGCCGGAACTCGCCCATGAACTCCCGGGCGGTCGCCATGTCCTCCACCACGAGCGTATCGCCAAGCACGTAGGAGAAGACCGGCGCGTAGGTCTGATCGAAATCGACCAGGTTGTACGCGAAGTCGATCACGCCGGGGTCCTGGGGCAGGCTGGGGAGCGAGCGGTGCTCCATCTCCGTGATCGGCAGGAAGGTTGCCCGCCCGGCGTTTCGGGATTTGAGGTGTTCGATACAGCGCTCGCCGACGCCGTCGTCGGCCACGACGACGTGGGCCATCCGGCCACCGGCCGCCGTCTCACAGGCAGTCGCGTACGCCTCCTCGACACTCCCCAGTTCGGCGACGGGGCCGTGGACGCCCTCGATGTTGGCGTTGCGAATGGTCGTAACGGCCCGGCCGAAGGAGCTGTCTCCGCTCTCGTCGGCCCGCGCTTCGAGTGAGGCGTACTCCTCCTGGGCGGCATCGAGTTTTGATTCGACGTTTTCGAGGTCAGATCGGCGCTCCGACCGTCGTGTTTCGATGTCCTCGATGACATCCTCGATCTGGGCCTTGTTCGTCTGTGCCTTCTCCAGCTCGCGGTCCAGATCGGTGAGTCGCTCCTCGAGCTCCTCGATACGGGTCTCGGCGTTTGCTTTATCCTCCCGAGCGGATTCGAGTTCGGTCGACCGCCGCCGGGCCTCGTCGAGATAGCGGTCTTTCTTCCGCTGGAGGTCGTTGCGCTCTGATTTGGCCGTTTCGAGGGATTCTTTCGCCGCTTCGAGGTCGGCACGGAGGTCGTCGTAGGCCGTGTCCACGGCCTCGATTTCGGCCTCGACTGACTCGATCTCCTCCTGGCGGTCCTGTTTCTCGCCGACCAGGGAGGCCTTCTCGACTTTCAGCTCGCGGATCTCGCCTTCCAGGTCCTCGATCTCCTCCTGCTTGCGGTCGATCTTGACGAAGGCCTGTCGCCGGGTCTCGGTGGCCTCCTCGATCCGCTCTTCGGCCCCGTCGATCCGATCCTCCAGGCCGCCGATTTCGGCCTTGAGCTCCTCCATCTCGCGTTTGAGCGCGAGCTGTTCCTCCTCGCCGGTCCGTTCGATCTCGGCCTCTAAGTCTTCGAGGTCTTCGGTGAGTCGTGTGACCCGCTCTTCGCGTTCCGCGAGTTCGGCCTCCATGGATTCGAGTTCCGCCTCGCGGTCCTCGATATCGGCCTCGGTGGCCGCGAGTTCCTGTCGGCGCTCTTCGAGTTCGGCCACGTCCCGGTAGGCCTCGTACTCGGCTTTCTCCTCGCGCAGGCCCTGGTACTCCAGGGCCGTCTCCCGCTCGTCTTCGAGCTGTTCGAGGCGCGTCTCTTTCTCCTCGATTCGCAACTCCGCCTCGTGGATGTGCTCCTCCACCTGTTCGAGTTCCTCGTGGGCGTCTGCCTTCTTCCGGTCGAACTCCGCAACCCCGGCGATCTCGTCGATGATCTCCCGGCGCTCGTGGGGGGTCATCTGGATGATGCCGGTCACGTCCCCCTGCATCACGACGTTGTAGCCCTCGGGGGTGACCCCGGCCGCGGCCAGCAGGTCCTGTATATCGGAAAGGTTCACCGAGCGCCCGTTCAGGTAGTAATAGGAGTAGTAGTTGTCCTCGGTCTGCTTGATCCGCCGTTTGACCCGGATCTGATCGACTTCATCGATGTCCTCGGTGCCGATCGCCGTGGCGATCTGGGAGGGCGAGATCGTGCGGTCCTCGTTGTCGAGGGTGACCTCGACGCTGGCCTCCCGAGCGCCGTCGTAGTCCCGATCCTCCTCGTGGGCGGGGTTGTAGATCAGGTCGGTGAGCTTCTGGGCGCGCATGCCACGGGTGCGAGCCAGGCCCAGCGCGAACAGGATCGCGTCGATGATGTTCGACTTGCCCGAGCCGTTCGGGCCGCTGATCGTGGTGAAATCCTCGTAGAAGGGGATCCTGGTGGTTCGTCCGAAGCTCTTGAAGTTCTCCAGGACGATCTGGTCGATGTACATCGAGAGGGTTAGCCGACGATGATGTCATCCCCGATTGTCTCGACGTCCCGATCCTCCCCGTCGTCATCGCCTGTCTCTTCTGCCGCGAACAGTTCCTCGACGCTCTTCTCGGAATCCGTCTCCTCGGTCAACTCGGCTTCGAGGAGTCGGACCCGCTCCTGGAGGTCGAGTAGCTCCGTCGTCAGTCCGTCGACGGTCGCAGCGAGTTCTTCGACGCGGGCAGAATCGGCGTCGCCGTCGGTCATGACTGGACGAACCGCCGTGATCCTCTTAAAGCGTGCGGCAGACGCCCGTCAGACGACCGGCCCCACCCTTCGTCAGGTTAAAAGCCCTCGGTAGGGAATCGAAGCACAATGACACAGGCCTCAGCGCGGGACACTCTCGCTCCCGTCATCGGCCTCGAGGTCCACGTCCAGCTAGAGACGGCGACGAAGATCTTCTGTGGCTGTTCGACGGACCCCGATCCCGAACCCAACACGCACACCTGTCCGGTCTGTCTCGGCCTCCCCGGCGCGCTGCCGGTTCTCAACGAGGCAGCCGTCGAGGCAGCGGTCAAACTGGGCAAGGCGATCGAGGCCGACATCCCCGAGCGGACCCGCTTTCACCGGAAGAACTACTTCTATCCCGACCTCCCCAAGGGCTTTCAGATCACCCAGTACGACGCGCCGATCTGTGCCGGGGGGCAGTTGGAGATCTCTCATGAGGGCGAGCGCCGCGAGATCGGCATCGAGCGGGCCCACCTCGAGGAGGACCCGGGAAGCCTGCAACACGCCGGCGGCCACATCGACACCGCCGATTACACCCTCGTCGACTACAATCGGGCGGGAATCCCGCTGATGGAGATCGTCACCGAACCGGATTTCCGGAGCCCCGGGGAGGTCCGGGCCTTTTTGAGCAAACTCGAAGAGGTCCTCGAGTATCTGGGAATTTACGACGGCCAGCGCGACGGGAGTCTGCGGGTCGACGCCAACATCTCGTTGGTCGAGGCAAGCGAGATCGATTCGGACGGCGGGATCGCAGAGTCGGTGCTGGAATCGGCCAACCGGACCGAGGTGAAGAACATCTCCAGTCACAAGGGGGCCGAGACCGCCCTGGCCTACGAGGTCACCCGTCAGCGCAACGCCATCGAGCGCGGTCGGGAGGTCACCCAGGAGACCCGCCACTGGGACGAGTCTCGGGGCATCACGGTCTCGATGCGCGAGAAGGAAGCGGAGAAGGAGTACCGATACTTCCGGGAAGCGGACATCCCGCCCCTGGAGGTCAAAGACTGGAAGGAGAAGATCCCGATCCCGGAACTTCCCGAGGCCCGTCGCGAACGGTTCCAGGCCGAGTACGACCTGGGCGAGGAGGCGGCGGCGAAACTCACCTCGACGAAGCAGGTTGCGGACTTCTTCGAGGACATCGCGGATCGCTTTGCCCCCGATCTGGCGGCGACCTGGGTCGCGGACGATCTGCTGGGCGAACTCAACTACCGGGACATGGCGATCACCGACGTCGCCGACCGCTTCGAGGAGTTCACCCGGCTGGTCGGGATGGTCGCCGCGGAGGAGATCACCGAGAAGAACGCCCGCGAGGTCGTCCTTCGCCGAATGCTTGATGACGGAGAGCGTCCGGATGAAATCGTCGAGGCGGCGGGACTGGGCAAGACGACCGGCGACGAAGTGGCCCAGGCCGTGAAGACGGCCATCGAGGAGAACCCCGACGCCGTCGAAGACTATCACGCGGGCGAGGGCGGGGCCATCAACTTCCTCGTCGGGCAGGTCATGCAGCAGACCGGCGGCAGCGCCGACCCGGGCGAGGTCAACCAGCTCCTCCAGGAACAACTGGAGTGAACTCGGAACTGAGCTTCTGCGGCAGACACGCGACAGCGAGTTACCGTTGTGCGGCCCAGTAGTCGATTGTCCGGTAGCAGACAAAGAGGACCGCGTTGAGGAGTCCAACGGTCGCGAAGAGAACCCCGAGGTGCGAGCCGATCCGTCCGACGAGACTCGCGCCCCGCAGGCCCACGTTGCCGATTCCGTACGCGAAGAAGGCGGCAATGGCTCCCCACACGAGCAGGATGGCCGCGATTCGGGCTCCGTCACCGACGTAGGACGGGACCGAGTGAGGCGAACGAATGGCGGGCAGTTCGTCCATGCCCGCCTTTCCGTGAGAACTCACAAATAGGACGGGGATCCGTCACGAGCGACGAAATCCTTACAAACCGGTCCGGCTTACGGCCAATTCAGTTCCCGTGGAACTCATCATCACCGAGAAGAACAACGCCGCCCGTCGTATCGCAGACATCCTCAGCGACGGTTCCGCTCGAACCGAACGCGTCGGCGGCGTCGACGTGTACGCCTGGGGGACCCACCGCGTGATCGGGCTCGCCGGCCACGTCGTCGGGGTGGACTTCCCGCCGGAGTACGAGGACTGGCGGGACGTCGAACCGGCCGAACTGGTTCACGCGCCGATCGAGACCCGGGTGACGAAACCGGACATCGTCACCAGCCTCAAGCGACTCGCCAGGAAGGCCGACCGCGTCGTGATCGCCACCGACTACGACCGCGAGGGCGAACTCATCGGGAAGGAGGCCTACGAACTCGTCCGCGAGGTCGAGGAGTCGGTGCCGGTCGATCGGGTGCGGTTCTCCTCGATCACCGAAAACGAGGTCAAAACCGCCTTCGCGAACCCGGACGAACTGGACTTCGAGCTGGCCGCGGCCGGCGAAGCCCGCCAGCGCATCGACTTGCTCTGGGGGGCCGCACTCACCCGATTTCTCTCACTTTCGGCCGGACAGCGCGGCCAGGACTTCATCAGCGTGGGGCGGGTCCAGACGCCCACGCTCAAACTCGTCGTCGACAAGGAGCGGGAGATCCAGGCCTTCGATCCCGAGACCTACTGGGAGCTCTTCGCCGATCTCGCGGGTGGCGAGACGACCTTCCAGGCCCAGTACTTCTACGACGATGACGGCTCCGAGGCCGAGCGGATCTGGGACGAAACGCATGCCACCGATGCCGAGGCGGACCTCGCCGGGGCCGGGACCGCGAGTGTGGAATCGGTCCGGCGACGACAGCGCACCGACGACCCGCCCGCACCCTTCGACACCACGCAGTTCATCAAGGCGGCCGGGTCGCTGGGGTTCAACGCGGGTCAGGCGATGAGCATCGCCGAGGATCTGTACACCGCTGGCTACATCACCTACCCGCGGACGGACAACACCGTCTATCCGGACGACCTGGAGCCCGCCGAGTTGCTCGCGGTCTTCGAGGGGACCCCCTTCGACGAGGCGGCGAGTTCGCTCCTTGCGGGCGAGGACCTGGAGCCGACCCGTGGGGAGTCCGAGACGACCGATCACCCGCCGATTCACCCCACGCCGGACGTGCCCGACCAGGGGGATCTCTCCGAGGACGAGTGGACGGTCTACGAACTCGTGACCCGTCGCTTTTTCGCGACGCTCGCGGAGCCGGCCGTCTGGGAGCACCTGCGCGTGGTGGCCGTCGCCGAGGGCCGCACGCTCAAGGCGAACGGCAAGCGCCTGGTCGAGCCGGGATATCACGCGGTCTACCCCTACGTCGACACCTCGGAGAATTACGTCCCCGATCTGGAGGAGGGCCAGACCCTGTCGATCGACGCCGTGGACCTCGAAGAGAAGGAGACCCAGCCACCCCGACGGTACGGCCAGTCTCGACTCATCGAGACCATGGAGAAGCTGGGCATCGGGACGAAGAGTACCCGCCACAACACCATCGAGAAGCTCTACGACCGCGGGTATCTGGAGGACGACCCGCCGCGTCCGACCCAGCTCGCGATGGCGGTCGTTGAGGCCGCCGAGGAGTACGCCGACCTGGTCGTCAGCGAGGAGATGACCCAGGAGCTCGAAGCGGAGATGACGGCCATCGTCGAGGGCGAGAAGGAACTCGAGGACGTCACTGCGGACTCCCGGGACGCACTGGACCGAATCTTCGACCTGCTCGGGGCTTCGCGGGCGGAGATCGGTGAGCACCTCCGGTCCTCGCTGAAGGCCGACCGAACCCTCGGGCCGTGTCCGGAGTGTGGCCGGGACCTCCTGATTCGCGAAAACCGGTATGGCTCCTACTTCGTGGGCTGTGATGGCTATCCGGACTGTGAGTTCACCGCTCCGCTCCCGAATCGTGGCGAGCCCCAGGTCATGGACGAGACCTGTGACCGACACGATCTGCACCACGTCAAGATGCTCGACGGGCGAAACACCTTCGTCCACGGCTGTCCGCTCTGTCAGGTCGAGGACGCCGAGTCGACCGAGGACACGGTCATCGGCCCGTGTCCGGAGTGTGGCGAGGAACACGGCGGCGAACTGGCGATCAAACACCTCCGAAACGGCTCCCGACTGGTGGGCTGTACCCGCTACCCCGACTGTGAGTATGCCGTCCCGCTGCCCCGCCGCGGTGAGATCGAGGTCACGGAGGAGCGCTGTGCGGACCACGACCTGCCCAAACTCCGCATTCACGACGACGATGACGATGAGCCCTGGGAGTTCGGCTGTCCGATCTGTAACTATCAGGAGTACGCCGCCCGGCAGAACGGTGACCTCGAATCCATCGACGGAATCGGGGAAAAGACCAAGGACAAGCTCGTCGAGGCGGGCATCGAGTCGGTGCCGGCCCTGCTAAAGGCCGACCCGGACGAGTTGGCTGGCGAGGTCGATGGGGTCTCGGCCGACCGGATCCGGGACTGGCAACAGAGCGTGGGCTGACCCCGAGAGTTTTAACCCGATCCCGGCCCTGGATTCCAGTAATGCGCCTCGACGAGTACATCGAGGGCTTCCAGCCCGACGAGTCGGCCCGCCGTCGCCGCCTCGCCGAGGAGAAGTCCTACGAGATCATCGACTACGTCGAGGACCTCCAGACCGGTCTTCAGTCCTCGCTGCAGGGTGATTCGCTCGTGGGAAGTACCGCCCCGTCAGTGTTCGTGGGCCGCTCGTCGTACCCGAACGTGAGCACCGGGATTCTTGCCCCGGTCGGGCAGGAGGACACCGCCGCCGAGTTTGCCACCAGCGGCGAGTGGTACCAGCGAGGGCTGGACATCGAGAACGTCCTGCAGTACCGCACCGGCTTGCTCAACTCCCGGCGGTCGGCCAAGGTTGACGTCGAGGACGTCTGGGACGGCTTTGTCGGCACCCAGCGTGAGGTCGCCATCGCCGACCGGCCGGTCGACGTCGAGATCGGGCTCCGGGACACCCCGGAGATCGACCTGGAACGGTATCGCAACCCGCAGGCCAACGCGCCGAGCGGTCCGAGTGCGACCGCCGACCGGGCGGAGTTAGGTGAAAATCCACACGTGCCTCGGCAGGTCAAAAAGACCCTGGAGGACGACGACTGGCGGGCCGAGGGTGCGATGACCTACCTCTATCGCCGTGGCTTTGACGTGTACGACATCAACCAGGTGCTCTCGGTGGGGGCACTCGGCCAGTCACAGAACCGGCGGCTCGTGCCCACCCGCTGGTCGATCACGGCCGTCGACGACACCGTCTCGAAGTTCCTCCGCGGGTCGATCCGGAACGCGCCGTCGATCGATCAGGTGCAGGTATTCGTCAACGAGTACATCGGCAACCGGTACTGGATCGTGCTGGCTCCCGGGTCCTGGGAGTTCGAACTCGTGGAGATGAAAGCGCCGGGCAGCATCTGGAACCCGGAGCCGACCGGCGAGATCTTCATGTCGAGTGCCTACGAGAACTACGAGGGCCGCTCGGGCTACGTCGAGGAGACCGCCGGGGCGTACTACGCCGCCCGTCTGGGCGTGCTCGAACACCTCGAATCGATCGGGCGGCAGGCCAAAGCCCTGGTGCTGCGGGAAGTGTCGGACGATTACTGGGCTCCAGTCGGGGTCTGGCAGGTCAGAGAGAGCGTGCGCAACGCCTTTGCGGAGGGGCCAAAGCCAGATCTGGCGGGCGAACCAGGGGTCGCCGAGACCTTCGAGTCGGCCATCGGACAGATCGTCCCCCACCTCCCGGTTTCGCTGGGAGCGCTTCGCCGGAAGTCAGAACTCGTCGCGGGCCGGCAGGCCGGGCTGACGGACTTCCAGGCGTAGTGCCGGGGCCAGAAGGATTAATCGGGCTCCGCTCCCAGGTTTGGTATGAGCGATACTGACCCGTGGCGACCGGTGGCCCCCCGTGGTTCCCATCGCGGGTACGCCCTGCTCGGGGCGATCGCAGCGGGTGTCGGTGGCATTTTCCTGGCCTTCGTGCTCACTGCGCTGTTCGGACTTGGTGTCGGCCGGTTCTTGGGTGGTGTCTCCTTTCTCGTCATGGTTGGCCTCCTCTTTCTCACGAGTGCCCTGGGGCTGGCGGGTGGGGGCGTCCTCTATCTCCGGTATCGTGGCCTCTCGGCCCGATCCTACGTCCCGGCGGCCGTTCCGGGGCTGCGTGATCTCCTCTACGCGGGTGGCGGCTACGTGGCCGCGATGGGACTTGTCTTCGCCGCCGGCGTGTTGCTCACTGTCTTTGGTGTCCAGCCGGAGACCACAAACCAGGCCGCGGAACTGGGCATCGAGAACCCGGAACTGCTGCTCTGGCTCGTCCCGCTCTCGCTTTTCGTAATTGCACCGAGCGAGGAGTTCCTGTTCCGGGGGGTCGTCCAGGGGCGACTTCGCGAGGCGTTTTCGGCCCCACTCGCGATCCCGCTGACGGCCGCCCTCTTCGCGCTGGTTCACTACTTCTCGCTGACCGGCGGGAGCGGGGCCCGATTCATCGCCATCGCGATCCTCTTCCTGCCGAGTCTTGTCTTCGGGGTGGCGTATGAACGAACGGAGAACCTGGTGGTCCCAATTTTGATCCACGGGGTGTACAATTCCACCCTCGTGCTGTTGCTCTACGTCTCGATCTCGGTCATGGGAGACGTGCCCGCGGCGATCTGATTACTCCTCGGTTGGAACCGGGCCGGTGCCGATGACCCCGTCGACGGCCTCGCGGAAGGCCTGTCGAGTGGGGAAGTACGTCTCGTCGATCTCCGCCAGGATGTCGGTGAGTTCCTGGGGCCCGTCCGGCGTCCGGACGGCGGTGTCGCCCTCTTTGCGGTCGATTTCGCTCTTCTGAATCGCCCAGGTCAGTCGCTCGGCGACCCGGGCGATCGGGGCGCCCTCCACGTCGGGGCCCGAACCCAGTTCGACGCCGTCCGCTTCGTCGGTGTCCTCGGCCATGGAGGGGACTTTTCTCGGCCGCCGATTCAAGCTTTCGATGCACTGCGCCACCGGCCCGTCTGACATAGTGTTATGGGCCTCCGGTTCCAACGGGGCCGTATGCCAAGCCTGGGGGAGACCTACGAGCGCCGGGTCGGGGTTGCGAGCCGCAAGCAGGTCCTCCTGGGAACCGGGCTCTTCGTCGCCGGAGCTGCCCTCCTCGTGGCCGCGATCCTGATCGGTGGCACTGGCCTCCTGGTGGAGAACGGCTTTGGCGTCCTGGAGAGCCGGGAGATCGCGGGCATCCTCGGCGGCGTCGGGATCCCAGCGGTGTTCCTGGGAGTTACGATCGTCCTCCCAGCGACGCGGTTCCACAAGACCGCTGCCGGACTCGGGGCCGCACTGGCCCTCGTCGGCGTGGCGCTCTTCCGGCATGCCTACCCCGAGAACTGGTATGCCAGCCCCGGTGTCCCCTCGACGCTGGTCCTGGCCCTGCTGCTGGTCTACTTCGCCGGCATCCTGGTCTCCTTCTGGACGCTTTTCACCGCCGTCGCGACCTTCAAGACCCGCAACGATCCCGGGGGCACAGTCTCGCTCTCGGTCGACAATCCGGGGGCGACGGTGCGGGCCGTGGAGGCCGTTCAGACTGAGTTCCAGAACGCCGGCAAGGCCATCAGTAGCGGTCTGGGCGGCATCGGGACCTTCGGGGACGAAACCGAGACAACGGATCTCGGGCCACAGCCACACCAACAGGCCGGGTCGGTATCCGACGGCGGGGTCTCGGCGGATGCCGAGATCGTCGAACCGGGTGCGGAGCCGACGACCCAGGTAGACGACGGCGAAGTGATGGACGAACCCGGTACCGGGCCGGACCAGTACTGTGGGAACTGTACGCACTTCGAGTACACCGAGCGGGACGGCGACATGCATCCCTACTGTGGGCTCTCCGAGGAACCGATGGACGACATGGCGGCCTGCCAGTGGTGGCAGGGGAACGCGAGTTAATCGGGTAACTGCGCCCGGAGGTGTTCCCAGTGGCTCCCGATCCAGTAGAACTGCCCACAGTCCCGACACTGCCAGACCCGCTCGTCGGTGGGGTCGGGCCCGGCTTCTGGACCGGGGCCCGATTCGACCCGCGCTAACGGCCCGTTACAGCGCGAACAGCGGGTCGGCTCCGTCAGTTCGAGTCCGAACCCGGCGTCGGCCAGTTCCGCGAGCTGGTCCTGTGGATCGAGTTCCTTCAGCAGCAGGCTGTCAGCCGCTCGCTCGGCGACCTCCACGTCCCGGGTGAGAAGCAGGCGATCCTCCCGCTCGGCCCAGGCGAGGATCGCCTCGTCGGCCTCGATGCCCCGGTCGAGGGCGTAGGCCGTGTCGTAGCCAACCATCCGGAGGATCGAGACGAGGCCGCCGAGCATCACGTCGAGGAGAAGTCGGGTGTCCGCGGGCCGGGCCATCAATGGAGGAACTCGCGCAGGCCGTCGATGTCACGGGTGTTGAGCACGTCCGTCGCTTCCGCCCAGCCGCGACGGGCGGTGTGGACACCGAACCGCTGGTAGGCGAACTCGCTGGGCGCATGCGCGTCGGTGTCGATGGCGATGGTCGCGCCGGCTTCGATCGCTGCCTTGACGGCACTCCCCCAGAGGTCCAGCCGGTGGGGGTTGGCGTTGACCTCCAGGGCGACGCCGTTTTCGGCCGCCGCCGCGCCGAGCCGATCGGCGTCGAACTCCATTGCGGGCCGCTGGTTCAGCAGCCGACCGCTGGGATGGCCGAGCACGTCGACAGCCGGGTTTTCCATCGCTTTGATCAGGCGTTCGGTCCGATCCGCGTCGTCTCGCAGGTCCGCGTGTGGCGAGGCGATCACCACGTCCAGTTCCGCCAGCACGGCCGTATCGGTTTCGCCAACCGTGCCGTCCGGGCCGACGTTCGCCTCGATTCCGGTGAGGACCTCGATCGGTGCGTCCGCGGCGACGGCCCGTACCTCCTCGATCTGCTCGCGAATCTCGTCGTCTTCGAGCCCGCTGTCGCCGAACACGCCCGGGCCGGCGGCGTGATCCGAGATAACCAGATAGTCGTGGCCGTACTCGGCGGCCCCGGTCACCATCTCCTCGATGGTGTTCTCACCGTCAGACCAGTCGGTGTGGGCGTGGAGATCGCCGCGGAGATCCGCTGCTTCGAGGAGGTCAGGTAGCGAGTCTTCGCCGGCCGCAGCGATCTCGCCCCGGTTCTCCCGCAATTCCGGCGGAATCCAGGGGAGATCGAGGGCCTCGTAGACCGCAGTCTCGTCTTCGCCGGCGAGTCGCGTTCCGGCACGCGTGTCCTGTGCGGCCCGCTGTTCTTCGGTGACGGCGAAGACGCCATACTCGTTGACCTTGCGGTCACGCTCGATCGCCCGGTTCCGCAGCGCGATGTTGTGATCACGACTGCCGGTGAAGTACACGAGCGCGCTCCCGAACTCCCCGGGATCCACCAACCGAAAATCGACCTGCATGTCGGCCACGCGGAGACTCGTCTTGGTCTCGCCCGATTCGGCCACGGACTCCACACGCTCCCAGTCGGTGAGCCGGGTGGTGACCGCGGCCTTCGAGTCGCTCGCGATCAGCACGTCCACGTCCCCGATCGTGGGTCGCCAGCGTCTGAGCGACCCCGCCAGTGCGGCTCGCTCCACGCCGTCGAGGCCTCTCGCGAAGGCGAGGACGTCCTCGCCGACTGGACGGGCGTTCCCGAGCAGGACCCGTTCGCCGGCCTGTCTGGCGAAGGGGATGTTCGCCAGGATGTTCTGCTCCGTTTTGGCCCCGAACCCCGAGACGGTCTGGATCTCGCCGGCTTCGGCGGCGGCTTCGAGATCGTCGAGGGTCTCGATGCCGAGGGCCTCGTAGAGCGCTCCGACTGTCTTCGGGCCCACGCCCTCGACGCGGGTGAGTGCCGCCATGTCCACCGGCAGGTTCGCTCGCTCTGCTTCGAGTTCCTCGATCGAGCCGGTCTCGACGTACTCGATTATCTTCTCACCGATGGCCTCGCCGACCCCCTCGATCGCCGTGACGGCATCCAGTCCCGACGCGGCGAGCTCCTCGATCGGCTCCGGGTGGGAGCGAACGTTCGCGGCCGCGTTCCGGTAGGCTCTGGGCTTGTACTCGACGTCCTGGGCCTCCAGGAGGGCCGCGAATTCCTCCAGCCGGTCGGCGACTGTGTTGTTTGTCACCATGTGTTCCCCCGGCGACCGCCTCGGTTCTCGTCCTCGCCGGTCGCCGAATCGAGAAAGGATCGCCACCGCTTCTGATCGGCCCGTTTGCGTCGTCTTGCTTCGGCTTCCAGGTCGGTGTCGGCGTCGGATTCCAGCGCTGTCAGTGCCCGATCGATCCCGAGAATCGACTCCGCGAGCCGTTCGCCGCGATCACGGGAAATTTCTCCCGTTTCGATTTTGGCCCGGCGTCGCTTTCGTTCGCCTCGCAGCTCCCGGATCAGCGACTGGACTTCTTCCGCCGACGGTTCGGGGCCGTCGCCCCTCGCGTCGAGGACGAACGCCGCGAGATCGATCTGTTCGCCGTTCACCTCGAGGGAGTCGGGGATCGAGGCCCCGACCGTGGCGCCCTCGCGATCGATCCGTTCGAGGAGTCGCTCGCGTTCGTAATCCTGCACGGCTCTTCCTACCGCGCCGGGCCCCAAAAATCCACACGTCCGTCGTCGGGAGTTTTATCCCGAGGACTGACATACCCGAGCCCATGGTGCGATGTGACTACTGTGGGCGCGAAGAGGGCATGCCGTACCAGTGTCGCATGTGCGGCGGCACGTTCTGTTCCGAGCACCGGCTCCCCGAGAACCACGACTGTCCGGGACTGGATCAGTGGGAGGACCCCGGCGGGGTCTTCGACTCGGGGTTCGACGACTCGGTCTCGGGCTCCTCCACGCGGGCCGGCCGGAGTTTCCTCGAACGGCTCGGTCTGGGGAGCGGCCCGGGTGGGATCGGGGGCTACGTCCGGCGGAACATGACCTACGTCTTCCTCGCGATCATCTGGCTTGTCTTCCCGCTGGAACTCCTGGTCGCGTTCGGCCTCCAGGACGCACAGCTCTTCAGCGCCCTCTTCACACTCGATACGAATCACATCGAGTACGTCTGGACCTGGGTCACCTCCGTCTTCGCCCACTCCCCGACGAACTTCATGCACATCTTCTTCAACAGCATCGTGCTGTACTTCTTCGGCCCGGTCGTCGAGCGGAAGATCGGATCGAAGGCCTTCGCGGCGCTGTTCCTCGTCAGTGGGGTCGCCGCCGGCCTGGCGCAGGTCCTCGCGACCCTGGCCGTTGGCGGGACGGCCACCGTGCTCGGCGCGAGCGGGGCCATCGCGGCGTTGTTGGGTGTCTTGACGGTGCTCAACCCGAACCTCCGCATCTATCTGTACTTCATCCTGCCCATGCCCCTCTGGGTCGCGACCGCGCTGTTCGCGGGTTACTCGGTGCTCGTGAGCACCGCTGGCGGGGTCGGGTTCGGCGGCGTCGCCCAGATCGCCCATCTTTCGGGACTCGGAATCGGCCTGCTGTATGGCCTGTACCTCAAGCGGACTGGAACCCGGGCCCCCCAGCAGCTTCGGATCGGGGGCAACGGTCCCAATCGCCGTCGTCGCCGCTGAGATGGAGCCGGCCCGTGCCGAGTACGTTCCGAACCCCGACGCCTCCCGGGACGAAATGGAGGCCCAGCAGCGCGAAATCGCGAATGTCGCCACGTTTGCCGACGCTGGCTGTCCCGCCCCCGCAGCCGTCGAGATCGAGGAGCCACTCGACCTCGACCAGCGGCGTTCGCTAGCGGGCACCGGGCCAATCGTCGCCGGCGTCGATCAGGCCTTTCTGGACGGAGTCGCTGTGAGCGCGGTCGTCGCGATCCAGGGCGACTCGGTCGTCGAGGTCGCCTGTGGGCGGACCGAACTCTCGATCCCCTACATCCCCGGCTTGCTCTCCTTTCGCGAGGGCGGGCCGATCATCGACGCCTTGGACTCACTCACGGTCGATCCGGACCTCCTGGTCTTCGATGGAAGCGGGCGCATCCATTATCGCCAGGCCGGGCTCGCGACCCATCTGGGTGTGGTCTATGACCGCCCAGCCATCGGCGTGGCGAAGAACCTGCTCTGTGGCCAGCCGGCCGAATCGCTGGCTGAGCCGTTGCCGGAGGGAACGCGGGTACCGATTTACGCGGACGAATCGGTGACGGCCGAGCCGGGGACGATTCTCGGCTACGCCTCCCAATCACGCCAGTTTCCGAATCCCGAGAGGCGGCACGTGAACCCCATTTACGTGAGTCCGGGCCATCGCGTGAGCGCCGAGACTGCCGTGTCGCTAGTCGCCGCGATGGGGGCCGGCTACAAGCTCCCCGAGCCGATTCGGCTGGCCGATCGGGCCGCGTCGGACTGCAAGCATTAACTGCCTCTCGGGCGAGGGTGGGGTATGGAACGGACCGTACTCGTCACCGGGTGCTCCTCGGGCATCGGCCACGCGACGGCCGAGGCCTTTCTTTCGGAGGGGTGGACGGTGATCGCGACTGCTCGCGAGGAGGCAGACATTACGGACCTTGCCGAGAAGGGAGCGCTCACCCACGAACTCGATGTGACCAAACCTGCCCAGTGCCAGGATGTGATCGACTGGACGATCGCGGAGACGGGGCGGCTGGACTGTCTCGTGAACAACGCGGGCTACGCGCAGTTCGGCCCGCTGGAGGACGTGCCGACCCGACACGTCGAGTCCCAGTTCGACGTGAACGTCTTCGGCCCGCATCGACTCGTCAGGGCCGCCCTCCCCCACATGCGTGAGGCCGAACGCGGGACCATCGTCAACGTTTCCTCCGTTTCCGGGCTGCTCTCGGCGCCGGGAATGGGTGTCTACTCCGCCTCGAAGGCCGCCCTCGAATCGATGAGCGACGCGCTCCGGGCGGAGGTCACGCCCTTCGACATCGACGTGGCCCTCGTCGAGCCCGGGCCGGTAGACACACAGTTCGAGGACCGTGCCCAGTCCTCGCTTGCTGACCTCGACCGGACCGCGGCCTACGAGGACCTCTACGGTGCGCTCACCGACGCGGGTATCGTGGGCGAGATGGGCTCCGTGCCACCAGAGCGGGTGGCTGATGTGATCCTCGAAGCTGGGACCTCGACGGACCCGCAGTCGCGGTATACCGTCGGCCCGGCCGCGAAATACCTCACGCTCGCCCGTCTGCTCCCGGATCGGGTTCGGGATCGCATCTTCTCGCTTTTGCGGAGGCTCGGTGCATGACACGGATTCAGAATCGGGCGGCACTCGCCCAGTCGCCGGCTCACGAGACGGTTCTCGACGCACTGCTCGCTGGCATCGAGGCGAGTGACCCGGCGACGGTCGTCGAGTCGACGGTCTCACTCGACGGTGACCAGCTCCGGGTTGGGGAGACGACCTACGACCTGGCAGCCTACAGCGAGGTCGTCGTCCTGGGTGGCGGCAACGCGGCTTCGCAGGTCGCGCGGGCGCTCGAAGCGGTCCTCGGGGACCGGCTCGACGGCGGCCTGGTCGTCACCGACGATCCAGTAGAGACCGAGCGGGTGACGGTGCGGCCCGGGGATCACCCGGTGCCGAGCGAGCGCGGCGTCGAATCGACCCGGCAACTCCTGGACCGGGCCGCAGCAGCCACCGAGGAGACCCTCGTCCTGGGTGTAATCACCGGTGGCGGCAGCGCGCTGATGCCGGCCCCGGCGGCAGGCATCGAACTCGACGATCTGGTCGAGACGACCGATCAGTTGCTCCAGAGCGGCGCGCCGATCCAGGACATCAACGCCGTCCGCAAACACCTCTCGGCGATCAAGGGTGGGCAACTCGCGGCCCTGGCGGCCCCGGCGACGGTCGTCTCACTCGTTCTCAGTGACGTAGTGGGGAATCACCTCGATGTGATCGCCAGCGGCCCGCTCGTGCCCGATCCGAGCACCTTCGCGGACGCCCAGGCCGTGATCGATCGGTTCGACCTCTCGCTCCCGGATTCGGTCAGCGAACGCATTCGAGCCGGGGTTGCGGGGGACCTCGAGGAGACGCCGAAACCGGGCGATCCGATCTTCGAGCACGTTTCGACCCACGTCATCGCGGATGGGATGACGGCCCTCACAGCCGCCGCGGACGTGACCGAGGCGGCGGGGTATGACTCGCTCGTGCTCTCCTCGCGAGTGGAGGGCGAGGCCGCCGAGGCGGCGAAAACTCACGCCGCGATCGCAAACGAGATTCGGGCCACGGGAACGCCGATCGAACCGCCCGCAGCGATTCTCTCGGGCGGCGAGACCACCGTCACCATCGACGGCGATGGGGGCTCCGGAGGGCCGAACCAGGAGTTTGCCCTCTCCGCGGGGCTATCCCTGGACGACTCGACAATCGTGGGTGCGGTCGACAGCGACGGGATCGACGGCGCGAGCGACGCCGCAGGCGCGCTCGTCGACGAATCGGTCGTGGATCGCCAGGCAGCCCAGGCCGCCCTCGACGCGAACGATACCGGGGCGTACCTTCAGGCCCGGGACCGGACCATCCTGACTGGACAGACCGGGACGAACGTCAACGATCTGCGGATCCTGCTCGTCGAAGAGGGCTCACTCAAGGCAGGCGGCGACGAGTCGGAGTAGCTCCTCGCCACGGACTTCTTCGGCGAAGAGCGGGACCCGCTTCACGTCATAGCCCATGAAGAGTTCCTGGGCCGTTCCGAGTGCGGACTGCTGGACATCCCAGCGTCGCTGACAGAACTGGCAATCATCGAGGTTCGGGGCGACGTACTCCCCGGGGGCCACGTCGTCGAGGATCGATTCGAGTGGCTCCATCACGCGATTGACCACGACCGTCGAAACCGGAATGCCAAAGCCCTGCAACTGGTTCTCCAGTCGTTTTGCCTCCTCGACGGCCATCTCCTCGGGCACGGTCACGATTCGGAAGTCGGTGCGCTCCGGATCGGCGAGCAGCGCTCGCAACCGCTCGACGCGCTCGATCTGGGGGTCGAGGTCCGGGCCGTCGGCTCCTTCCGACTCGCCGAACAGGCCCGTCAGACTCTCACCGAGGGAGCCGAGTCGGTCCCGCAACCGGACGAACCGGCCCATCATCGTCTCCATCATCTCGGGCAGTTCGAGCAGTCGCAAGGTATGTCCGGTCGGGGCCGTGTCGATGACGATCCGGTCGAACCGGTCGTCGTCCAGGTACTCAAGCAAGAGTTGCATCGCCGCGGCTTCGTCCGCGCCGGGGAACTGGCCGTCCAGCAGGGGATCCGGCTCCTCGCCGCCCAGCAGGTCGCCGACCCCGCCCATCGAGAGGTCGCCACCGAACGCGCCGACCTCCTGGAGGGCCGTCTCCGGGTCGATCTCGACGGCGAAAAGCGGGATGTCCTCGCGGATTCGGGTCGGTTCGGATGGGATCGAGACGCCGTAGGCGTCTCCCAGCGAGTGGGCCGGGTCGGTCGAGACGACGAGGGTGTCGGTCCCGTCGAGTGCGCTGGCCAGCCCGGTCGCCGCGGCCATCGTGGTCTTTCCGACGCCACCTTTCCCGCCGTAGAGCACGTACTCGGCCGTCCCACCGGCCACGCCCGGTTCGAGGGAGTCGACTGCTTCGACCTCGATGTCGTCCATGCTCTGTCTTCGCACGGAGCCGGGAGTATCTTTTCTTCGACCGGCCCACAGGTTCTTGCCAGGGGCCGACCGAATGCCACCATGAGCGACCAGGACGAACCCATCGAGGCCCGTCTGGGGGCGGCCCTCGACGCCCGGGACCAGACCCTCGCGACCGTCGAATCGTGTACTGGCGGCCTGATCGGCTCGCTCGTGACCGACGTGTCGGGGTCGAGTGCCTACTTCGACCGTGGCTTTGTCACCTACTCGAACGCGGCCAAACTCGACCTGGGGGTAACCCGGGAGTCCCTGGACGAACAAGGCGCCGTGAGCGAACCGGTGGCCCGCGAGATGGCCCAGGCCGCCAGAGACGCGGCGGGCACTACTTGGGCCGTTTCGAGCACTGGCATCGCCGGGCCGACTGGGGGCACGGCAGAAAAACCGGTTGGCACAGTGTACGTGGGGGTCGCCTACGCCGGCGAGTGGGGCACTGGAACCACTGGAACGAGAGTTAGCCATCACGAATACGACGGGTCGCGGACGGCGATCAAGTCACAGGCCGCTCACGACGCGCTTCGGGCCGTCCTCGAAGCGGTCCGGGATCAGTACACGGCCACGTCGTCGAACCGGCCGTCGTAGGCGACGTGGTCCGGATGGGTCGGTTCGGTCCCGGAGAGCAGCAGTCGATCGAACTTCTTCCAGGTGTTCTCCCAGGCCAGGTGGGCGAATTCGGCCCGACAGCGCCAGTCGTGTCGCGAACCGTTCCGACGCTCGACACGGCGATCACGCCCCTCTCGAAACGCTTCGAGCAGGGCCGTCTCCGAATCGATATCGCCCGAGATGGCCGTCCAGACCTCGCCGATCGTCTGTTTCCGGTGGGCATACGAGGATCCGAACTCCGGCATGTCCAGGGTTTTGGCCAGCTCCACGGCCCGTTCGTTGTGCCGTTCGAGGTGTTTTGGATTGTAGACTTCCAGGGCGTCGATCTGTGACTCGTAGGCCCGCAGATCGCCGCGGTCGAGACTCACGGTCAGGAATTCGGGGTGTGGGGCGAGGACCACCGCGTCCTGGCGGTCGAGTTCCCGCATGGCTCCCTCAAGCGTGATGAAATCCGGGACGGGTTCGTCTAGCCCCAGCGCCAGCACGTGTTTGCGGTGTTGCCAGGGGCCGGTGAAAATCTCGCGAGCTGGGACCACGAGCAGGTCCTCGTCACTCAGACGTTCGGCCCGTCGGCGGGCCGCGGGGAGTCTGGTGAAGTGTGGTGCGTAGACCAGGACGTCGAGCCCGCGGGATTTCGCCCGCTCGATGACCTGTTCGTCGAGGATTTTCACGTGGGGATCGACACGCGTTTCCGACACGAATCGGGCTACACACGGCCCGGTAATCTCCCTTGCGAAACTGGTCCCGCCGTGGGAAATCTTATGGGACCGCCTCGCCAAGGGCCGCTATGTCGCGCTGGCTCTGTGCGATCGAGGGCTGTATGGTGGGCTTCGAGGACGTCGAGTCCCTCCTCGCACACCAGAGAGACGATCACGAAGGTCACACTTGTGAGATCTGTGGGGAACGGGTCCCCGCGGGCTTTTTCGCTATCAGACACGCCTTCGAGGAGCACACGCGAGCGGAGTATGTGAGACACTACGACGCTGACTCCGACGCGATCCGCTGGCGAGAACAGATCCTGGCCGCGGTCGGGGAGCAGCTAACGGCCGCCGAGTAACCTACCGCTCGTCGCTGTCCAGCACCCGGATCTGGTCCCCACGGACCGTGACCGGAATCGGGACTGTCGCCTCGTACAGTTCGACTGTCACCTGGTCCTTGCCCTCGTCGATCCGCTGGACCTGGGCCTTCTCACCCTTGAACGGGCCGGCGATCAGTTCGACGATGTCCCCCTCCGCGATGCCCTCGACGTCGGGCTTTGGCGAGAGGAAGTGCTCGACTTCCGTGATGCTGCTCTCCCCGGGCACGATGCTTCGTGCGTGGGGAATGTCTTCGAGCACCCGCTCGAGCACGCCCGTGTCCTCGGCCTCGACCATGACGTAGCTGGTGAGTGACTCCGGGGCCAGCACGGCGTGGACTTTCTTCTCCTCGCGGTTCGCGATCATGCTCGCCACGGTCTGTTCCTGGCTGGCCGTGGTTTTGACGGCGTATATCGACATGATCAGGCACCCGGCAGTACACCCATGATGAGGAAGATGAGAAAGCCGATGAGGCCGATGAGGAGGATCCCGGCGGCCGCGATGAGCGAGATGCGGGAGAACTCCTCCCAGTCCGGAGTGCTGGCGAGTTTCAGCACCCGCGTGTAGGCGTTTAACTCGTAAGGTACGTCCATGGACCTCCGTTTGGGGCGGGTGCTTTTCTATCTATTGGAAAACGCTCTCGCTACTCGACGTAATCGAAGTCCTCGAGTTCCTGGGCGGGGGTCTGCTCTGTCGCCTCCTCCTGCCGGCCGTAGATCTGCGGGGACTGAACGCCGGTGACGACGACCATCGTCCGCATGTGCCCGTCGAGGTCCTCGTCGATCGAGGTCCCCCAGATGATCCGCGCGTCCGGATCGATCCGGTCGTAGATCTCCTCGACGACGCCTTCTGCCTCCTCGATGGACATGTCGGGCCCGCCGGTCACATTCACCAGCGCGGAGTTCGCACCGGCGATGTCCACGTCCAGAAGCGGAGACCGTAGAGCCTCCTTCACCGACGCCGTGGCCTTGCTGTCCGAATCCGCTTCGCCCAGGCCGATCATCGCGACGCCGCCTTTCTCCATGACCGTCCGCACGTCGGCGAAGTCCAGGTTCACGAGCCCCGGCTTGGTGATCAGTTCGGTAATCCCTTTGACCGAGCGCATCAGGATCTCATCGGAGATCTTGAAGGCCTGGCGAACCGGCAGTTGCCCGACGGAATCAAGCAGTCGGTCGTTCGGAACGACGATGACCGTATCGGCCACGTCCCGAAGCCGCTCCAGCCCGGCTTCGGCGTTCGTCCGCCGGACCTCGCCCTCGGCCGTGAACGGGGTTGTGACAACTGCAATGGTCAGTGCGTCGGTCTCTCGCGCGGCCTTCGCGACGACCGGCGCGGAGCCGGTGCCCGTGCCCCCGCCCAGGCCGGCGGTGACAAAGACCATGTCCGAGGTGGAGATCGTCTCGCGGATCTCGTCCTGGCTCTCAAGGGCGGCCTCCTCGCCGACCTGTGGGAGCGACCCGGCGCCGCGGCCCTGGGTCTTCTCCCGGCCCATCAGGATCTTCTTGTCGGCCTGAATGTCGACCAGATGCTGGACGTCGGTGTTGGCCGCAACCAGCGACGCGCCGTGAATGCCCTCCTCGAACATCCGGTTGATCGTGTTGCTTCCGGCCCCGCCACAGCCAACCACGGTGATGTCGGTCTTGAGGTCCTCGAGGACCGCCTCGAGTTCCTCGTTTGTCATCTCCCCCGTTGGGTGTTCAGTGTCCCCCGAGGCCGCGCTCCCCGTTTCGGCCTCGTCGATCGCGTCCTCGACGATAGAGTCCATCTTGGGTATCGGTTACCGGATGAACCTTAATTACCTTTCCCCTCTCGTCACGCGGCCGTCAGACGTCGAATTGCTGGGTTTCCCGACTGGAGACTGTCTCCGGTTCGATCGTCTCCCCGTCGACAGTGACTGACTCACCCGCTGCAAGCCGGCCGAACAGCGGCCCCTCGGGCACTCCGTGGTCCGCTGCGAGCGCCGGATCGAAGCCCTCCCGTTCGGCGATTACTTGTCCGTCGACTCGTTTCACCGTCTCGAACTCCCGTTCGAGTAGCCCGACGAGGCCATCGATCAGCGCGTCATAGGCCGCCTCGTCCGGAAGCGCGGCCCGATCGCCGACCCGGTTCCCGTTCTCCTCGCTCTGGTAGGCCACCGTGTGTGCCGCGACGGTCGCCACAGTATCCGCCGGGTCGATCGCCGCGGCAGCGTCGAGCAGTTCGCTTGGGAGCGAGCGCACGTCCAGATCCTCAGTCGCCGTCCGCTCGCCGAATCGAAGCCCCTCCTCGACGGCCCCTAACCGGGACTCCAGCCGCTCGACGAGGGCCGGATCGACGCCGCTGGTCTCCCGGATCCACGTCTCGCTCACGATCTCGTACCCCAGTGACTCGACGACTGCGGCCACCTCGGGGTAGTCCCCGTCGAAGACCGCGGCGGACGTGTTGCTGCGCTCGAAAAGCGCCTGGACCAGGTCCCGATTGGCTTCGGGGTCGCCGAGTTCCTCGAGACTCCAGTCCGCGGCCACGTGTCCGATCGCGGCGTCGGTCTCCAGGAGGAGCCGAGTTGGTTGCGGGGCGTAGTGGTTCCCGCCGACGGCGACGAACGTTCGCTCGGCGTCGGGACCAACCCCTGCCAGGGACAGGATGGCCTCCGCGACTGCCCGGCCGCCAACCGAGTCGTCCCACTGTTCCGGGCCGCTACCGAGTTCAACGAACATCGCGGGCGCGCCGTACTCGGTCGGACCGTGGTGGGTACACTCCATGGCGACCTCGTATGGCTCCGGTGCGAGATTGTCGAGTTCGCGAATGACGTGTTTGAGCGCGCCAGGCGCGGGCTGGGAGACACTTCGGGGCTCGCCGCCGTACTCGGCGGCACCGAAGTTTCCCGTGAAGTGCGCACTCAAAAGCGGGCCGCTGTCCCCGGAGTGTTTCGAGGCCACGACGACATACTCCGGGTCGTCGAAGGCCGCCGCCACCTCGTCCAGTTCCAGGTGGAGCTGATCGAACTCCCGGAGTTCGAACCCACCGTGACGGTAGACCCCGGGTTCGGTCTCGGTCCACTCGACGAGGTTTAGCAACTCCTCGGCGATCGTAACCGAGGCCTGATCCGCGGTGCTGCAGACGATTCCGATCACAACTCCTGTAGTATCGAGCGGCGATTAAGGGCGTCGAAGCCCGTGGAAGTTTAGTGGCTCCCGAGCGTTGATTCAGGCGATGAGTACTGGGCAACGATTCGAAATCTTCGAGGACAAGGCGGGTGAGTGGCGATGGCGACTCGTTGCCGCGAACGGGAACATCATCGCGGACAGCGGCGAGGGCTACAGCTCGAAACAGGGCGCGAAACGGGGGATTCAGAGCGTGAAACGGGGCGCAGCTGACGCCGCCGTCGAAGTTCTCGAGGACTAACTGGGGCGGGATCGATCGCTTCAGTGATCGAGGCGGACAGTGAACGATCTATCGCCGAGAGTGGTGTTTCTCTACGTGTCGACACATTTCGACGCTGTTTCCGCCCGTGGCCGGTCTATCTCACTTCCCGGCCACGAGTTGCGGTCTCACCCCGACGAACCGCCAGTTTCGAACAATCTTGTGGCTTTTAAGGGTCCCCGGAGTGACCTGCAAACAGTAGCGATGTTCTGGTGCAATCGTGGACTGGACGGGGGCTCGACGGCCGTGTCGGCACAGGGAGGGCTGGCTCCATGAACCGCCAAACAGCCGGCGCGTTGCTCGGTGCGATCGGGCTGACGGTCCCGTGGCTCGTCGTCTGGCTGTTCTCGGTCGAGGGGCTGTCGACGAACCTGACCGTGTTCGTCAGCGGCATCTCGGTGCTGGGAGCGGCGTTCCTCCTGGCCTGGGCGGCCGAAACGGCCGAGCGTGACGTGCCCCGACCATTCGCGATCGCGGTGCTCGCGGTCTTGGCCGTTGCGCCCGAGTATTCGGTCGACGCCCTCTATGCCTGGAACGCGGGGGCTTTCGCGGGGACGGCCCGGGGGATCGAGGCCGGGAACCTCGCGGTCGCGAACATGACCGGGGCCAACCGGATTCTCATCGGAATCGGGTGGGCCGGAATCGCCCTGTTCACCGTCTATCGGAGCGGGGCAGACCTCGATCCAGCCGTCGAGCATCGGGACGGCTTTCTCGCCGACGCCGTGACCGTCCACAAGGATCTCGCCCTCGACATCACCTTTCTCCTGGCTGCGACTTTCTGGGCGTTTTTCGTCCCGCTCTTTGGCGGGATCGACGCCCTGGACATGGCGGTCCTGGTTGGCATCTACGTGACCTACATTTTGGTCATTCTTCGGGGTGATATCGAGCCAGAGGAGGAACACGTCGGGGTGCCGGCGGCCCTCCAGGCCCAGCCGAAGTGGCGACGGGTCTCGACGGTTCTGGCCCTGTTTGCTTACTCGGGATTGATCATCTTCACCGCCGTCGAGCCCTTCGCGCACGGCCTCGAGACGATCGGGACGAACATCGGCGTGCCCGCCTTCTTCATGATCCAGTGGATCGCGCCCCTGGCCTCCGAATCGCCGGAACTCATCGTCGTGGTCTACCTCGTGAACAAGGCCCGATCCACGGCCGGGTTCAACGCGCTGATCTCCTCGAAGCTCAACCAGTGGACGCTCCTGATCGGGACCCTGGTGGTCGTCTACTCGATCGCCTACGGGTCCTACGGTGTGCTCCCATTCGACGCGAAGCAGGCGGCCGAAATCTGGCTGACTGCCGCCCAGTCCTTCTTCGCCCTGGGCATCCTCACGAACTTCGAGATCTCGGTCCGCGAGGCCCTCATGCTGCTGGGGCTTTTCGTCTCCCAGGTCGGCCTCGAATTCCTGATCATTCGGGATGCCGTGGCACTGCCCCTGACCAGCCACGAACTGCTGCTCGCCTACACGGGGATCTATCTCGTCCTCGGCGCGATTCTCTTCCTCACCCGGTGGAGCGCGTTTACGGCCCTTCTGGGTCGGGCGAGCCAGACGATCGGGGCGGCCCTACCGTCGCGTTGACTGCGGGCGACAACGCTTAACCTGCCACGGGTCCGACCGCGGGTATGGAGGTTTACGGACTCGTCGGGAACCCCGTCGGGCACTCCGTCTCGCCTGCGCTCCACGAGGCGGCGTACGACGCCCTCGGACTGGACGCACGCTACGTGACCCTGGAGACCGATCCGAACCGGCTCGGGGCGGCGATCGAGGGCGCCGCCGCCCTGGGGATCGACGGCCTGAACGTGACGATTCCGTTCAAAGAGGGCGTTCTCGAACTGGTCGAACCGGACGAGACCGCCGCCAGGATCGGCGCGGTCAACACGATCGACTTCTCGGGCGAAACGCCGACCGGGCACAACACCGATGCCGCCGGAGCCAGGCGAGCGCTCACGCATCACGATGTCGACCCGGGCGAACGAACGGCCCTGCTGATCGGGGCTGGTGGGGCCGCCCGGGCGATCGGGTTCATGCTCGTCGAGGCCGGGGCAACTGTCCACGTCGCGAACCGGACCGCCTCGCGAGCCGAATCGCTCGCGGCGGACCTGGACGCGACGGGGCACTCACTCGATGCCGTTCCCGAGATCGCCTCAGACGCGGATCTCCTCATCAACGCGACCAGCGTGGGCATGGAGTCGGATCGCTCGCCCGTGTCTGCGTCGATTTTCCGTCCGGAGATGGCTGTCATGGACGCCGTCTACACCCCGCTGGAAACGCGGTTTCTCAGGGACGCCGCGGCGGCCGGCGCACAGACGATCGATGGGGCCTGGATGCTGCTCTACCAGGGGGTCGCCGCCTTCGAGCGGTGGACGGGACAAAATGCGCCAGTCGAGGCGATGAATCAGGCGTTGCGAGCAACATTGGGGGCGGAGTGAATGTGGCGCTTTTCGCTGGTCGAGTGGTTTCGTGCTCGCTTCCAGCCCAGTGACGGTTCGGACCACGAAGCGATGGCCCCAGCGACGGCCACCGAACGGGCAGTCAAAGCACCGCTCTCGGAACTCCGGGAGGACGAAACCGAGTGAAAGCTCCCCGGCACCGTGGATGAAAAAGGACTTAGGACCGCGTGCGGAGGGTAGGGTTATGGATGCTGTCGTACTTGCGGGGGGATATGCGACCCGGCTGTGGCCGATCACGAAACATCGGCCGAAGATGTTTCTCCCGATCGGATCCGAAACGGTCATCGATCGGATCTTCGCCGAACTCGAGGCCGACGATCGCATCGAGACGGTTTACGTGAGCACGAACGAGCGCTTTGCCCCGGACTTCCGTGAGCACCTGCAGGCCACTGACTACGAGAAACCGCAGCTCTCGATCGAGGAGACGACCGCCGAATCGGAGAAATTTGGCGTGATCGGGGCCCTCGCTCAACTGGTCGACCGCGAGGGCGTCGAAGACGATCTGATCGTGCTGGCGGGGGACAACCTCATCAGCTTCGACGTGAGTGAGTTCGTGGACTTCTTCGAATCCCGGGGCACCCCGACCATCGCCGCCTACGACGTCGGCAGTCGGGAACGCGCCAAGTCCTACGGGCTGGTTGAACTGGACGGTACCGCGGTCACGAACTTCCAGGAGAAGCCGGCCGACCCGCAGAGCACGCTCGTCTCGATCGCCACCTACGCCTTCCCCGCCGAGTCACTGTCGCACCTGGAGACCTACCTGGCGGGTGATAACAACCCCGACGAGCCGGGGTGGTTCATCCAGTGGCTTCAGGAGCGGGGGCCGGTCCATGCCTTTACCTTCGACGGCGCGTGGTTCGATATCGGAACCCCGGAGAGTTATCTCGATGCGGTCCGCTGGGCCCTCGACGGCGAGACGGTCGTGGCCGAGGATGCCACGCTCGTCGACGCCACCCTCGGAGAGAACGTCCACGTCATGGCCGGGGCCCGTATCGAGGACTCTCACGTGCAGAACTCGGTCGTCTTTCCGAACGCCACGATCCGAAATTGTGACGTGCGGGATTCGATCATCGACGAGGAAACCTGCATCGAGAATATCGACTTCTCGGGCGCGCTCGTCGGCGCACACACGGATCTCTCCGCGACGAACTGATCACCCGAGCCGAGCTGACTCGATTTCGACGTGGCCGCGGGTGCCATCCCAGTGGGTCGTGTACTCGATTTCGATCGGCCGATCCATGTGCGGGCCGTCCGTGACGAGTGTCTCGAACTCCCCACCCTCGCCCAACACGTGAACCCCGTACTGCTCGTTGAGTGCCTGAAGCTCCGAGAACGCCTCGCGGTCCAGGGGCCGCCCGAGCCAGGTCTCGCCGAGTCCCGCCGCGGCGACGGCCACGATCCGGATCTCGAAGCCCCGGTCGAGAAGCCACTCTCCAAGTTCGACCGGGTCCCGCTGCCAGAGTGGTGCGTACATATCGATCCCGAGCCGACGGCACATCGCCTCGATTCGGGTCGCCTGGAACTCGCTCTCGATTGCGCCGACGGTCACGCCGGCCAGGCCACCGGCCAGTTCCGTGTCGAGGGCTTTGAGGGCTTCTTCGAGCGGTTCGAGTTCTTCGTCCCCGCGTTCGCTCGAATCGTGGCCCGAACTCGGGCCGCCGGAGACCGCCGTCAACTCGGTCCCGATGCTCGTTGCAGCCAACTCGGCCAGGCGGGTTGCCGGCACGTGATAGAGATAGGAGTCTCCCTCCGGGTGGACGGTCACCAGCCGATCCACGGCCAACCCGGCCTCCCGGGCCATGACGAAGGCCGCGACCGAGTCCTTGCCCCCCGAGAAGAGACTGACCCACTGCCCGTCTTCCATGCCCCAAACTCGTGTTCGAGCGGGAAAACCAGCCCGACTCAGGCCGCCTCGAGGTCCCGGTCGCCCTCGTGGGTCAACCGCGAGGTGAGCCCGATCCCGAGCAGACTCACGAGGATACCCAGCAAGACGAATCCGGCCAGCCGGTGTTCCGGCGAGAGTGTGAGTCCACGGATGGTGATCGCACCGATCCGGGTCGGTTCGAGGACGATCCCATCGATGATGGCCGCCCGTTCCAGAAAGTACGCGGCGAATCCCCGAACGACCAGTCCCATGGCCAGCGCTCCGAAGGGCAGGTTCAGAGAGGCAGTGCGAATCGTTTCGTCCCGGAGGACCTCGTCGACGAGTCGACCGATCGAGGCTGCCATCGCGCCCAGGGCGATCCAGGGCACGCTGTAGTACGCGAAGGCCATCACGGTCACGAACTCCAGCCCCTCGACCGGCAGTTCTGAAGCGCCAAGCACGCCCACGAAGATTCCGACAAGCGCAAGGCCAGCGGCGATCACGGAGGTCACGATCGAGATCCGGCCGGAGTAAAGCGCATCGCGGGCCTGCGTGGAGAGGGTTGCGAGCCGCTCGTCCACCCCGAACCCGCGATAGAGGAGGAAGGTCCCGATGACGGCCGTGATCGATCCCACCGCGACGGCCACGTCGCTCAGCATGAGAATCGCCGGGAACACCAGCATGACGATCCCGATCGGGATCAGCACGGTGCCCCGGAGCTCCTCGTCCGCGAGGAACTGCTTGAGCAAGTAGTAGGTCGATTCGAGGTCCCTGGCCTGGCGGACGACCACACGATCGACCGAATCGATTCGAATCCGGCTCTCGATGATCGGCAGCAGTCGCTCGTCCTCGGTGCTGTCGATGACTACCACGGCCGAGTCCGGGTCGTGTGTCTCGATCAACTCCTCGATCTGTTTCGCGATGGCCTGGTCGGCAGATACGACGTTCTCGGCGTTGCCCGAAACGATCCCGACGACGGCTGACTCTCCCGTCGCCTCGATGTCCCGGCCGACGGCGAGTGCCTCGAGTAGCGTGTTGACCGTCGAGTCCTCCGGGTCCTGCATCCCGAACTCGACGATCAGATCGGAGACGGTTTCCACACCGCTGACGGGCAGTGAGACACCGGTCTTGCCCGGGACGTCACCGGTGCGATCGATCGCCACGACCAGGGTCTGCATTCGGCTGTCAACTCGCCCCGACGGAATAAAAACCTCCGGTGTCGCCTACAGGTGACCGCTCTTCTGGAGCTTGCGCAGGTCCTCGGTGTCGAGGGTTTCGCCCTCCTTGAACCGCTCGTAGATCTCCTCGGCCTCCTCGCGAGCTTCCTGACGCTTCTCCTCGCGCTGGTCCTTGCGCTGTTCCTCCTCCTTTTTGTCCAGTTCGCGCAGGCGCTTCTGAACCTCGACGAAGGCCTGGTGGTGTGCGTCGGCCGCTTCCTGTGCCTTGACGAACTCTTCGTGTGTCTCGTCGGCCCGGTCCCGAACGTCGTCGGCCTCCCGGTAGGCCTCGATCATCTGATTGTGATGTTTCTGGGCCCGATCGGCCAGTTCGGTGACCTTCTCGTGGTGCTTGGAGGCTTCCGCCCGGACCTCCTCGGCGCGGTCGACGAACTCCTCGAGGTCGTCGTTCTGGTCGAGTTTCTCCTTGCGGCTCTGGTACTCCTCGCGTTTCTCCTCGATCTTCTCGATGAGTTCCCGCTCGTCCTCGGTCGAGAGGACTTCGGTCTGCTGTTTGAACTCCAGGTCCTCGATTTCGGATTTCAGCTCTTCGAGGTCCTTGCCCTCGTCCAGTTCGAGGTCGGCCTTCATGTCCTCGACCTTCTCGAAGAGCTCGTTTGCTTTCGCGTTCAGCTCGTTCCGGACCGACTTGTGGGCCTGGACGCGGTCGTTGAGCGTGTCGCGAATTTCCCGGTGTTCCTGGGCGCTGTCGACCTTCTCGCGGGTTTTTGCGTTGAGATCGTCCCGCTTTGAGGCCCGGGAGCTGGCGAGCTGGTTGAGCTCGTTGCGTCGGTCCCGGAACTGGCCGGCCTTCTTGATCAGCTGGCCCTTGGATTTTTCCTGAAGCTCTTCGTCTGTGATAAGTTCGTCCGCACTCGATACCGTGATTTCAACTTGTTCTGCCATTGTTTTACCCTCTATTCCATACTGTCACGACGTTCGCAGGGCGACGGCTCCTCATCGATCCGAAGCCAACGTGTGAGAACCTTCGATCGTTTGTCGGGCTGTGCGCGAACACTCGTGATCTTCTGGTATCTACGTGTATCTTGGGACCCCGATTAAGTGTTTCGCTGTTGATTCAGGGGACTACTTTCACTTTCACTCCGCGCCAGGGTCGCCATCAAGGGGGCTGCAGTGCTGGGTCAAACTATGCTCGCGGACCTCGCGCTGACCTGTACCCGCTGTGGGGCACCCCTCGATTCGAGCGACCGGAAGCTCTCGATGCGAACGCCCGATGGCCTGCGACACGCCTACGAGTGTGACTGTGAGGCGATCACGATCACGGTCTCGGCCGACCCCGAACCCGCTCGTGGAACACTGCCCCGTCGCGAGTAGCATCACTCAAGGGCGACTCCCGTGTAGCGTGGCTATGCCGATCGAGGAACGAATTTCGGCGTCGGGACACGAGAACGTCCTGGCCGAACACGCGAGCACGTTCGAGGTGACCACCGACGACTACCTCACGAAAGCCGGCGACTGTATTCTGGGCATCGACGCCGACCGCGCACCGACGGACTTCGACCCCGAGTTCGTCGCCGCCGCGAAAAACGCCTCGGCGACGATCACAGCCACCCTCCAGGCGGCCGATCGTGAACTTACCATCACGGGTCGTGGGGATCCGCGGCTCACCTTCGAGAACGAGCGGAGCATGGTCGGTCGCACAAGTAACTACGTGGACGACCGGACGATCATGGTCGAGGCTGACGCGGCCGCGGCCGACCTGGACCGGGAGTTCGTCGCCGCGCTCGCGAACGGGGCCGACCTCACCGTCGTTTTGCGGGTCGAGTGATCCCGGTGTGTTTCGAGGGCGACCAAAACTGTTGAACGGCCCGCTCCCCGACTGTCACCCATGACCGAGCGATCCGAACCTGCACACAACATCGCCGCCGGGACACCTGCCGAGGAGCAGCCCGGCGGGCAGGAGCCCGAAACCCGGGCCGAGGCGGTCGTGGATCGTCTGGGGGAGCTTTTCTGGCGGAGCACGTACGGCGATCAGGCGGCCTTCGAATCGCTCGTCCGGACAATCCTCTCACAGAACACGAGCGACCAGGCGAGTCAGCCGGCTCACGACGCGCTGCTGGAGCGATTCGACGGCGAGGGGGACCTCGCCAGGGCGCTTGCCGAGGCGGATCGCGAGGCCATCGTGTCCGCGATCAAGTCCGCGGGGCTGTACAACCAGAAGTCGGCTGTCATCCAGCGCACGGCCGAACACGTGCTCGACGCCTACGGGAGCGCCGACGCGTTCGACCGGTACGTGCGCGAGGAGGACGCTGTCGAGGTCAGAGACACGTTGCTCACGCTGAAGGGTGTCGGGCCGAAGACCGCGGACTGTGTCCTGCTCTTTGCCGGTGGGCGAGACGGTGTCTTTCCGGTCGATACACACGTCCACCGCATCTACCGCCGTCTCGGGATTGCCCCACCGGACGCCGATCACGAAGGGGTTCGTGAGGTACTGGAGCGGGAGGTGCCGCCACAGAAATGTGGTTACGGCCATACGACGAGCATCCAGTTCGGGCGGGAGTACTGCACGGCCCGGGACCCTGTCTGTCTAAAGGACCCTGCGGCCTGCCCGCTCTTCGATCGCTGCGATCGAGTCGGCGTGGATCTCGACGCCGGGACCGTCACCGATCCCGCAGAAACAGTCTAGACGAACCGGAAGGTTTCGAGGTTCTTCGGCGCGAACGTGCGGATGTCGTACTTGTGATAGAGCGCCGAAGAGAGCTCCTGGGTGGAGCGTTCGTCGCCGTGGACACAGAGGATCTTCTCTGGACGGGGGTTCATCGTCTTCACGAAGTCCTCGAGGCCTTGCCGGTCGGCGTGGCCCGAGAACCCGTCGACGGTCTCCACGTCGACCTCAAGGCTGAGTCGCTCGCTGCGACCGCCCCCCGAGGAGATCGGGATCTCGTCCCAGCCACTCTGGATCCGGCGGCCCAGGGTCCCCTGTGCCTGGTAGCCGACGAAGACCATCGTCGATTTGGGATCAGGGCCGAGGTGTTCGAGCCAGGACATGATCGGCCCGCCAGTGACCATCCCCGAGGTCGAGAGGATGATCGCCGGGTCGCCGTCAGCGATGTCCTGTCGCTCGTCCTCTCCGCCGTCGACCTGGTTGAACTGCTCGGCGAGGAAGGGGTTCTTGTCGTCGTGGAAGATGCGGTCCCGCAGGTCATCCCGGAGGTACTCCGGATAGGTGGTGTGAATCGCGGTCGCCTCCCAGATCATCCCGTCAAGGTGGATCGGCATCTCCGGGATCTCGCCCTTTCGCATCGCCTCTTCGAGGACGAGCATGATCTCCTGGGATCGACCGACTGCGAAGGCGGGGATCAGGACTTTGCCGTCCTGCTCGACGGTCTCGTTAATGACCTCTTTGAGGTGCGCTTCGGCGTCGGCCTGGTCGGTCTGGTAGTCGTTTCGCCCACCGTATGTCGATTCGAGCACCAGGGTCTCGACGCGGGGGAAGTCATTGACTGCGCCGTTGAACAGGCGCGTGTCCTCGTAGTGAATGTCACCCGAGAACGCGACGTTGTAGAGCCCGTCACCGATGTGGAAGTGAGAGATCGACGACCCCAGAATGTGGCCAGCGTTGTGGAGTGTGAGTTTGATGTCCGGTGCGATGTCGGTCACGTCGCCGTACTCCAGCGGAATGGTGTGATTGATCGCCTCCCGGACCATCTCGGAGTCGTAAGGCGGCGTGCGGCCCTCCTTGGCCGCGACGTCGAGGTAGTCAAGCGTGAGCAGCCCCATCAGGTCCCGCGTGGGCTCGGTCGTGTAGATCGGGCCGTCATATCCGTATTTGAAGAGCAGCGGGACGAGTGCCGAGTGATCGAGGTGGGCGTGAGTCAGAACGACGGCGTCGATGTTCGTCGCCCCGGCACCAAGCGCCTCGGGAACCTGGAGGTACGGAACGTCGTCCGATCCGGGTTTGTCACCCGCGTCGACGAGAATCCGGGTTTCCGGCGTCGAGAGGATGAACGCGGCCCGGCCGACCTCCCGCGAGCAGCCCAGGGTCGTGATCCGGACCCACTCCTCGTCGGACATCTTCTCGCGGTGGATCTGACGGCCGACCCGTTCCAGAATGTCTCGGCGTTCCTCCCGCTGTTGTTTCAGGAAGTTCCGCACGTTCGAGACCGTCGAGGACTCGATCGGCGGTGTCCGGACGACTTCGGGCGTCCAGCCGGCCTCCTGGGCGATCTCCCGGAGCGTACTTCCGTGTCGGCCGATCACGAGGCCCGGTTTTTCGGCCTCGATGACGACCTCCCCGGTGTCCTCGTGGAAGTCCAGATCGGTCACGCCGGCCTCGTCCGGGATGACACGCATGACGGCCTCCCGCGCCTTGTCGGGCCGGGAGAGCACCGCCGGGTCGGGTCGGACCGTAATTCGTTTGCGCAGCTGACTCGCGAGATCCCGGATCAGATCGCCGTTGCGAGCAAATCGCTTCGGGTCGCGGGTGTACACGACCAGTTCCGGGCCCTCGTATTTCACCTCGGTGACGGAGATGTCGGCTGGTACCGCCTCGGTGATCGTCTCGTGAAGTTCCTCTAGTTGCCGGTCTACAGCACTCATAGTCGAATAGTACGGGTTCGGTGGTCGGTCATTGCATCAGCATCTTTCTTCGCCGGGTCGAATGGCCCGGTCATGTTACACTCGTGAATGGATACGACTGCCCAACGTGGGGCGCGGGAGTCGACCGTGAGAACCCGCTTTAACGACGTATTCACGGTGCCCGGTATAAAAACCTTCGCACCAGTTTCCCCTTCTCAGGCCATCGACGCCAACCGGGCAATGTACACCAGACTCACGAGGTGATCGGCTGTCTGAAGGGAATGCCCTCCGTCACCTGTTCCGCCGTCCTCGAAGACTCTGACGTAGTCACGCAGGTCGGCGGCGGCCCCCTCCCCGAGCCAGCCGATGTCGCCGTAGTACTCCAGGGCCTGGAGGGTCTGTCTGGATCCGGCCCGCTCGAGGGTGAACTGCAACCACTCGAAGACGGTGAGCCTGGCAGCGTACTGTTCGGGGACCCGTTCGAGATAGGGCCGCTCCAGATCGGCCGGGTCCGCCCCGCCCTCCAGGAGGAGGAGTTCCTTCAGCCGCTTTTCTGGGAACTCGGCCGGCCCAGCGTCCGCCCCGGCGAGGTCCTCTCGGAGGGCCTGGATGTCTTCTTCGCGAACACTGGGTGCCGACTCCCGTCGGGATTCACGGGCTTCTCGTTCGGATTGAAGGGGAGGATCTGTCATAGTGACGCCCGGTTGCTCGCTACTTTGCGTAGTTCGCTCTTTAAACTACTGGCCTAATTTTCAAAACCAAGAACGTGCCGTCCAGTACCGGTGGCCCCAGCCCCCGACCGTGATCCCCATTCCAAACCCAGTCGCGTGTGCGTAGACGTTGCTGATCGCGGGGCCGGCAAACGGGTTTGCCGGAACGAGGGCAATTGCACTCGCGAGCAGGACGGTAAAGACCGCTGTCGTGAGGAGTAGGCTTGCTTCAACTCGATGTATCCGGCCGGCTGGGCGCTGGCGTTCCTGATCGCTACGGATCCGACTGCCCACGTCGAAAAGCAGGACCGCGACGCCGGCGCCAAGGATCCCGATAACGGTCGTCCAGGGCGGGTCGCCGACCACCCAGAGCAGCCCCACCAGCGTGCCGATCAGGACGTTGCCGCCGACACTGATAGCGACACGGCGGTCGAATTCCCGCTGGAGAAAACCCAGAAAGAGCACGTAGAGCAGTCCCAGCATGGCTGCGACGACCGCTGACGCGCCGCGAGCGGCATAGCTGAAACCCGGAAGAAGCCAGCCGAATACCAGATCGCTGGCGAGCGCAGTGCTCGGCGGCACGACTACCAGGATCGTGAGCCCGGAGAGTCGGAACCACCATCGCTCCTTGACGAGCCACGCGAGCCCGTAGGCCGCCCCGGCTACGAGCCCGTAGCCCATCACGTTTCCCACCAGGTGCGCTGTCGAGTGGTGGACCGCCCAGTGACCGAACAGGCCCTGGAGTGTGGTGGCGTCGGCGTAGTGGGTCAGGCTCGCAAGGAACGACTCAGTTGCCGTGAAATGAAGGAGCGACACCACGACCGGCACGACCAGCAACCCCGCCACGTCGAGCCCCAGAATCATCCAGTCGACGCGTCGTTCGGTCATGCTTATACTGTCTTATTGCTTTGATCCACTAACTCGCTTGTGCCCTGAAATTATTATCGGAGCCGATAACTGCCGCCCTAATTACTTATACTACGATTTTGAACGGACTGGATAGGCAGGCACCAGCCCGGTGCTTGTGAGGACCCATGATACGCAACACACTCGGATCGATCAAGGAACGTCTCCCCGACTCGGGAGAACACGGTCAGGTTGGTATCGGTACCCTGATCGTGTTCATCGCGATGGTGCTGGTCGCGGCCATCGCGGCAGGCGTGTTGATCAACACGGCCGGCTTCCTGCAGAGTTCGGCCGAACAGACAGGCGAGGAGAGCACCGAACAGGTCACGAACCAGCTCCAGATCGTGAGTACGACTGGGGAGGTCGCGGCGACGGAGCTGACGATCGAGAACGAGAGTTCGAACGCGGAATTCAATGTCCACGAGGACTTGACCTTCGAAGCTAACGTAACCGATGGCAACAACTCGCTGGGAGAGAGCTCCGCGAATTTGACCGAGGAGGACGGTGATGCGACCCTCCAGCTCGGTGATTTGAACCAGACACACACGGTGAAAGTTTCGGACGTCACGCTGAACGACGACGGGGCTGACACCTACACGCTCCAGTACTGGAACCCCGAGGAGTTCGACCAGCCGCGGGAAGCGACGTTCAACGCCAGCAAGAATCTGACCTACGAAGGCTACGTAGATGATTCCGAGGTATTCGCCGAACTGACCCTTGACGGCACGACTGTCGAGATCAACAACACCAACGCGACAGTCTCGGGCTCCGACGAAGGGGTCACGCCGCTGGTCTCGGACATCGAGATGATCGTGACCCAGGCACCCGGTGCGAACGACATCGACATGAAGGGCACCACGATCAGCATGGTCGCCCCTGATGGCAGTCACGACCTCGTCTACCGAGGGCCTCCAGGTGAAACCGATCCTGTCGAGGACACCAGCTTCACCCTCTCGGCGATTCAGGACGACGACAACACCGTCCCAGTCCTGACTTCCGGCGACCGCTTCACGATCCACGTCGATCCTGGCACCCTGGCCGCTGGCACGAGCTCGGAAGTCTCGATTACGACGCCCTCGGGCGCGACGAAGTCCATGGAGATCCGTGTCCCTGACTCGCTGGCCAACCAGGAAGCCGTGAGTCTCTAACTTTCGGACGCCGTTTCGATTTTTTTCTTCGCCGGCCCACGAACGCCGTGGCTCGCCTGTGTTATCGCAGCCGATAATAGCGACCGTACTTTCTTATAGTAATTTGCTGAACGGGGTGGTAGGCAGGCACCCGACCGGTGCTTGCGAGATACTATGATACGCGACACACTCGGATCGATCAAAGAACGGCTCCCGAAATCGGGAGAGCACGGCCAGGTGGGTATCGGTACCCTGATCGTGTTCATCGCGATGGTCCTCGTCGCGGCTATCGCGGCGGGCGTACTGATCAACACGGCCGGCTTCCTCCAGAGTTCGGCCGAACAGACCGGCGAAGAGAGCACCCAGCAGGTCACGAACCAGCTGCAAATCGTGAGTACGACTGGGTTGGTCTCCTCCGCGGAACTGAACGTGGAAAACGACAGTGGTCAGAACTTCGACATCCGGGAGAGTGAGGTACTACAGGTCAACGTGACTAATTCGACCGTCAATGACGGTGATACCGCCTCCCTTCAGGAGGTGGGTAGCCCAGACAACGCACTCGAACTCGGCGAATACAACACCACCCACGAAGTCACCGTGACGAGTGTCGAGGTCAACGACGAGGGGCACGACGAGTACACCCTCCAGTACTGGGACCGCGAAGCGGCGAACGAACCGAATACGTTCACCTTCAACGCGAGTTCCAACCTGACCGCGGATGGCGATACCTCGGTAACGATCACCGACGACGACACGGACTACACGGCGAATCTCACCGCCACCGAATCCTTCGAGATCACGGCCAACGATGACGGCGTGACCCCGCGGGTGAACAAGGTCGAGATGATCGTCACCCAGGCCCCCGGTGCCAGTGACATCGACATGAAGGGCACGACCATCTCGCTCGTCGCCCCCGACGGCAGTCACGACCTGACCTACGAAGGCCTGAACAACAACGCCGTGCCGGAGGAGGACACGAGCTTCACTCTCTCGGCCGTTCAGGACGACGACAACACCGTGCCCGTGCTGACCTCCGGCGACCGCTTCACGATGCACATCGATCCGGGCTACCTCGATGCCGGCACGAGTACGGAAGTCTCGATTACGACCCCCTCGGGTGCGACGAAGTCCCTCGAGATCCGGGTCCCCGACTCGCTGGCGAATCAGGAAGCCGTGAGCCTGTAAGGCCCACACTTTCTCTCACTTTCGAACGCTTTAGAACCACACCACACCACCAATGAACACGACACGCGTGCTCCTGATCGGCGTCATCTTCCTCGGGCTCGCAGCCTCGGGACCACTGCTGCCCACCGGCGCGAACGCCCAGGCGGACTGTGACCCCATCGAGGATCGCTCGCTCTGCATCGAGGCCGTCGAGTTGAGCGAGGAGTCACTCGTCCTCGGTGAACAGGGCGAGTTCACCGTGACGGTCCGAAACACGGGCGAGACCGTCACGAGTGGGACGGTCGTCCTCCACACCGCCAGCCCGGAAAACGAGACGGAGGCCTACGAGGTCGAGACGATCACGATCGATCCCGGCGAGCAAGCCAGTGTCTCGCGGGCGATCAACGCCAGCACGGTCGGCACACACGGCCTCCGGTTCTCGGTTCTCGACGCCGAAACCCGCCAGCCCGCCGACGTCTCCGAGGTGCACACGATCGAGGTGCTCGAATCTCATCCCGCCGAACTTGGCGGCCCCATCGATCGCACCGAACTCGCATTAGTCGCCTTCCTCGGTGCCATTCTCTCCCTCGTCGGGTTGGGCTATCGAATGGTCCAGTCCTGATATGGCGGGACGACGGCGGCACGTGGACCGCCACAAGCGGAGTCAAGAGGGCAGTGGGTCCGAGTTTGGACCCACCCGGGCCCAGATCGGGGCCGGAACGATCGTCATTCTCGTGGCCGTCCTGATCGTCGCCGCGACGACGGCCGGTGTTCTGTTCAACGTCACTGACGTGCTTCAATCCAGGGCTGATATCACGGGCGAGGCCGTCACGTCAGAAGTCGACTCGCCGCTCACGGTCGTCGCGGTGACCGGCCGCGTGAATCAGACCGCCGACCCCAGTACGCTGACCGACGTTCGGGTAATCGTCTCGACCTCACAAGCGCCCGTTTCGGTGGACTTGCGACAGGCCACGGCGCTCGTCGAAACTCCAGGCGCGATCGACGACCTCGAGTACAGTGCCGACACACCGACTGCGGGCGAGACATTTTCTGTCGAGGCACTTTCAGATCCGGACGGCTCGGCCCCCGTCGTCACCGAAACTGCGGATCAGTTCGCGGTGGTGATCGAGACGCCACCGCTTTCAGTTCACGACCGGTTTGCGGTCCGGCTCCAGCTCGAATCGGGGGCCACCAAGCGGATCGAGATCCGGGTTCCCGAGCGGATTCGGACCAGATCTGCCGTCTCGCTCCGGTAGTCACCCACCGGATTTGGGGGCCGGGATGAGTACAAATATACCCCTGCCGCTGGTACTCCTGGTCAGTGCCCTCGCTCTTCGGACTGGAACGAGATCGGGACGTCGAGACCCTGACCGCGGTGGTCACCGAGAGTGACAACCCGACAGTAAGAGAGCGGGCCGCCGAAATCCTTGGCAGTCTCGACGAGACTGACGAAGCCGGCATCGAAGCGCTCGTCGAGGTCGTACAGGCAGACGACAACGAGGCCGTTCGGGCAGCGGCCATCGACGCGTTAACGGCGCTTGACGCCGTCGACGCGCTTCTCCACGCGCTGGGCCGGGACGTCCCGGAAGACGCTGCGGACTGGAAAATAGCCGAGACGTTCGTCCGGGATCTCTCCGCGGACGCGCCGGAGCTCCGGCTGGCCGCCGCGAACGTCCTCGGCCGGCTGGAGAACGAGAACGCTGTCGGCCCGCTGGTGGAGTCCCTCTCCGATCCGGACCCCCGAGTGCGGGTCAGGGCTGCCCGGGCACTCGGTCGGATCGCAGATCCGGGGGCCGCGGGCGCGCTCGTCGAGCATCTGCAGGGTGAACCGCTCCCGGTCAGGCGAGCCGTTGCTGACGCGCTGGGTTACCTCGGCAACCGGCCCGCCCTCGAGGGCCTGCTTTCGATGGCCGATGACGATAGCGAGGCGATGCGGCGAACCGTGGCTGCCTCGCTCGGGCGCTTTGGCAATACGGAGCCGATCGACACGCTCGTGGATCTGCTCGGCGACGAGAGCGATCTGGTCAGGCGGGCGGCGGTCTTCTCGCTGATCGAGATCCTCTCGAACGTCGACGCCTCGAAGAGCGACGAACTCAGACAGGCCGTCGTCGATCGAATGAGCGCGAGCGGCGATCCGAGCATCGTCCAATCCCTCGCCGAGATCATCGAAGAGGGAACCCAGCTTCACCAGCGGCGCAACGCCGTGTGGATGCTTGGGCGGGTGGCCGAGGAAGGCGATGGGGTGGCCATCGATGCGCTCCTGTCCGTCCTGGACGCCGATGATCAGTTGATCCAGCAGTTCGCCACCACGAGCCTGGCCGAGATCGGCGGCAGACGGGTCGAGACCGAACTGCTCGAGGTGCTGGATACCGGCACCGAGGCGGCGGTTGGAAAGGCCGCATTTACGCTTGGGAAAATTGGGGGTGACCGCTCGCGCCAGAAACTCGAACGGCTGGTCGACGAGACCGAGAGCGAGGAGGTACGGCAGTACGCCTTTGCGGCACTCTCGAAACTCGAACAGTCCTCGCCCGATCTCGAAGGCTTCGAGTTTTGAACAGTCAGACAAATGTTTTATAGCGACCCTGTGAAGGTCCAAGTAGCATGATGTCGGCGGGGGCGACCGGGTTGGGGCCGATCCGACGGGGAGCTTCTCGCCCGTGGAGGGGATGGGAATGAGCGAGTCCGAGTACAAGATCGAGGACACGAAAGGCAAGTTCCTCCAGGCGGTCAAAGACGGCCGACGGTTGAAGGACGCCGACTGGTCGCCCGGCCGGATCATCCTCTCGAACAAGCGGCTCATTCTGGTCAGCAACGACGGGAAGCGGACCCTCCCGCTGTCGAAGATCACGAGCCTGAGCGGTCGGTACGACGTGAACCAGACCGTCGCCAAGGTCTCGGATTACGTCAGTATTCAGCTCGCGAACGAGAGTGTGGTGCTCATTTCGCTGGGTTCGAACACCGAGTCCTTCGAGTTCTCGCTTTTCGGTGCCATGTTGGACCAGGAGCAAGTCCAGGTCAAGCACCCGGCCGTCGAGGGTGGGGTCGTCCAGGATACCACCTACGAGCAGGCACGGGTGAAGGTCTCTGATGACGACCGCGAACTCAACGTCGCACTCTCCTCCGGAGCCTTTGTGCCGATCGATCTGGACGACGTGGGAAGTGTGGAGGCGGACAATCAGCAGGTGGCTGGGACGGCCCGCCCCATCCTCAAGGTCGAACACGCCCAGGAGGGGACCAGCGTCCAGACCTACTTCGCTGGCGAGTCCCACGCCATGGCCGTCCTCGAATCCCTCTTCAAGCGTGGTGTCGAGCAAAGCCAGGGCGCAGTTGACCTCTCGGAGACAGAGAAACGGGTCCTCATGGGCCTGTATTCTGGTGTCTCCCCGTTCGAAATCCCCGACTTCCTGGGGATGGACGTCGACGAAGTCGAGTCGATCTACGACCGGCTTATCGAACTCGACATCCTGGAGGAGGTCCGGACCCGACGGGAGGTCACGATGAAGACTCGTGGGCGCAACATCGCCAGTGAGGTCATCAACGAGGAGTGATCACAGGTTGACCTGTTCGAGGTTCTCCCCGACGGCCAGCTTGCCGGTCGGGGTGAGTGTCCACCCCGAGGCGGCCTCTTCGAGCAAGGACTTCTCGGCCAGTCGACGAAGCATCGTCGAGACCCGGCTCGCGTCCACGCCGAGCATTCCCGCGAGATTCCCCTCGCTCGCACCCGAATAGAGTCCCACGAGGATTTCGATCTCCTCGTCCCGCAGGTCGATCTCCGCGAGATCCTTTTTGAGCTGGGTGTACTCGATCCGGAGGAACCGGCCCAGCACGTTCATCTTTCGCTCGGGTTGCAGGGCGATCTCGCTCGTGGCGATCTCCCCGCCATCTGCGTGCCGAACAGAGAGCACGGGCCGGGTCCGACCGCCCACCTCTCGCTCGATCCGCTCGAAGTGCGAGACCGTCGAGACCTCGATTTCGAAGGGGTCCTCGCCTCTGAACTGCACCGTCGCCGAATCGACAAAGAGCGATGCTCGTTCGTAGGCTTCATCGGTGATCCGGCCTCCAACTTTGGCGGGGTGTTTGACCGCGACGACGGTGTCGTTCAGCACGGCCTTGAAGAGCAAGGTGGTAAAACGCTCGACTGTCTCGTCGGCCCCCTCGATCAGTGCGGCCCGCTTGGAACCGGCCCGTTCGTAGGCCACCGTCACGGTGTCCTCGAAGAACGCCCGGAGCTCTGATGGGGCGCTTCCGTAGGCGATGTCGAACACGTCCCCGACACCGAAGTTCACACGGTCCTCTGGGGTGACAAGGACCACTTCCTCGCGGTTCATCACCACGCGGCCCCGGACTGGCTCGTCGTACCGGCCGGTATCGGGAACCACGTCCGTGACGAAGTCCGCGACGACGGAATCACCCATTTGTCGATCAAATCCTGGACCGGCGGGCTCTTAGATCACTCGATCAGTCGATAGATTCGAAGCCGGGGGTCGGCGGCCTCGAACCGGGCTTTGATGTCCGGCGGAATCGTCTCGGTCTGCCCGAGGACGAGATAGCCACCCGGCCTGAGTGACTCGCTGACGGTCTCAAGGATCGGGTGTTTGTACTCGCTGTCGAGATAGATGCAGACGTTCCGACAGAGCACGAGGTCAAAGCCCGATTTTGGATCGCCGGTGATCAAATCGTGGCGCTCGAAGCTGATGAGATCTTTCACCTGCTTTGCGAGCGTGATCTGGTCCCCGTCCTGGGCCACGTACTCGTGGGGATCCTCGAGGAAGGAAAGCTGGTCGTCGAGGTCGGTCGTCCGGGTGCTCTGATAGACGCCCTGCCGGGCCCGGTCCAGGGCGTTCTCGTCGATGTCGGTCGCGAGAATGTCGACCGACCGTGGCGAGAGCCCGGCGTCGAGGGCCAACATCGCGAGAGAGTACGGTTCGCGGCCATCTGCACACGCCGCACTCCAGATGTCGACCGACCGGTTTTCCGCTGCCAGGTCCTGAACGACCTCCCTGAGCGCGTGCCAGACCTTCTCGTCACGGAAAAAACTCGTGACGTTGACCGAGAGCGTATCAAGTAGTTCGGCCCGCTCGTCCTCGTCTCGTTTGAGCAGGTCGAAGTACGCTCCGTAGTCCTCGGATTTGGTCCGCCGCATGCGGGCTGAGATCCGTCGGTCGAGGTAGGACTCGTCGTAGTAACTCGATGCGAAACTCGTCTCCGATTCGATGTACGTGATGAGGTCTTCGAAAGCGTTCATAGCACTGTCGTCTCCGCGTCCACCCGTTCGATCGTCAGGGC